>JAEELW010000112.1 GCA_016282915.1 Lachnospiraceae bacterium | reverse complement strand
TTACCTTTCCTCCGCCTATCTCTATGGAACCTCCACTTCCATTATTTCCACATCCGATGGCGCCCGTATAGGTTCCACCGATCGCCTTAACCGTTCCACCCTCTATAACGATATTACCCGAGCCTCCTTGGTATCCACCGCCTATACCGGCTGCCAAATGACATGCCGTAGCCTCCACGATACCGCTTTTGATGATTATGCTGCCCGTACTTTCATCATACAATCCACCGATGGCAGCATTCACATAATGATCTGTCGCGATCAGCTTTCCTGTTCCCTCAATCGTAAGACTGTTTCCTTCAGCCACAGTAATACCGTCTAAACAGCTTAAAGTCATTCCCTCAGTCAGAAACAGCTTCACATCTCCAATAATACTTATGCGATCAGAAATTGAGACATCCCTGTTGATCGTGTACCAGCCACTGCTGTACTCATTCTTCTGCGGAAGTACAGGATCACAGCTTTTTGTTCCCTCAGAGGTCGGCCTGGAGACAGCAGATATCCTTTCAAAAACAACAGATACCTCTACATCTCTGTCCGGCATTATAAAACTGGCACTCGTTTCTCCTGTCCGCTCTGTACTTACATTGCTTTCACCTGCAGTCACAGCGACAGACTTAAAATCATAAGGATACTCCACATTCCAGCTGATATTTACCTTCTGACCCTCGGAAGATTTATCAATGTCCGTCCGGACACTTCCACCTGCAGAACACTTCGTCGTAATGGAATGCAGATCTCCCAAAAAAGGTATGATGCGCTTTCCTCCGATATTTTCCGTCGTTGCAAGCTCGCCGCTATCCTGCAGCTTAAATCTCGTATATTCACCAAAGCTGATATTTCCTGCATAACTGTCAGACTCAATATAATCCTCCTCCGGATCAGACCAACTCAGTAAGATATTTTCACCTGTACCCCCGTTACCGGCTCCTATACCGGCTGCATTGGAACCATCTTCATCAGATCCACCTGTTGCTTTGATCTTACCTCCATATATCTTTATACTGCTGGTCACAATTTGACCAGCTCCACTCCCTATACCGGCTCCGTATGAACCACCGGTAGCTATCACTGTTCCGCCATATATAAGCACCTCGTATCCATATCCATTTCCATTTCCAACACTCTTGTTTAAAGCTCCGCTGCCGATACCGGCTCCATCATTACCGCCATGGGCCGTGATCATACCTTTTTTTATGATCACCGATACCTTTCCGCTGTCACCGTCCGTCTCTCCGCTTCCAATACCGGCACCCCAGGAACCACCTGAGGCTGTGACCGTCCCATCATTTACAGTGATGGTTCCGCCGGAACCAAACTTTCCGCAGCCTATCCCCGCCGCGTCGTAACCACCGATAGCCACAACACTACCGCCGTTTATTTCAATGGTGCCTGCCGAACCTTCTCTACCGCCACCAATTCCTGCTGCGTATACTCCACCTCTGACAGTAATTTCACCTTTGTTGATTATGATCGTTCCACCGGAGCCATTACCTCCACCGCCGATCCCTGCTCCATTTTGATTCCCCGTAGCTTCGATAATACCGCCGTTGATCGTGATCGATCCGCAATTTTCACCATTGTTACCTCCAATACCCGCTCTGCTAATGAGAGATTTTTCCGCCGTTGCGATCAGTTTCCCCTCACCTTCGATCGTAAGGCTGCTGCCCTCCGGTACATGTATTCCCTCCTTACAATTGAGTGTACTCCCCTCTTCAAGTATAAGTATCACATCACCACTCACATTCACACGGTTATAAATATCAATAGTATCATTCGACTTTATCATATAGACATTATCTGTCCATTTGTTAGTTGTCCCGTTCAGTTCTATACCGTTTTCCGGATCTCCCGACGGCTCTTCAGCATATACTCTTATTGTAAGCCCTTCGGGCAGCAGCCCGCTAAGCAGTATCAGTGACAGGATTATCGATATTATCCTTCCCGCTTTTCTCTTCATTATTGCTGTCCTCCTTCCGCGTTTTGATGTTCCGGAATACTATCCTGCTTATCACCGATGCCATTCGTTTTGCCGCTTTTCTGCTCATCCGGCTGCCTGTTCTTTATCGCAGCCGTGATCAGGGCGCCCGCCATAAAAGCCACGACCGCCGTCAGCACATATCCACCGACATTATCAAAAAGCATCATGGTTCCTGCATAGGATGCAGCCGTTCCTGCGTGCATTCCGGCTTCAGACACCAGTATTATGAGCTGGAATACCATAAGCAGTCCGCCCATGACTCCCAGCACTGCCGTTTTCCCTGCCTCCTTCTTTCTCCTTCGCTGCTCCACCCGCCTGTGCAGCTCCAGGATCCGTTCTTCTTTTGTCATAGGGCACCTCCCTCTTTCGTATCCCTTTCCAAAAGGCATTAAGCACAAAAAATACCCCTTCACTTATTAAGTCTGTCGGAAGAGATAAAAATACTAAGTATATTTTGGAATTTCTGATCTGAATAAAAGGCAAAAAACCTTATTACGATCGGAGCTTCATTTTCATGTATCGGATTCTTTGAGATCCTTATCTTTAAATATATCCTTTTTTACGGTGATCATCAGGATACACCCGATCAGTACCATCGGCACCGCGCTTCCGATCCAGGTGCTCAAGCCCGGTTCGCTGACCATGATGTTAAAGATCGCGTGCAGGGTAACGGTGGAGCAAAGCACCGCGAAGGTGCCGACGTTACGCAGCCATTTATGCTCCCATAAAAGGAACATCCCCACCGAAACCAGCATGCCGCAGAGCAGATGCATCGCCCCTGTCCCGAAGCCGCGGATCAGGAGCTTTACCAGCTCCGAGGTACCGTTGCTGGTCAGATAGCAGACATTCTCAAAGGTTGCAAAGCCCACAGCCACCAGAACGGCAGAATTCACCGTGCTCTTCCGATCCGGCCGGAATACGGCAAGGTAAAAGAGCAGGGGCAGGAATTTCATGATCTCCTCCACCGTCGGGGCCAGGTGATAAGATGCTGTCAGGGTGTCCGCCCTGAGCAGCGCCGCAAAGAACGTGGTAACATAGGCCGAAAGCAGACAGCTTGTCATACCGGCCAGAAGAAAGATCAGCGCCTTTTTCCAGTCGCGCTTAAGCATCAGAGCGGCAAGCAGCAGCGGTGCCGCCAGACAGATGTAGATATTCTCCACATAGCTCATGCGTCCGCCTCCCCCGGCGCCGCCTTTAGCGCCGCAATAAAGAACGGGAAGCAGAGAGTCATAAGAAGGTCGCCGGCGTAATAGGTATAGCGCAATGCATCCACATCCCAGAAGCAGGAGCTTGTCCATGAGGCATATTCCGCCAGGCAGAAGATCATGGCGGTAAGACACAGCCTGCGAAGCCTCCGGCCTCCGGTCTTACCGGTTTTTGAAAACAGAACGCCCGTGATCCGGGAAAACAGCAGTCCCATGATCAGCGCGTAAATGATATTGCTGAGAACCTCTCCCCACTGCATATAGAACAACGCCATAAGAACGGGAAAAGCTTTTACCGCGCAGGCTGCGAGCCTGCCGTTTTTATGCTTATCCCCGCCCTCCGTCATGATCAGCAGATACAGGAAGAGATATGCCGCATACCAGCTTAGATCCGAAACAACGGAGATCCGCGGCGTTTCTTCAAAATAGAACAGGCACACCTGCCAATAGATATCTCCCAGCAGGTAGCTCAGATAGAAGAAAAAAAGCAGCATGTGCGGTCTTTTCCTGCGCTTAAGCGCCGAAAGCAATGACACTGCCGCACATACGTTCAGTATTATGAGCTGGAGCAGGTTTTCCAGCGTTTCAAACATCCCGGACTCCCTTCTGCTCAGACATCTTCCCCGCAGAATCCCTCTTTCTTCAATTCCTCACGAAGGACCTTTTTCCCGTTCGTGATCAGATTGTTGATCCTCTTCCGATTACAGTTTAAAACCTGCGCGGTCTGCTCATGACTGAAGCCCCCGGCATAAACCAGCCACAAGGCTTCCCGGTACTGCTCGGGAATGCGGTTCAGGCATTTATGCAGCATGGCAGCCCTGTCCCGGAGCCAAAGCACATTTTCCGGGTCTGTGTTTTCTGCCGGCCGTATTCCGGCCTCTCCCACAATCTGCCGCTCTGCTTCTTCCGTGATACGCCAGTTAAGCCCGTCCGGAAAAAGCTTTTCCCCATCCGTCCCGTATCCGTCCGCATCCATGAGCGCTCCCTCATAAAAAGGCAGCTCCATCCGCCGCAGTATCCTCTTCCACAGGCTGCAGGCCTTATGATGCGCCATACGGAACAGATATGCCCTGAAGCACCCCGCCGCGATCTTCGGCCTGTCCGCCAGGATCACAGTAAAACATTCCAGCATCAGATCCTCGGCATCCTGCCTGTTATGCACAAACGAATACAGATAAGCGATGAGCGCATCCGCATAACGCTCCATCAGCTCATCGCCCGCACTCACCTCCCCTGAGAGGTAACGCCTGTATAATTCGTCATCGCCTGCCGTATCCGCCATCGTTCCTTCATAAAACAGGTGGGCTCATTTCACTTCCGTACCGCCCCATTCCACCACGGTGAAGCCCTTACGCTCAAAGGTCTCAAACTCCTGCGCTTCGATCTCCTCCGCTTCGTCCGAGGCCTTCCACGCCATCATGATGCGCAGCACACAATCCGCGGCTTTACCGCCGGCGTCCGTCACACTGAGACGGTTGTTCGTATTGTAGGCGTCTTCGGGATCCAGTCCTTCAAAAGTGATGATATTGTAGGCGTTATCCTGCATCCTGGGCAGCCAGTATACGATAAAATCATTGTACTCACGGGGCGTAAGTCCGATCTCCGATAAAGTGCTGCGCAGAAAATCCGCCGTATCTTCCCCGGCTACGCAGAAGCCCTTGTCAAAAGAATGCGGTCCGTAATCCTTTGCTTCCCAGAAAAGATAGGAATACTCGTTTCCGTCCGCGTCAAAGATCGTTCCGTCATCACAGGCCGTGACATCCCAGCTGTATACATTGCCATTCTCCGATGCAAAGGGCCAGGTCGTTGTCATCCCGCCGCTCCTCAGTTCCAGCTCGACATGCACCTCCTTCTCCGGCTCATCCGGATAAAGATACACAACCGGTTTCTCCACCTCCACATCCGGATACGGATCCCAGTCTCCGTATCCGCTGCCGGAGGAACTGCCGTTGCAGCCCTGCTCCAGTATGTCGTTCACGGTCTTTTCGATGCTGTCGATGTCCTCCTGCATGATGGAGACGTCCTTTGTGACCTCCTGCATATCCCCGCTCATACGGGCCGTCATCAGCACTACGATCACGCCCGCGATCACAACGACAGCGAGCAATACGGTAAGTATGATATTCGTATACTTCAGGCGCGAGGCAAGCACGGCTTTTCCCGGCACTTCCGTATTTGCGGGCGGCATATTGTAATTCGGGTACTGCATAAAGTCATTCATGGGAACTCTCCTTTCCATAAGAGGTCTGACAAAACAGGAATCCGCAGCATGCATTGCTGCGGTCTCCCGGCCCAACAAGCCCCTTTTATACTCTCGAACGAGATTAACTGCCGTTTCTGATTTATGGCCGCGGTATATACAGTTAACGCAAACTCATGCCTGCGGTATTCATAAACGTTAACCAGTATAGCACATTTCCCCCGAAAAATCTATCTCATTGACAGCTTACGCAAGCTGTTATAAGCTTTAGTTTATGGATATGGAAGAAGAACAGATCAAAAAAACAATGCCCCCCTACCTGAAAAACGTGCTGATCTCGCTGGCCCTGATCCTTGCGCTGGCGCTCTCCACGCTCTCGCCGGCTTTCTGTGACTGGTATACCGATCACATCTATCCCATACTGTGCGACGTGATCAGCCACATCACCGGGCTTTTTCCCTTTGCTGTCGGCGAGATCCTCATGTATCTGGGGATACTCATGGTGATCGCTGCGATCCTGCTGCTCCCTTTTCTCATCATCTTCCGGAAAAAAGCGCGCTTCCGCCGATTCTGTATCGGATATTATAAAAAGCTTGGAGATGCCGTCCTTGGCATCCTTCTCACTTATATGATCACCTGGTTCGTCCCGTTTAACGGAACCGTTCTGGGGCAGGGCGATCCGGCTTTGAGAACACAATTCACTTTTGAAGAAGTCGAAGCCGTCCTTCTGGATATCATCGAAAAAGGAAATTCTGCGGCAGAAGAGATCGCGATCGCGGAAGACGGTACGGTTGAATTTTACAGTCCGGGAAAAAATATGGAGCTGGCCGCAAAGGAACTGGAGGCTCTGAGCGGGGAATACGGCCGTCTATCCGGCTATTATCCGCCCGTAAAGGCTGCGATCTGCTCGGATATCCTTGAGCGCATGAATATCGGCGGATACAACTATCCCTATACGATGGAACCTACCAACAACCGCTATCTGTCGCCACTCTATGAGCCGGTCCTGTACGCCCATGAGTATTCGCATCATAAAGGCTATTACAAGGAAAACGAGGCCAATTTCCTAAGCCAGCTGGCTTTAAGCCGCAGCAAAGATCCGTATCTGCGCCTGTCGGCCTGCATTGATATGTACTACTATATGTTTGACGCCTATATCGAAGCGCGTGACGGCGAGCTGGACAAACTGATCGCCTCCGGTGAAGTGGTCTGGCCGGAGATGAAAACAAAAGAAGATATGAAGCGCGCAAAAGAAATCGTGAAGCAGTATTTCGGAGAGGATCCGGATCTGAGCGAACGCGCCTGGTATATCAACGACGCCGGAAACGATGTCGAAGAAGAGCGTTATGATGAAGACTCGCATCTGATCGATGAGCTGCCCGCCGTAAACAAGATCATCGAAGATACCGCCACGCAGGGCTGGCGCATACAGGGCGAGATCCTTCAGGAGTATTCCTACGACGGCGTCGTACTCCTTCTGCTTCAGTATTATTATAAAGACTGATCCGCTTCCAGCGCCTTCTTTACATACAGAAGTTCACTGTCCCTTAAATATCCCACCATGATATAACCGTGATACATATACTCGAAAAATCCCATGTAGACCGTTGCGGTATCCGTGAGGATCTCGTTTTCGTGCGTATCGGAAAAAGAGATGCCGGAATGGCGCAGAAAATAATGCATGCATTCGTGGATCAGTACCGCGAGGACGACATTATCCCTGGCGTATCTGCTCACACGTATCGTGATCGTACTGATCCCGTTCTGATGGCTGTAGGTCCCGGCCGCGCCTTCGGAATCCAGCACCTCCTGTGAGCGCAGTTCCAGTCCCGATGCGGTCATCCCGCAATGGGATAGAATGTCGTAAGCCATGTTCCGCAGATTGTACGGATCCGTGCAATCCTCCTTAAACGCTTCATAGATCCCGGACGCCGGTACGTAAGCGCCCCGGGCACCGGACAGCCTTCGCTGCAGCAGCGCGATGCTCTCATCGATCGTTCTTTTATTGGCCGTCGGTCCCATCTGTCTCCGGACCACAAAGATGATAAAGCCCAGGATGATGATGACCGTAAAAAGCGTATGAAAATCTTTCATGCTTTACTGTACCCCGGCTTCTCCGGGAGCAGACAGTTGAAAGGGAATACCGGCATCTTTCCTCAGCTTTCAGTCGTCAGCGGTATTCTCACAGTACTCGCGGATCAGCCTCAGCATACTTTCTTTTGCATTCCCGTAGTATTTTTCAAAAAGCCGGAGATTGTTAAGTTTCTTCGCAAACTCCGCGTGTTTCTCATCCTCAAGCAAAACCGCGCAATCCGTTTCTATATCCTTATAGATCTCTATAGCATTCCGGTAGCTGTCTGCTTTTCCAAGGATACTTTCCAGTGTCGGTCTCCAGGTGGCCCGATACTGCTGCAGCCATTCCCGGAATTTCCGTGCACCGGGAAAACATTCGGTAAACAGCTCGATCTCTGCTTCCGATTCCTGCAGCTCGGAATACCTCCTGGCATTTCTCGCCTTTTCCGCAACAGTATTATACCTGGGAAGGATGATCCTCGTTTCGAGATCCGTCTTTCTGTCCTGTGCATCCCGGTAGTCTCCCAGATCCCTGAAACAGCAGTATGCATCACAGATATTCTTTATATTTTCCTCGTCAGCGGAAAGCTCGCAGGCACAGGTATACTTCTGTTCTTTTTCACACTCAACGGCATCATTAAGGATCTGCTCCAGCTCTGCTTTTTCCTCATCAGCGGCAAAACGGAGTGCCTTTTGGAAATCCTTATTCTCCCGTATCCTGCTACCGGCCCGTAAAAGCTCCTGCTCATTCCGTGCACCTTCTGCCGCCATGCACTTATAGAGATACGCCTTCACATTCTCGGGATCCGTATTCAGGATCTTTTCACAATATTCATCGGCTTTGGCAAAATCGCTGTCTTCCAGAAAGATCTGTATCCTCTTTATCAGGGGTTCGATCGGGTTGCCTCTGTAAAGACTGTCTTCCGCAGTGTTCTGTGTATTTTCCTCTTTCGCGAAATTTACGATCTTTCCGATACCGCGCACCAGATCCTGCATGAAGCCGATCTTACTCATATCATACGACTGCAGCACGGAAAGTGCCTCCGGCATATCGTAAGGATCCATATCCCTGTAACAGGGCAGGATGACACGGTCACGGTCTTTTCTCATGATGGAAAGATACCTGCTCCATTCATTCTTGACCCAGACCGCCTCCATGTACTCCTTCCGCGTCCCTATGACGATCATCACCTTCGCCGAGTTCAATGCGGCAAAGATATAGGGCTCATATTCCATCCCGACTTTATCCTCCAGCGTGATCCTGGAGAAAAAGACCCGGTATCCCCTGTCCGTCAGATGATAGTAGATCTCCTGGGCAAGAACGCTGTCCGTCGTCCGCTCTCCTCTGTCCGTCGACTCTTTGTAACAGATAAACACGTCAAAGGGCTCCTCGTTCTGCGAGGTCTTCAGTATTCCCCTCTGCACCTCAACGATCTTTGACGCATCCCGTATGTATTGCTTTTTTTCGATCCCCTCGGAATACTCCAGCGCTGCCAGATAATCCATGTCTTCCAGGAAAGAATCGAAACTCAGTCTGTGGCAGGTGGGCAGCCATTCAAAGGTCGCGGGATCTTCGACATACTCGATCCCGAATCTCGACAGTGCGCAGCACCAGTGTGCCTCCGCATCTTCATTATTCTCGCGGATGATCTGCTCATAAACGGAAACCGCGCGGTCAAAATCCCCCATCCTCCGGTACTGGTTTCCGCGGTTGAACATATTTGCTCTCTGTTCGTCATCCAGGCGCGGAAAGGTCATAGCATTCCCGCAGTACATACAGTTTCCGAAGGTCCTGTCCTCCGAAACCTCAATATCCCCGCCGCATATTTTGCATTTCAGGATCATTATGGCCTCCGCATAAACAATTACTCACGCTTTTTTCCGCACATATTGCAGAAGTTTCCGACGATGCCCTTGTTGCCGCAGGAGCAGTCCCAGCTCTCATTTGTGCCTTCCGGTTTTTTCGCTCCGCACATATTGCAGAAAAGCCCGATGATCCCCTTGTTTCCGCAAGGGCAGTCCCAGCTCTCCTGCAGGGGCGTCGGTTTCCTTGCCCCGCACATGTTGCAGAAAAGCCCGATCCTGACCGTATTTCCGCAGCTGCACTTCCAGCCCCCCGGCCCGGCTGCATTATCCTCTTCCTCTTTTTCCTGCAGACCGATCCCATCCATCATGCCGCTGAACTGCGGCACGATCGCCCTGGCTGCCGAAAGACCTACGCCCAGTCCGACCATGTCCCCGACGACACTCCCTCCGCCGGAAGGTCCCATATTTCCGAGCCCTTCGGCATAGGCTTTCTGCACCTCGACCCGGAAGGCATCCTTCTGCGTATAGCCTTTCATCTTCATCACTTCCGCTTCCGCCTGACCCGTAAACTCCATTACTGCGGCGTCTGCCTGCCCCAGTATCTGTTTTTCCTGGGCTTTCACCTGTGCCTGGATGATCTGGCGCTCCGCGTCTTTCTTGGCGATCTCCGTTTTCGTTGTCTGCTCTTCAAGAACCGCTTCCCGCTGTGCCGCGATCACTTTGGCATTCGCCTCTGCCGAAGCCATCTGCACACTGGCGTCCGCCGCAACCTCTGCTTTCTTTCTCTCCGCATCCGCAGCGGCAAAGCGTTTGGCAAGATTTATCGTATGCAGTTCACGGAGCTTTTTGAAATTCGGATCCGTTTCCGGCAGGACCACATTCGACAGATAGAACTGGGGGATCGTCAGTCCGAATTCCCAGAAACCGGGGAGGATCTTGTCCTTCAGGTCCTCGGACAGTTCTTCCAGATGCTCGTCTACCTCAACGATATCGATGTTTCTCTGTTTGATCGCTGCCGCCAGATTGCTCTTTACCGCCGTGGCGATCATCGGCCGGAAGGCCTGCTGGAGAGACTTGGAGAAGCCTCCTTTATCATCATCCCAGGCAATCCCCTTCGTGGTTCCCACAAGCTTTGTCAGAAGCTTCTTCCCGTCGCTGACAGAAAGATTCATCTCACCGGATGCCCCCAGCTCCACCGGCACCCCGTAGGTCGGCTCCACGAAACGGACCTTGGTATCCGTTCCCCATTTGACCGCCATCTGAACGGTCTTATTGACAAAGTAGACTTCACAATGGAAAACACTGGTACCGGTCACGATATTGAGAAGGTTGGTCAGGATCGGTATATTTGTTGAATCCAGCTTATAACGGCCGGGTCCGAGCACGTCACTGGTCACGCCGTTCGCGAGGAAGATCGCCTCCTGGCTCTCATGAACGATCAGCTCCGTCATGCAGTTGAAATCTTCATGCGGAAACTTCCAGATAAACGATGAATTATCACCCTCAAATTTTATAAGTTCCGATAATGCCATGGATCAAATCCTCCTTTACAGATCTTCTGTCACTGCTACCGTCCGAGACGGCTCAGCATATCATTTATCTGTTCCAGTTCCTGTTTGAGCCGGATATACTCCGATCTTTTCGCTTTTTCAAAACGGTTCATGATCTCATTCTTCCGGTCCATAAGAACCCGCAACTGCTGCTTCTCACGCGTGATCTGTTCCGTGATCCGGTAACAGTACGCCGGGGCATCCATATAGTCCCCTAGTTTCTCAAATCTGCTCAGGAGCTCTTCCAATGTCACGCCTTCTTTTGCAATCCCCAGAATAGAACCGGCATTCCTCATATACTCCCCGTTTTCATAAATATGGACGGCTTTTTCATACCTATACCTTTTTTCAACCCCCATCGCTTCGATCGTCTTCGAAAGCATCTCCAGGAACTGCTCCTTTGCAGCCTCCCGTGCTTTTGCATCTTTTTCCTCAGCCTCCCGGATCCGTTCTTCCATCCGTTCATAGATCCGGTCCTGCAGTTCAAGCCTCTGGCCGGGGGCAAAGCTGATGGCTCTTTTCATCATCTTATTTGTCTCCACACGCTTCTTTATGATCTCATACTGCTCTCTGCGGCATTCCGCTGCAGTGGAATAACAACACTTGTAAAAACGCTGTCTGACATCACTTTCACTCAGTTCCGCTGCCTTCAGCCTGTCAGCGATCTCATCCCGCAGTTCCTCATCGTCCAAAACCATATGCTGTACTTCTTCGTACGGCTCCGTATCCTTCAGCCTTTGCTCCACATATTCATCGACGCTGCTCGCCTTTTCCCCTGCCAGAGCCTGCCCGAGATAAGCTTCCGAGCATTCCGCATCCGCATTCAGGACCTGATCGAAAAAGCGGTACGCGATATCCCACTCCTGATCCTCCAGCGACATATATCCACGCTTCAGCATCGCCGCAATACTGGAAACAAGCTCCTTCGAAGTATCCTCAGATCCCGCTCCTGCAGCTTTGTTCCTGCCGTCACTCAGCACCTTGTCGATCCCCCGGATCAGATCCTGGATAAAACCGATCTTGGACATATCCTGTGCCTGATAGTAGGAAAGGCTCTCCGGAAGATCGTAGGGATCCATCCCCTTATACGCGGGAATGATGAGGCGTCCCTTATCCTTCTGGGCGATCTTCAGATAACGGCTCCACTCGTTCCTTACCCAGACCGCGTTGAAGTATTCCGGCTTCGTCCCGACGATGACCATGACCTTTGCCGAATTCAGTGCCGCAAAGATATACGGCTCATATTGCTGCCCGATCTTGCTCTCCAGCGTGATCCTCGAGAAGAATACCTTATAGCCTTTTTCCGTCAGCTGGTAATAGATCTCCTGTGCAAGCACACTGTCCTGGGTGCGCCCGCCCCGCTCGTCGCTTTCCTTATAGCAGATGAACACATCAAAAGGCTCTTCTTTGGATGAGATCTCCAGGATACCTTTCTGGATATCCTCGATGGCCTGTGCCTCGGACTCATAGATCGCTTTCTGGGATTCATCGGCGTAACGCAGCGCTGCGAGATAATTCTCATCCGAATAGATCGAAGTGAACTGCGCCCGGTTCACCGTGGGGATACGTTTGTGCGTAAGCGGATCCTCTACGTATTCGATACCGTATCTGCACAGTACCAGGGACCAGTAGGATTCCGCATCCGTATTGTCTTCCGTGAGGATCTGCTCATAGATCGAGGTCGCCTTATCGAACTCATTACAGCGTCTGAAATGGTTTGCCCGGTCATAGAGATTGATCTTGTGCTCGTCATCCAGACGCGGCAGCGTCTGATGCGTCCCGCAATACTCACATTCCACTACGGACTGGCCTTCGCTCACATCCAGGGCACCGCCGCACATCTTACACTTAAATACCGCCATAAAAATATATCCCCCTTTCCGGTATATCAGAACTATTATACTCCGAATATAGTGCCAATTCCAGCAAAAAAGCTACGCTTTCCTCTCCCTGCGCTTCCTGCGTATTCGGTTAATATGCCGCTCCAGTTCTCCGTTTTTCAGCAGCTCCGCAAGCACATACTGGTCAAAGATCGGAAGGGTGCAGGAATAAAAGCCCAGCTTCTCATGGAAGGCTTCTGCCAGGGACGGCGGCAGCAGCATATAAGCGGCTCTGGCGGAAGGCGCAAGCGTTCTCGAAAAAGTATTCAGATAGATCACCTGCGCCTCCGGATCCATCGAAAAAAGCGCTTCCTCCTGTTTTCTCGACACGGTCAGCTCCGAATCGTAATTATCCTCGATCAGGATCCCTCCGCGTTCCTTTGCCCAGCGCAGATATTCCAGCTTTTTTGAGATGCCTGCCGTCACCCCCGAAGGGAAGCTGTTAAACGGGGTCACATGCAGTACCTTTGCGCTGCAGTTCTTCAGTTCCCGGCCCGAGATCCCTTCCGGGGTCATCGTCAGGAACTCGCAGTGCAGGCCCATGGCCTCATAAACCTTCCGTATCTTTTCGTAAGACGGCTTTTCCAGTGCCACGGTCTGCCCGCTGCCGAGAAACTGTGCGATGAGTCCGTATAGGTATTCCGCTCCCGATCCCAGGATCACCCGGGAGGGCTCTACACTGATCCCCCGGCTTCTCGCCAGATAACGGCAGATCTCTTCCCGCAGCTCCGGACAGCCGTGGTTCGGGGATTTGATCAGGATCCTTTCCCCGTAATCCAGAAGCACCTTCCGCATGGTCCTTGCGAGCACGGAAAACGGAAACTCTCCCGTATCCTGTGCATCCGTCTCCGCATCCTCCGGTATTTCCGGCCCGTGCAGCTCCCCCGGGGTATTCTTTTCGGTTTCTCCCGCGTTCTCCTGCAGATGCTCCGCTCCCGGAAATTCCTCTCCGCGATAGCTCACAAATACCCCGCTGCGCTGCCGGCTTTCCGCATAGCCTTCTTCATTCAGAAGAGTCAGTGCGTGGTCTGCCGTGATCACGCTCACGCCCGTTTCCGCCGCTATGGTCCTTTTGGAGGGAAGACGGCTGCCATAGGGATAGACGCCGGCAACGATGTCCTTCACAAAGCAGTGATAGAGCTGCAGATAAGCCGGTATTCCCGAATCCTTTTCGATCCTGTAATTCATCTGGTCATATCCTTTATTTCTTTTCTGGTCATTTTTATATACCCAGACTTATGGTAACTTTTTTTTCGGCTCCTGTAAAGCGCTTTCGATCATTTCTCCATTGATAACAGGAAGTCATAAAAAAATCATAAACGGAGATGAAACATATGAAAGAAAAGAAGAACTATCCGACCATCCGGATCACAATGACAGCCTTCTTCATGGCCATGAACATCGCCATGTCCTCCTTCGGCGTACCCGTACCGGGAGGCCACCTCTATCTCTGCGACGTGGTGATCTGTCTTGCAGCAATATTGCTGAATCCTTTCGAAGCTTTTGTCGTGGGCGGCATCGGCTCATTCCTCGGGGATATGATCTTTTACCCCGCCCCCATGTTTGTATCGCTTGTCACACACGGACTGCAGGCCGTGGTGATCTCGCTCTTTGCCCATCACGTACTGAAATCCCACCCGAAGCTGGCTTCCGGCATCGGCGTGAGCATCGGCGCAGTCATCATGGTCGTCGGCTATACCCTGGGAAAGACCTTCATCTACAGCACCTTTGAATATGCCATGATCAAGCTTCCCTATGAGATCGCCCAGGCTGTGGTCGGGGCCGTTTTCGGAATGCTCCTGTGCTGGGGCTTCCGCGTCCGGAACCTGTATACCAGGCTCGTTACCGCCAACAGCTGAATATCTGCAGCGGATCCGTCTCTCCGTCTTTTTTCAAGGTAGACAGCTGTTTTTCCGAACAGGGTACTGTCCTGAATACAGGATAGCACCCTGTTCCTTTTTTTTGCCTTTTCCTGACATAATACGCTTTTCCCGCGACGAACAGCAGCTGATCGTGCCTGCGCAGCCGGGTTCCGGATAGGTAAAAAAAGCAGCGGCGGGAAGATCCCGCCACTGCATGGAATAAATATTCCGGAAGCCCGCTTTCCCGGCTCAGATCTTCAGTTCCTTTCTGCAGCGGATGTCGGCGCTGCTGGATCCGATATAAAATTCCATGCTGCCGTGCATCTGCACCCATTTACCGGCTTCGCCGTCATAGTGTGCCAGATCCTTTAAGTGCAGCTTGATCCGTACCGTTTTGGTCTGACCGGGCTTCAGTTCCACCTTTTCAAATCCCTTCAGCTCCTTGACCGGATTCTCGGGGGAAGGCGTCTTCTCTCCCACATAGAGCTGCACCACTTCGGAAGCGCGGGCAATGCCGGTATTGGTAAGCTTTACGCTCACCGTCACGGTATGATCCTTTTTCTTCAGTTCCATGCCTTCATACCTGAAATCCACATAGGAAAGGCCATGGCCGAAGGGGAACTGTACGGGCACCTTGAATTTCTCGTAATAGCGGTAACCCACGAAGATGTCTTCTTTGTACTCCTCCGTATAGGCGCAGGCTTTGTAGCGCTTCTTCTGCGCCGCCGTAAGCTTCCGTCCGGGATATTCGCCGAAATGCGCCACCGGCGTATCCTCGTAGCAGTTGGGGAAGGTTTCCGCCAGTTTCCCGGAAGGGCAGATCTCACCGCTGATCACTCTTGCCAGAGCGCTGCCGCCTTCCATGCCGTTGTAGCTCATATATACGATGGCCTTTGCCCGATCCTTCCAGGCACGCATATCCACGGGGCTGCCGGCCACCATCACCACGATGATATTGGGATTTACATCCAGCAGTTCGTTCAGAAGCTCATCCTGTCCGTAGGGCAGCTTCATGTTCTTGCGGTCCGCGCCCTCCACGTCGAAATCATGGTCCAGGCCGCCCACAAAGATCACGTCATCATACTCTGCCGCCAGACGCAGTGCCTCTTCCTTCAGGGCCTTTGTCGCCTTTCTCTGCTCGGCGGAAAGCTTTCTCTTGTCCCTGTCGGCAAAATCGGCTCCCCATTCATCCGTGATGCTGTGCTCCTGCCAGTTTTCCCGCTCGCGGTATTTCGGCGGTACATAGTAGCCGCGTGCGTAACGCACCTCGGTATTTCCGCCGTATTCCTGTGCGATCCCCAGAAGGGGCGTGATCTCGTAAAGCGCTTTGATCTCGGCACTGCCGCCGCCGTTGGCGTGTGCGCGGTTGGCGTTGTCGCCGATCACCAGGATGCGTTTTGTCTGCGAAGGCTTGAGGGGCAGACGTTTCTTTTCGTTCTTAAGCAGTACCACGGCCTCGTCCGCCGTGTTTCTGGCATAGCTGTGCATGATGGTCCCGTTGTAGCAGCCGGGATCGCGGTCGGGCACCTCCACGGCGCGGGCCGTCGTCTTTCCTCCCCGGGTGCTGCTCACTTCGATATCGATCTTGCGGACGCGCAACAGGAAACGCAGGATGTTGCGTACCTTTTCGTTGACGCATTCCTCGTCGATCTCGCCACTTTGAATCGCACGCACCAGCGGCATGCCCAGGTAGTACTCGTCAAAATTATCCGTGATGCCCATCTCCAGATCCAGACCGCTTTCGGCTGCATCCTTCGTGTCATGGTTTGCGGTCCAGTCACTGACTACCAGGCCGTCGTATTTCCACTTTTTCCGGAGGATGTCGGTCAGAAGCAGGCGGCTCTCGCTGCCGTGCTCGCCGCGCACCAGGTTGTAGCTGCCCATCAGGCCGCGGGTCTTCGCCTTCTTCACCGCCGCTTCGAAACCGGGCAGATAGATCTCGTTAAAGGCTCTCTCCGTGGGTTCGGCGTTGACGCTATGCCTCTCAAATTCCTGGTTGTTGCAGGCAAAATGCTTCACGCAGGCGGATACATCATTTTCCTGTATGCCCTCGATCAGCGGCACCACCATCTCGCTCACCAGATACGGATCCTCACTCAGGTATTCAAAATTGCGCCCGCAGAGGGGATTGCGTTTGATATTGATGCCCGGCGCCAGGATCATGTCCTTGCCGCGGCCCCTTGCTTCGCGTCCCAGTACCATGCCGCTGTCATGTGCCAGCTCACGGTTCCAGGTGGATGCAATGGCCGAATTGCTGGGCAGATAGCTCACGTAGTCGGCACTGCTGCCGATGACAAACCAGCGGTCCGGGTAAAAATCGTTTCTCACACCGCAGGGACCGTCGCTGGTAGCGATCTTGGGGATACCGAGGCGCGGCACATCACCGCTTTTGAAAAACTCGGAGCCGTGGATCATGCGGCATTTTTCCTCCAGGGTCAGTTCCTTGAGAAGCGCTTCGATCTTTTCGTTCTGAATCTTCTTACTTTCTTTCAAGCTGTTCTCCTTTCCGGGGCCTGTGGCCCTCACAATACGTCAGAGTGTTCCCGTTCAGACCCGGGCCGCGCAGCTGCTGCGTGGCTGCGGGCCGATACTTTGATCAGCAGGCTTGCCGCCCACCGGCGAAGCCGGTTTTGCACGGCGGCAGGCACGTTACCTTCGGTGGCCGGCAGGCCGGCGAACAGTAACGTTATAATCTTGCTAACGAGATCCCGTACGGATTCAGGGCATCCCTGTGGCTCTTGCGGATCTCGTCGCGGTACTGTGTGGGCGTACAGCCCAGAAACTTCCGGAATATCCGGTTATAATAGCTGGCGTTCTTAAATCCCACCGCCGCTGCCAGCGTCTGCATGGAAGTTGCACTCGCATCGCCGCGCTGCATGCGCCTGGCGGATTCAAAGATACGGTGCGCCAGCAGTGCGTCAAAAGGCGACGCTCCGGTACTGCGCTTAAATGCCCGGCAGCATTCGCTCTTGCTCACATGGATGCTGTCCGCAATATCCTCCAGACTGATCTCTTCCGAAAAATGCCTGCGGATATATTCCATGGCCTCCTTCACACGCTGTTCATCCATGACGCTGTGGGGCGTGGCCCCGCCCAGATGCGCGCCTTTCTCCAGAAGCTGCAGCCACAGTGCGCAGAGCATGCTCTTGGTCTGCAGCTCGTAGCCGTATGCTTTGTTCAGATTGGCGTCCAGTATGGAATCCACGCATTCCAGGGCCCGCCGGCCGTACGGATCGCTGCGTTCCAGCATCATACAGGGCATGGAATCCGCCGAGGTGAGCGGACTGTAATACTTGGCCGCAAGGAAAGAATCCGCCTGTTCGAAGAGATATGCCGGATGAAAAAGCACCGAAAGGATCACGCAGTCGCCGCCGTCCTTCGGCCGTATCGCATGAAGCCTGCCCTGGTTGATCCAGATCGCATTACCGGCCTGCAGGGTATATTCCCCGTCACCCACCGAAAAGACGGCTGTCCCGCTGCGACACAGATCGATCTCCATGGCCTCATGCCACTGGGTTCGCACCTGTTCCATGAACATGCGGCTGAGATCCACATAATACACGCCTACGGGATAATCCGCATTTGTATGCTCAAAATAATCCTCAAACGCTTCTGCTGCCATGATCCCTCATCATCGCCGTCTGTCCGGCGGCACCGGTTCCGGCCCGGGTCTGCCGCGTGAAGAATCTGTATCGTCACCGGGCGGATCGTCTCCGCCGGGACTATCGCCTCCGCTTGGTGTGCCGCCTCCGCTTGGCGTTTCCCCTCCGCTGGGTTTTTCACCGCCGGTGGGTTTTTCGCTTTCGCTGGGCGTTGCTTCACTGGGTGTCACATCTCCCGCTGTAGGCTCTTCGGAAGGTTCCGGCTCCTCTGACGGGGAGGGCTCCTCCTCTTCACTCGGCTCGGGATCTTCGGGACTCGGTGAAGCTTTCGGCTTTTTCGTAGGTGTGGGAGAATTGGCGGATACCGTCGCTGTTGCACTCGGCTTCTCCGTCGGGGACAGTTCCTCTTCTTCCTCCTCCTCTTCTTCCGTGGGCGTCGCTGCCTGGGTCGGCGGCGGCGTCGGCGTCACCTTCTTGGCCGGCGGCGGCGCCACATAATGCACCACATACTCGCCCTCATCGGAAATGCCCGGTACGGGATGCGTCTGGATATAATTCATGATCACCTTGCAGGCCGCGGCGTTGTAATGCAGACCGTCTCCGCCGTCATATTCCTTACGTATCCTGCCGTTTGCATCCTGCAGTACCGAATTCACCGCCAGGTAGTACTGCCCCTTTTCCTCGGCAAGGGAAAGAAAGAAATCGTTGTATCTGTCCACCCATTCCGTTTTTACGGCTCCCTTGTAGGGACCGTCGTCATCCACGGGCCAGATCGCCATGAGCACCAGCTTACTCGAAGGCGACATCTGCATGATATGCTCGATAAGGCTGCGATACGTCTTTTTGTACGTCTCCTCATCCATGTAATTCATGCCGTTGACGCCGAAGCCCAGATAGACCACCTCGGGATTGCGTGCCGCAAGATAGGAACGCACCGTATATTCTTTTCCGGAATTCTGGGAAAAAGTGAAGTTTTCGACCGAATTGTGCGAAATGCCGACCTGTGCCAGGGCATCCTCATCGGAAATACAGGAGTAATTGACCATTCCGACCATACGGGAATCGCCCAGAAAAACACAATGCTTCAGATAACCGCTGCGGGTGCCCGGAACTTCTTTCAGTACCACGGGACTGTCCGGCGGCTCCACGAGCACGGGTACCGGCGTCGGCGTTGCCTTTTCATCGTCCTTCTCAGGCGATCCCTGTCCTGCCGGCATCCTACCGGTATCTGCCTGTACACTCTGGGAGGGCGCGCTTTCCCGGCCTGCCGTCTTTTTTTCCGGCTCCGCACCTTTTTCCGTAAAATACAGGATAGCACAGAGCGCGATTGCTACGGCAAGCATCATCCCGCCTGCGGCGATCAGCGAGCGCCGGTTTCGCCTGATCCATTTTTTCAGCTTGCGGATCCGTGACATAAAGCTTCCTCAAAAGCCTGCTGATCAAAGTATCGGCCCGCAGCCACGCAGCAGGCGCGGCCCGGGTCTGAATCGTAAGCTCAAAACAGCGCAGTCCTGCCGGGTCAGTTGCCCAGCTTCTTCTCCAGCTCTTTTATCGCTTCATCCAGCTGATTGTCGCTTTTGTCCTTCTGGTAGGCCTCACTGTCAAATTTGACCTCGATATCGGGCTCAATGCCCTTTTTATGGATATCGTTACCGTTCGGTGTATAATAATGGCTCACCGTAAGCTTTACGGCCGAGCCGTCGGTCAGCGGAAAGATCTGCTGCACGATGCCTTTTCCGAAAGTCGTGGTCCCCATGATCGTACCCTTTTTATAATCCTTGATGGCGCCCGCCAGGATCTCGGAAGCGCTGGCGCTGTTGCCGTTCACCAGCACCACCATGGGCACGTCGATCTCATGTCTGCCGTCACAGTCGTAGCTCTGCTGCCTTCCGTATTTATCCTCGGTATAGACCACCCGTCCCTTGGGAAGCATCATGGAGGCGATATCCACCACCGCCCGCAGCGATCCGCCCGGATTGGAACGCAGATCCAGTACCAGCCCCTTCATGCCGTCGCCCCTGGCCTCTGCCAGCGCTTCGGCAAACTGGTCGATAGTCACCACATCAAACTCGCTGATGGAGATATAGGCGATCCCTTTCTCCTTCTTTTCATATTCTACCGTAGGCGTTTCCACCTTTCGGCGGGTCACGTCCTTCTCGAGCTCGGTCACGCTCCCGTTTTCCTTCCGGGAGATCGTGATATGGACGCTCGTATTCTCCGGTCCGCGTATGCGTTTAACGACTTCATCCAGCTCCCAGTCGAAGGTATCTTCCCCTTCCACCTTGGTGATGTAATCGTCTTCCTGCAGCCCCTGTTCCTCGGCAGGCGTATTCTTGATCACGCCGCTGATCCGGGGATAGAGCGTATCCGTGTCCTTCTGCAGGTATGCGCCGATGCCGTAATAGATCCCCTGGGTATCGCGCTGCATCTCCAGGTATTCTTCGGGAGTGTAATAAGCCGCATAGGGATCGTCCAGAGCCGACATGATCCCGTCATAGATCCCGATCTCCAGAGCATTATTGCTCACGCTGTCGATAAACTCCTTATCGATCAGCTCTTCGAGCGCAGAGATCTTCCGCTCGATCATGGGATCATCCATCAGAGGCCCATCCTGGGAAACGCTTGCCGCGTAGACCTTTCCCGAAGAAGCCGCCGGCGTGGGCGGGGATACCGCCGAAACCTGCGCCTTGTCCGATGCCGTGATGATCCTGATGATCACTATGACGCATATGATGAACGCACAGATGATACAGCCCGTAAAAAGGCCGAGAAAATATGAACGCTTACTGTTATCCTGTTCCATTTGAAATCTTTCAGCCTCCTGTGATATACGGCATGGGATCGACATAGGCTCCGTTCAGACGCACCGAGAAATGCAGGTGCGGGCCGGTGGAATTCCCCGTGGAACCTACAGCCGCGATATGCTGCCCGCGGCTCACCATCTGCCCCGCAGAGACATAAAGCGCCGAAGCATGCATATAGACCGTGACCAGATTGTCACCATGATCGATCATGATATAATTTCCCATACTCGCGTTGTAACCGGCCGCGATCACCTTGCCGTCATAGGCTGCAAGGATACGGCTTCCCATGGCCGAAGCCAGATCCACGCCGCTGTGCAGCTTCTGTACCTTGTAGATCGGATGCATACGATAGCCGTACGGACTGGAGATACGTACATAGTCCGGTGCCGGCCAGGCGAATTTACCGCCGTTATAATGCATGCGCTGCGCTTCCGCCAGTGCCGCCCTGTCGGAGGCCAGCTGTGCCTCCACCGCGGCGATGATCGATTCCTGCGCATGCAGCTCCGCATCCAGAGCCGCCATTGCCGTTTCCTCATCCTCGATCTCTTTCTGGTAGGCAGCGATCTGCGACTGCTTTTCCCCGATCAGTGCATTCAGATCCGAACGGTTCTGCTCCGCTTCGGCTCTCGTGCCTTCCAGCACTTCTTCCTCCGCCTCCAGCAGTTCCTTCGTTACCCGTACGTTTTCCGCCACCAGCTGGAATTCCTCCAGCTTCTTCCGGTCATAATCCGAGAGCATCTGGATGTATTCGGCCTTGTTCAGCCAGTCACCGAAAGATTCTGCACCCATCATGAGTTCCGTGTACAGGCTCTCGCCGCGTTCATACATGAAGCAGATCCGTTCCTTCATGGCCTCATACTGGGCCAGGGCCACCTCCTCCGCTGCCACCAGTTCCTGCCGGGTCTCTTCGATCTCTCCCTCTTTCAGGCTGATCGCTTCCTCCAGCTGCGCGATATCATTCTCCACGCGGATCACTTCTTCATCCAGCTCCTGCACCACGGCGTTCAGCTCCTGCTTCTTGCCCTCCAGCGAGCTGATCATCGCCTGCACGTTTTTCTTCCCCTGCTGCAGCTCCTTCTTTTCTTTCTCCAGAGCCTTCTTTTCTTTTTCTTTTTCGTTGATCCTTTCTTTCAGGGTATCGGTATCCACCGCATGGCTCTCCGGAACCGGCGCAAAAAGGCTGAGCCCTGCCAGCCAGAAGAGCAGGATAACGAGCAGTGTTCTTTTTCTTCCTTTTCTCGTCAGACCCATTATACTTTCAGATGCCTCCGTACCGTTACAAAGCTGCCCAGGAAACCGATCCCCAGCCCCACCGCCATGCAGACGGGGAAGAGCCTGTCAAAGATCAGATCCACACTCATAAACTTCAACACCGTCGACAGGATATGAAAACGTCCCAGTATATACGCGATGGCTTTGTCATAGATAAACCAGATCACGCCCAGCGGGATCAGCGCGCCGATGGCGCCGATCAGGATCCCTTCGATCACAAAGGGGGAGCGGACGAAAAAGTCCGTGGCCCCGACATATTTCATGATCGCGATCTCCTCCTTGCGTACGGAGATACCGATCATGACCGTATTCGAGATCAGGAAGATGGATACGGCCAGCAGGATGATGATGATGCCGATCGATACATAGGCGATCAGCGAATTCATGCCCGTCAGCATATTGGCCGTCACCTCCGAGCGGTTTACACGCCGCACGCCGTCCACACTGCTCTCCAGCCAGGATACCAGCTGCGCCTGCTGCGACACATCCTTCAGATAGATCTGGTAGTTCATGGAGTTTTCCAGCGGATTCTCGGTGAATCCGTCGGCGTATTCCCCGAGGTATTCGTCCTTGAAGCCCGCCCAGGCTTCATCTGCCGAAACATACACCACCCGCGATACCGCCGGCTGCGCCTTGATCATATCACCGATGGACTCGATGCGTTCATCCGAGATGCCCTCATCAAAGAAGACCGTGATGGATACTCCCTCTTCCGCCGATTTCACCATGTACTGCAGGTTCATCACCACGCTGTATCCCACACCGAAAAGAAACAGGCAGGCTCCGATGGTGGCGATGGATGCAAGCGTGAACCACTTGTTCTTAAAGGTACTCTTGATCCCCTGTTTGATCACATAGAAAAAAGTACTAATCTTCATCGATATATACACCCATTTCCTCGTCGCTCACCACAACGCCTTTCTTTATGGTGATCACGCGCTTCTGCATGTCATTGACGATCTTGTCATTGTGCGTTACCACGACCACGGTGGTACCGTTCTGGTTGATCCGGTCCAGCAGCTTCATGATCTCCAGTGTGTTCTTCGGATCCAGATTTCCCGTAGGCTCATCCGCCAGAAGGATGGGGGGCTTGTTCACCAGCGCACGAGCCAGCGCCACACGCTGCTGTTCACCGCCGGAAAGCTCGTTGGGACGCGCCTTATATTTGCCTGCCAGACCCACCATTGCAAGGATCTCGGGAACATTGCGCTTCATCTCCCTTGAAGGCACCTGGATGATCCTCTGTGCAAAGGCCACGTTCTCATATACATTCCTGTCCTTTAAAAGGCGGAAATCCTGAAAGACCACGCCCATGCTGCGGCGCAGTTTCGGGATGCGTCCGCGGCGCAGTCTCTCCACCTGGAAACCGTTCACACGTATGGTCCCTGTCGTGGGCTTCAGCTCACGAAGGAGCAGACGGATCAGTGTGGATTTACCGGAGCCGGAATCTCCCACGATAAAAACAAACTCACCGGGCCGTATATGGATATTGACATCATTCAGTGCCGGAACACCCTTTACATAGGACTTGCTCACGCCGTCCAGCGAAATGATGTATTTATCCGGCTGTTTCCCTCTCCTGCGGCGCTTCTTCGGCTGTTCTTCTTCCTCCGGTTCCGCTGCCACAATTCTTTTACGTACCGGTGCCTCCACACGGTGTTCCAGGCGCTCCATGTTGGCACGGCGGCGCTGCATACGCTGCAGGCGCTGTTCCTCCAGCTGCTCCCTTTCCTGCTCGCGCTCGTTTTCCAGTTCTTCTTCACGCTCGTTTAAAAGGTCGCCCACATTTCCGGCAGGTACCGTATCGTTGATCCGGTCTTCAAAACTCTTTACGGCGATATCGCTTTCCGGCCCTGCTTCCGCTTCCTCCGGATAATACTCCGCTTCCTCACCGTCTTCCGGCGTTTCCTTTGCCGCCGCCACCTTTTCCCTCAGGTCTTCGATAGCCGCACGGACTTCCTCGGAATCACCGATCAGTTCTCTTTTTGCCAAAACTTTTTCCTCTCTTTAATAATCCTTTTCTTCCATATAGCGCATGTATTCCACCACCATCAGTGCGATCTTGAAAGTGATGGCATCCTCAAACACGCGCAGATCCAGATTGGTGCTCTTCTGAAGCTTGTCCAGACGATACACCAGGGTATTCCTGTGGATGAACAGCTGCCGGGACGTCTCGGAAACATTCAGACTGTTTTCGAAGAACTTATGGATCGTCGTCAGCGTCTCCTCGTCAAACTCCTCCGGATTCCTGCCGCCGAAGATCTCCTGGATGAACATGCGGCAGAGCGGCAGAGGCAGCTGATAGATCAGGCGCCCGATCCCCAGTTCGTTATAAGGGATGACGTCCTTTTCCGAAAGAAAGATCTTGCCCACATCCAGCGCCATACGCGCTTCCTTGTAGGAGCGGCTCACTTCCTTGATCTCGCCCACAATGGTACCGAAAGCCAGCTTCACTCCCTCCTGGCCTTCCTTTGTAAGGAATTCGACGATGCTGTGCGCCGTGCTCTCCACCTCTTTGATATCCGCATCGTCGGCCAGTTCCTTTACGATCACCGTATTGTTCTCGTCCACCGCGGTAACGATCTCTTTTCCGCCGCCGGCCGCGAGAAAATCCCGGATCTGTTCTACCGTATTGCTGTCCTTGTCGACATTGCTCTCCACGACCATGACCACGCGCTTTTTATCGATCTGCATATGAAGCTTCCGCGCGCGCCCGTAGATATCCACCAGCAGCAGATTATCCAGCAGGAGATTCTTGATGAAATTGTCCTTATCGAAGCGTTCCTTGTACGCGACCAGTAGGCTCTGCAGCTGATAGGCCGCCATCTTTCCCACAAGGTAGGCGTTTTCATTGCTGCCGGAAACGATCAGTACGTATTCCAGCTGCTGCTCGTCATAGACCTTGAAAAAGTGGCAGTTCTTCTGCTCCTGCCCGTCCGCGGCGGAATGTACAAATTCCTGCACGGCTTTTTCGAAGTTCTTTTTCTCCTTCATCGTGGAGACCACCGCGCGCCCATCAACATCCGTCACGCAAAACTCCACATGTGTGATCGCGTTCATTCCGTCGATCGTGTTCTGCAAGATCTGATTTGAAATCATTCCCTGTCCCCCGCAAAAACTATGCTATAGTGATTATTACCCAACATGATTACTCATAATTATATAGTTTTTACCCACCCGACGGTATTTTAATATATTTCACCAAAAAAATCCATAGTGATTTTGTTGTTTTTCATTAAAAGTTCACAATAGAGCTGTTTTTATGTAAACTCACCAAAAAAAACGGCGTATCACGAAAAAATTTATGTCACCCTTTCCCCGATCCGGCCGGAACCGGGCCCGAATTTCACAGACAATTCACAGTTTTCTGCCGTTTTGTCTTGACATCCGTCCGAAATAAGTTCATAATATCTGTCACAAGGATGGTGAAAGGAGGGCTGCAAAATGAGTATCGGTGCGATCAACACCAGTGTGGCATTGGCGGCGGTGAACCAGGGACAGATGGGGGATGTCGGCGTGGCAATGCTCAGCAAGGCGCTGGATCAGCAGTCCGCCGAGGGAGCGGGGATCGTAAAGATGATCGACTCCGCTGCGATGGAGCGTTCGGTCAACCCCAATGTCGGCGGCAATTTTGACGTAAGTGTCTGAAAAATACCGAAAATGAAAAAGGACAGCCCGGAAGGCTGTCCTTTTTTATTTCCCGGCGTATTTACGCCCGTATGCTTTTTCTTTCTTTTGTCAGGAGGCCGCCATGATCGCCGGCCCTATCCACTTCCATACCAGGACAAAGCTGATCATCAGCGAGCACAGCACCACGCCTGCGATCAGGGACGGCCCCGCCACATGACCGCGGGTGGCCTTGCGCTGTGTAAGGATCTCCTTAAACCGGACAAGCCCGCCCTGCTTGCGCGCGATCAGCGCCAGAACACACAGGGCCACCGCTGCTCCCGCAAAGGCCATCACGATATAGATCGTCAGCGCCTGCACCAGGATCTCCGTGGTAAGCGCCTGCGATGCCAGCTCCTGAAGCGACGTGCTTTCCTCTGCCGCACTGTTTCCCCCGCTCTGCAAAAGCATCACGATCGTGCTGCTGCCGTTGATGGTCATATGGCAGATGATGGAGGGAATGACGGATCCAGTCACCTCCCGCAGCGCTCCGAAGAAGAGGCCCAGCGCGATGGCATAACACATCTGGTTGAGGTTCATATGGAAAAGACCGAAAAGCACGGCAGACCAGACAATGGCCTGTACCGCCGAACCGCTCTTCCGTATCCCGCTGAAGATCACGCCGCGGAAAGTCAGTTCCTCAAAGACCGGCGCCGCCACTGCGGTAAAGAATGCCATCAGTCCCAGCCCCGCTTCCGAGAGGCTGTCAAAGATACCGGCCGCCTGGTTCTCGACAAAAAAGAGCGTGACCAGATTCAGGCAGCTGCATAGCGGCAGTACAAGTACCGTAAACAGTATACACAACGGGATCAGCACCGGCTTGATCCCGCGTATCGCAAACACTTCCGTAAAACGCTCCCTGCTGAAATAAAAAGCGACCAGCGACGGAACGATGATGATAAGCTCGCTTATGATCATCGACCCGATCACGTCCAGGCCGTCCAAAAGCGGCGTGAAGCTCAGAAGCAGCTCCACCGCGATATAGATCACTGTGATCGACAGAAACAATCTTCCGGAGATCCTTCCGTTCATACGCTCCTCACCTTTCCATCCTCGATCCGTATCTTCCGCTCCTTATACAGGTGGCCCACCGCGCGCTTGAATTCGTTCTTGCTCATTCCGGTCTCGCGGCGTATCACCTCGGGATCCGCCTTTTCGGTAAAAGGCAGCACGCCCCCGTATTCCTCAAGAAGCACAAGTATCTTTTTCATATCGTCCTGCATCTGCAGATGCGCCGGCTGCCGTATGCTCAGATCCAGGGTACCGTCTTCGCGAACGCGCGCCACGCGCGCATGCACGGTATCTCCTGGTTTTACCTCCCCGTAGAGCTCGCGCTTCGGGATCGCCGCGGCATAGATCTCATCCACCGCCACATACATCATGCCGAATTCCTCGGAGTAGCGGTACGCCGTTCCTTCCACTTCATCCCCGGGCTGATAGGGTGCGTCCGTACGCAGATCCCGATACTCGTTCATAAGCCGCTCCTATCGCATCACGGCGAATACCATGTCCGCCGCATACATGCAAAGCATCAGAAAACCTTTTCCGCGGGTGATGCCCTTCCCCGTGGCAGAAAAGAGCAGCGTGACCACCACCACCACGATCTGGATGATCATATCGAAAAGAGATGCCGTATTGACCGCAAACGGATGGATCGCGGAGGATACGCCAAGGATCAGCATCGCATTAAAGATACAGCTTCCGACGGCATTTCCCACTGCCATATCCACTTCGCCCTTACGCGCAGCCACGATACTGGTCACCAGCTCGGGCAGGCTGGTCCCCATCGCCACGATGGTCAGCCCCACCAGGGTCTCGGTCATTCCGGCAGCCATCGCGATATACTTGGCGCTGCGCACCACGGCCTCGCCTCCGGCCACGATCAGCCCCGCGCCGATCAGGATCAGAAGGAAGCTTTTCCATACAGCCATGGGCTTTCCTTCATCCTCTTCCTCCTGACGGGGATGCCTTTTTGCATCAACGATCAGCACAAGGATATAGAGCACAAACGCTGCCAGAAGCGCAAGGCCGAACCATCGGGGAACCTCTCCCGCATCGGCCGTAACAGGCATATTGAAAAAGTTTCCGCTCAGCAGCGCGTCGGTGCAGGTAACAAAAAGCATGACCACCGCCACCACCAGACAGACCGGGAAATCCCTCCGGAGTATGTTCTTCTCCACGGGGACCGTACGGAAGAGCGCACAGAAACCCAAAACCACCAGAAGATTAAAGATATTGGAGCCCAGCACATTGCTCAGCGCGATCTCGTTGGAACCGGAGATCGCCGCGGAGGTACTGACCGCCAGCTCCGGAAAACTGGTGCCCATGGCCACGATGGTCAGACCGATGATCAGTCCGGGCACATGAAAGGTTCTTGCCAGTGCGGAACTTCCGTCCACGAAGAGATCCGCACCTTTGATCAGGCCGACAAAGCCTACGATAAGCAGCAATATGTAAAATAAAAGTTCCATCTTATTTTTCCGTTACACCGAGAAGCCCGTCCACAGCGCTCACCAGACTCCCGATCTCGGGCTTGGTAAGCTGCGCATCGGCTCCCAGCTGTTCTCCCTTCCGGCGCAGATCTTCATTGATCATTGAAGAGAAGATCACGACGATCAGTTTTTTCAGTTGTTCATCTTCCTTGATGAGCTTGGTCAGACGGTGTCCGTCCATCTGGGGCATCTCGATATCGGTGATCACACACTGTACATGTTTGTCCAATGTGCCCGCCTGCTTCCATTCATTGATCAGATCCCAGGCCTGCTGCCCGTTTTCGGTATGGGTCAGATTGGTATATCCGGCCGTCTCCAGGCTCTGCACGATCAGCTTATTGAGCAGCGCCGAATCCTCCGCGATCAGGATCGGCACATCGATACGTGCGCGTCCGTTAAAGGCCTGCACATCCGTCATCTTCAGACCGATCTCGGGATTGATGTCGGACACGATCTTTTCAAAATCCAGGATGATGATCAGTTTATCGTCCTTCTTGATGATACCGGTAGATACGCCGTCTTCGATATTTACCGCCGTTGCTGAAGGCTTCATGATATCTGCCCAGGACACACGGTGGATCCCCAGTACCGCATCCACATGGAAAGCCAGATCCAGGGAGTTGAAATTGGTGATGATGAAAAGACCTCCGGGTCTGCTCTCTCCCATCTGCAGGCAGTTGCGCAGATCGATAGCTGTGATCATCACGCCGCGGGGCATGAATATGCCCTCTATGGACGGATGCGCATGAGGCACCGGCGTCACCTCCTGATAGGTGATGATCTCGCGTACCTTGGCGACATTGATGCCGTAATGACGGTTTCCGATCCTGAACTCCAGTACTTCCAGTTCATTTGTTCCGTTTTCGAGCAAAATTTTCGTATCCAATGAACGCTCCCCTTTCTTGTCCTGATATTTTACTATACAAAGGTTCGAAAATCAACCTAATACACAAAGTACAGCATGTCGGAGCCGATATAGCGGTTGTAGAGCAGGAAGATCCCGGCCACGCCCAGACTGATGAGCCATATCGCTTCCGAAGGCATCACGCTCACCGAACGTTTCCCGCTGTTTTTGAACAGCAGGCTGTATATGCGCCATATCCCCCAGCCGATCACCGCACCCAGGGTGTTCATGATCAGATCGTCCACATCCGTCGCCCGGTGATTAAAAAGCTGGCAGAGCTCGATCAGCAGTGAGAAATAGAGTCCGGTCAGCGCCGTCCGGATAAAACTGCGATGTTCCTTCCAGATCAGCGGGAGCAGGAAGCCCAGCGGCAGGAACATAAAAATGTTCAGCAGGTTCAGCCTGGTCGCAATGCGCGCATTCCCGTCATACGAAAAAGGCCGGAGATTCACCCCCATCGGCATATGGTCGAGATGGACCGTATCCCAGATCGTCCCGATATCCGCCGCATCCCAGGCGGCCAGATGGAGGTATACCAGAAAAACCCCGCACCAGAAAAGATGCAGGGGCATGTTTTCTTTTTTTTCCAGCTTTTTTCTGTTCACAATGTACCAGAGGATACATGGTAGCAGAAAACAAGCCAAAGAGTAAAACCGTCTCAGCATATATTCAATTATATGCGCAAGAACTGTACTTGTCCACAAAAAGACTGCCCATTTCATGCCAAAAAAAGGACTGCGTCTCTGTATTATTTTTTCTTTTCAGTCTCTCCGGGCTATGCTATTATAGTGAACAGAAAGAAACATAACGGCATAATCATACGATCATAAAGGAGGTACGGCTGCCATGGATGACAGGATCAGTGTGCTGATCAGCGAGGACGAGGTGGATGCCCGCATACGCGAGCTGGGAGAACTGATCAGCGAGGACTACGCCGGCAAGGAACTGCATCTGATCAGCGTATTAAAGGGCGGTGTTTTTTTCACCTGTGAGCTGGCCAAGCGCATCAGCATACCGGTGACCCTCGATTTCATGTCAGTCTCCAGCTACGGAAATGAAAAAAGCTCCAGCGGCGTCGTAAAGATCGTAAAGGATCTGGACGAGAGCATCGAAGGAAAAGATGTGCTGGTGGTAGAGGACATCGTCGACAGCGGACGTACCCTTTCCTACCTGATGAGCATGCTCAAGGACCGCGGCCCCGCGTCCCTTGCCCTCTGCACCCTGCTGGACAAGCCCTCACGTCGCACCCATCCGGTGGATGTGGATTACACCTGCTTTGAGGTGCCCGATAAATTCATCGTCGGTTACGGTCTGGATTACGCCCAGAAATACCGCAATCTCCCTTATATCGGGGTGATCGGCGAATAAAAGCGGCAGGAAAAAAGCGGCCTTTGGGCCGCTCTTTTTTTTATCAATACAGATCTGTCTTCAACATCCCTATTCATCCTTGACCGGGCGCTGTCTCGGTACCGCCGCAAGATACCAGGTCCCGTCCTGTTTGATGAAGAGCCAGGTGGCTTCGCTGCCTTCATTTTCGGTATTATAACCGGCCACATTGAATTCCACGATCAGATCAAAACGGATATCGACCGAAACGCAGTTCTCGGTATAGGTAATGAAATTCGAGCAGCTTTCGTTATCGAAAGTAAAGCTCTTGATCTTTTCGGTCGGATAGAAATTGGTCATCGCCGTGACCAGGGAGTTCTTATACTCGGAATCCGGCAGCAGGTACTTCAGGATCTCGCCGGTATTCTTTCCGATGAAACGCTTTCCGTAGGCCTCCATGATCGTCGGGCAGATCGCCTCCACCTCGGCAGCCAGGCTCTCTTCAAAGGGCAGGTCCGCCGAAAACTCGTTCCCTTCCCTCGCAAGCTCCATAGACTTTCCGTCCTTCGTCTCGGCCGTGATCTGCGGCTCCGTCAGAAAACCGCTCACACTGTAGGTGATAAAGCAGGGCACCTCCGCCAGATACTGCTCCACTGCCTTCAGATCCTTGATCTGTGTGATCTTCGGATTTCCGTCGGCATCCTTTTTCACATCCTCATCGCCCAGGGCCTTGCCGTTCGCACGGACCACACAGCCCTTCAGTACCGTGATCGTATAGACCGTGTCGTTACGGTTGTAGGCATCCGGATAGAAATGGTCATAGGTCCACAGATCCATATCACTTTCGTTTTTGCCCTTAACCTTGAGCGTCACATCCATGACGGCTTCGCCGTCGGCCAGCAGCACGTATTTGGGCACTTCCTTGGTAGCGTCCTTCGCTTCGTTGACGCTGACCGTTTTGCCGGAAAAACGATCCTTCAGCACACTGCGGTAGGCATCCAGCGTAGCGCCGGGCATCTCCGTCGACAGCGTATCCTCACGGATGATGCTGTCGATATCGTTGGCATCCAGTGCCGCCAGCACTTCATCCAGTCCGTACTTCGCCTGGGAAGACTCGTAATCCGTAAGCCACGAACGCAGCTTCTTAAAGAGGATCAGGCTTACCGTGATCCCCACCACGATATATACGAGCATGAGTACGGCAAATATGGGAAACTTCTTCTTCTTTTTCTGTTTCTTTGCGCTCATTTTCTCTCACCTCCGCCAACCAGCCAGGCCGTAGGACAGCGCCTCGGTCCCGTGGGCGAGTAGGGATTATTGACGATCTCGCCTTCATAATACATCTGCGTGGAGGTTCCTCCGTCCAGGCAGGCGGCGTTCACCGCGCCGTATTCCTGCATGATATCGATCATGTCCTTAAAGGTCGCACCCAGGCTGGAAGCCTGACGTCCGTCCACAACGCACATCAGTATCGCGCCGTCCGCACGCTGCCCGATGGCCGTACGGGGATTCTTGCCGCCGCCGTACACATCGATGCTGGGCACTTCCAGAGGCTCGCCGTCGATGATCAGGAAAGGCCCTGTCTCATGCTTGACATGCACACAGTCACGCACATGGTATTCGTTCACTGCCGCCTGCACCGAATATCCCTTGAGCAGCAGCAGCTTGTTCTCATCCGTCATGCACACCAGATTCCATTTGCCGCCGGCGTTGTTTTCAAAGACCGCCTTGCCCTGGCTGACCACACCTCCCACAGGCATGGCCGTGTAGGAATAGCTTCCCATATCCACGAATTCACCGCCGTTCACACCGCCGATGGCCCCGTAGGTCTCGCAGAACTGGGGAACGATCCAGCCGCGCGCTTCCGCAAACTGGTCCACAATGCCGACATAGACCGTAGAAGGATCCTGTATGGTCATCATGTAGCCGTGATATGTGGTACCGAAAAGTTCCTCCAGCGTGATCGGCTCCACGTCCTCATCCGGGGTCTCATCGATCACGATCAGATCCTTGTCCGAAACCGTGCCGTCCGGTGCTTCCGGCATCAGGTTGCGGTTGATGATATCATCCACCTCCTCATCCGAAAGGAAGACCCGGGGCAGCCATTTAAGGGCGCTGGTCTCAAATGCAAAGGAAACAAATTCGCTCTTGAAGGTCTCCGAAGGGCAGGGATCGTTCAGGATCGTCTTTACCGCTCCCACGATGAAGAAGAGCAGTATGAGTGCCGTCACGAGTATAAATACCAGGACACGCCAGACCACGCTCCATACTTTACGGAGCGGACTGCGCTTTTTCCCGGTCTTTTTTTCCTTCTTCTCTTTCTTCTTTACCGGTGCTGCGGGGATATCTCCCTCATAATCATCATAGGAATAACCGCTGCCGCGGTCATAGGGACCTTCCTCTTCGTATTCGTCGTCATCATAGTAGCCGTCTTCGCTGCCGTCGCCGTCTTCCTCATATGCGTCGTCTTCGTCATAATACCCGCCGGCATCGTCGGCCCCGTCATAATACCCGTCTCCGGCGTAATCGCCGTTTTCGTCATAGTACCCGCCTTCAACGTAATTCCCGTTTTCATCGTAGTACCCGTCTTCGACGTAATTCCCGTTTTCATCGTAGTACCCGCCTTCGACGTAATTCCCGTCTTCATCGTAGTACCCGCCTTCGACGTAATTCCCGTCCTCATCGTAGTACCCGCCTTCGGCGTAATTCCCGTCTTCATCGTAGTACCCGCCTTCGGCGTAATTCCCGTCTTCATCGTAGTACCCGCTTTCGGTGTAACTGCCGTCCTCATCGTAGTACCCGTCCCCGGAGGCTCCGCTTTCCGCGCTGTCACCAGAGCGGCCACCGTTAATATAAACGGCTGTCCCGGCGCGGCTCCCGCTCACCGTATTTACGCGCGTCCCCTGCTTCACCTCATCCGTCACTTCCTTCAGGACCTTTTCCCTGACCGAGGAAGACACGCCGGCAAAACCGGTATTCCCAAGGTATTCACTTTCATCGAAGTGCAGACTGTCACGTCTGCGTTTTTCCTGTCTGGTGATATACTGCATCTGCTTTACCTGTATTCCTTATTCTTAAACTGGGTGAAATCCGGAAGCCATACCAGTTCCACCGTCCCAATGGGACCGCTTCGCTGCTTGGCGATGATGATCTCGGCTATCCCCTTTTTATCACTGTCCGCTTTATAAACTTCATCGCGATATATAAAAAGCACCGTATCCGCATCCTGCTCGATCGCTCCGGATTCACGCAGGTCCGAAAGCATGGGCCGGTGATCCGTACGCGACTCCGGTCCGCGGGAAAGCTGTGAGAGCGCGATGATCGGAATGCCCAGCTCTTTTGCCAGAAGCTTCAGTCCGCGCGAGATCTCGGAGATCTCCTGCTGCCGGCTGTCCGCCCTGCGGCTGGTGGAATTCATCAGCTGCAGGTAGTCGATCACCACCACCTGGATATCCTTTTCCGCTTTAAGCTTACGGGAGATGGAACTGATCTCGCCCAGCGTGGTCGCGGTATCCACCATATAGATCGGCGCATGCGCCAGATTCCCGCCGCTCTCGGTCAGCAGTTCCCAGTCCGCATCCGTTAGATCGCCGGTCTTGAATTTCTGCGAATTCACGCCGGAATCCATGGAAAGCAGACGGTTCATCAGCTCGTTATCGCTCATTTCCAGCGAAAACATCAGTGCCGGTTTCTTCTGCTTCGTCACGATATTCTGAAGCATGCTCAGCACCAGGGAGGTCTTTCCCATCGCCGGACGCGCCGCCACAAGGACCAGATTTCCCGGCTGAAAGCCCGCCGTCTTGTGATCCAGATCCGTAAAACCGGTGGCAAGTCCCGTCACCTCTCCGGTGGTCCGGGCTGCCTTGTCGATCATCTCCAGAGAATGCATGACGATCTGCTCTACCGGCGTGATACGCCCGACCGAACGCTTCTGCACCACGGCAAACACGTTGCGCTCCGTCTCCTCCAGCAGTTCGTTCACTTCCTTGTTCCCGTTGTAGCAGTCCTCGGTGATCGCCTCCGTGACCGTGAGAAGATCCCGCATCAGCGCCTTCTCCGCCACGATATTGGCGTAATATTTCACATTTGCCGCCGTCGGCACGGCCGTGATCACATCCCGCAGAAAATCCGCGCTCACCACCTCGGGGGGCACGTTCATCTCTTTCAGCTTATCCTGCAGGGTGACCATATCGATGGCCATGGCCTTACGGTGAAGCGCGATCATCGCCTCATAGATGCTTCCGTAGGTCTTATTATAAAACATTGCCGGATCCGGCAGTATATCCCTGACCGCGGTGATCTGCGAATTATCGATATACAGACCGCCCAGCACGGCAGCCTCGGCCTCCCGGTTATGGGGCCGTATCCTGCGCGCGGCGCTATCGTTTCCTTCCGGCATCTTACTTCTCCTCGATCACCGTAAGCTTCAGCTCTCCCATCACCTGCGGATGCAGACGGATCTGGATCTGCTGCACTCCCGCACTCTTGATCGGATCCTTCAGGATGATCTTTTTCTTGTCCAGCGTCAGACCCAGCTGATCCTGTGCAGCCTGCGCGATCTCCTTCGATGTAATGGAGCCGAAGGCCCTGCCGCCTTCACCGGCACGGATCCCCAGCTTCAGTTCCTTCGTGGAGAGCTCTTTCGCGAAAGCCTTTGCTTCTTCCAGCTGCTCCTTCGCGATGCGCTCGTCATTGGCCTTTTTCAGCTTCATATTGTTCAGGTTTGCCGAAGTGGCTTCCACGCCTTTTTTCTTGCTCAGAATAAAATTCCGGGCATATCCGTCGCTCACTTCGACCAGATCACCCGCTTTTCCCAGAGCCTTTACATCTTCCGTCAATATCACTTTCATCAGATCTCACCCTCCTGTATCATGGTATCCAAGGTATTTTTCAGAACGATCATCGCAGCTTCGACCGTGGTATTCTTCATCTGGGCACCGCTGCTGCTCATATGCCCGCCGCCGCCGAGCTTTTCCATGATGATCTGGACATTCACTTCATCGATGGAACGGGCCGAGATATAGACCTGTCCCTGATACTCCGTCAATACGAAGCTGGCGCGCACACCGTTGATGTTCAGCAGATCGTTGGCCGCCTGGGCCGCCACCACCGTGGGGCTCTTCAGTCCCTCGCTCTGGCAGGAGCTCAGGATATAATCCTTCCGGTAGATCTCGGCATTTCGCACCGCCTCGGCCTTGGCCATGTAATCGGCCACGTCCTCGCGGAACATCTTGCGCACCCGCGTCACATCGGCGCCGTTCCTGCGCAGGAAAGCCGCCGCTTCAAAGGTACGTACGCCGGTCTTGCTGGTAAAGCTCTGGGTATCCATAACGATACCAGAATAGAGACAGTCGGCCACCACGCTCTTGAACTTGACGCCGTTATTCACATACTGCAGCATCTCCGCCACCATCTCGCAGGCAGAAGATGCATTGGGCTCCACATAGGAAAGCGTCGCATTCTCGATGGTATCCTGTCCCTGACGGTGATGATCCAGTACCACCAGCGCCTTGCAGTTCTTCAAAAGCTCCGGACACTCCGTGATGCCCGGACGGTTCACATCCACCACCACCACGGCGCTGTTCGCGTCCAGCAGTTCCTGCGCCCTCTGTGCGCTGATCACCGAATCCTCCTCGTAATCCGCACGGTTGCGGTACAGATCCACCAGCGGCTGCAGGGAAGGCGTGACATTTTCCAGCACGATATAACATTTCTTCTCCAGGCTCAGAGCCGCCGCACGTATGCCGACCGCGGCACCGAAGCTGTCCATATCGCCGTTGCGGTGTCCCATGACAAAAATGGTCTCGCGGCTGGAGATGATCTCCTCCAGTGCCTGGGCCTTGACGCGGGCACGCACGCGTGTGGGCGTTTCCTTCTGCTGGCTCTTGCCGCCGAAATAACTGACGCTGTCCTTGCTTTTGACCACCGCCTGGTCGCCGCCGCGGCCCAGGGCCAGATCCATCGCGTTTCTCGCAAATTCGCAGTTCTGCGCGTAGGTCAGCCCGCCCAGACCGATACCGATCGAAAGCGTGACCGGGATCTCATTTCCGATATTGATGCTCTTCACATCCTCAAGGATCTTGAACTTGCCGTCCATGGCCTGTGTCAGTGCGCTCTTCCTGAGGATCACCAGATACTTGCCCTTTTCCGTCTTGCGGACGATGCCGTCCAGATCATTGACATACTGGCTCACCTGCCGGTCGATAAAGGCGCCCAGGAGGCTCCGTCCCACATCCTCCACGCTTTCCAGTGCTTCGTCGTAGTTGTCGATATAAAGGAAGCCCACCACTACGCTCTGGTTATCCAGTTCGGTCAGCGCAAGGTTCAGGGCCGTCTGGTCGAAAAGGTAGAGTGCAAAAAGGCCGGAGCTCGACTCATCTTCGATCTCCATCAGAGGCTCCACATCCTGCAGCTCGATCCGCTTGATGCGCGCGAGATAATCCCTGTCCGCATAGCTTAAGTTGATCTCCCGGATCTCATCTTCCTCCGGAAGCAGTTCGCGCTTGATCTCGGGCATGAAATTGTGGATGTTCTTTTTATAAAAGCGTTCCTTTTCGCCCAGTTTTTCAAAGGCACTGTTCATCCACATGATGCGGCCGCTGCCGTCCAGCAGCGCATGCGGAAGCTCCAGCTCCTTTAAGAGACGCTTCTGCACCTGCCCGTATTCCGTGGCAAAATTCACCAGCTCCGAATTCAGGCCCGGCCGCGCGAAAAGCACCATAAAGATCATGGTGATCAGATAGACCAGCGCAAAGCCGCTGAGTATCATCCCCGCCTGTATATTGACGAGATAGATCCCGACATTGACCAGCACAAGGATAAGCCCCAGCAAAAGCGGAGCCTGAACGTATGCTTTCAGTTTTCCTTTTACTTTCTGCTTTCCGGACATACCGACCTATTATACCACCGAACTGGGAGGAAATGCAAGCGAGGGGAGTTCATCTGCACCGGCGCTCACTTTCGGGGGATCTGTACCTGTTCACCCGTTGACATAAATCCTCCCACGCGCTACACTTTTAGGAAAAACAAGGAGGATTCCGTGATGGCCTATCCCATGCTCTATCGCAAACGTCTGATCCCGCAGGAGTGCGTCGCGCTCAAAGATGATGAGATCCTGGAATGGAACGAAAACATCATCCTCACAAAATGGAACGCCCTGAAACCGAAAAAAGACCTGCATCACGGCTATTCCTGCTATTTCCGCCGGGAAGGCATCAAGGTGAGCAAATTCTACACGGCGGAAAACAGTTTATTATACTGGTACTGCGATATCGTGGACTTCGAGGAGGAAAACGAGGAACGGCTCGTCGTCACCGACCTTCTGGCCGATGTGATCATCTATCCCGACGGCTTTGTAAAAGTTGTGGATATCGATGAAATGGTGCGCTGCCTCGATGAAGACCTGATCACGCTTGAACAGCTGAAACGTTCCCTGACGCAGCTCGACCGGCTGCTGCAGATCATCTATGCCGACAAATTCGATACGCTGACGATCCATATCGAAAACGCAGAATCCTCCGAAACTCAGTAGAAGATATGCCCCCCGATGCGTATGCCTTCCAGCCCCGGAATAGGCGTACGGAAGTATACACAGTTTCCTACATTGGTCACCCCCGACATTGCCTCGTCTGCGGCGCGGTAACAGCTGGGGGTGGCTTTGTCTACGGCCAGCGCGTTAGCCAGCATGCCGCTGTTCACCGGCGAAAACTGGAATCTCTGATAGATCACTCCGGTCACCGTATCCGGATAGACCGAACTGAGCACGCGGTTGATCACCACGGCGCCTACCGCCACCTGTCCCTCATAGGGCTCTCCGCCCGCCTCACAATAGATCAGGTTGGCCAGGAGGTAACGGTCCCCATCTTCAAATGTCACCTGCGAGATATCACGCCACGCCGACTGTGCCGCGAGTCTGGAAAGCCGCAGTTCCTCTTCGTATTTCGCCTTGATCTTCAGGTATTCCTGCTCGGCATCGTCCGCTTCCTGCTGCTTTTCCTGCACCTCGCGCTCGTACTCATCCGCCTGTGCTTCCACATCCTCGATGGATTCCGCCGTTGCGGCGATACGGTTCGAGGTCTTGCCGATCAGCTCACTCACCCTGGCCTGCTGCGCCTCAACGCCTTCCTGCAGGGATACGAGCTCACTCATCTCTTCCTGAAGCCGCCGGCTCTCATCCCCGATCTCGCCCTCGGTCCGCACATACTCCTCCAGCATGGCACGGTCGTAGGCGGACAGCTGTTCCACGTAATCGGCAAAATTCAGGAACTCGCCGAAATCCTCTGCGGAAAGGAGGATATCCATATAGCCGTTGCTCCCGCCCTCGTACAGAAAACGGATGCGGGCCTTCATGCTTTCGTACTGCCTCTGCCGCAGGTCCACCGCCTCTTCCAGGGCCGCACGGGTCTCGTCGATCTCCATCTGCTTGAGCTCAATCTTCGTCTCCAGCACCGCCAGGTTATCCGCCACCAGCTGCATCTCCTCATTTAAGAGGTTCAGCTCGCCCTGATATCCGACCCGTACCCTCTCCAGGGCCGCCAGGTTTTCCTCCGTACGTTCCAGATCCTGCTGGGCCGAAGCCAGCTCTTCTTCCTTTTCCTGCTTCTTTCTTTCGGCGGCTTCCATCTTCTCTTTCGTGTCGGCACTGGCAAAGACCAGATGAAGGCACGAAAAGAACAGCAGCAGCGCCACTACCGTCAGTCTCAGCACTCTTCGTTTTATCGCTTCAACATTCTCCATTACGCTTACAGCTCGATCTCGACTTTCTTGCCGCTCTTCTGGTATTTGTAATAGCGCACGCCGGCGGCGTTGAAAAGCCGCTTTGCCGCCACATTGGCAGGCGTACCGTCGTATTTGTCGTCCGCATAGACAACGGTTTTGATCCCCGCCTGGATGATGGCCTTGGCGCATTCATTGCAGGGAAAAAGACTCACATAAAGCTTGGTCCCTTCCAGGGAGCCGCCGCGGTAGTTCAGGATCGCGTTCAGCTCGCTGTGCGTGACATAGGGATATTTGGTCTGCAGCTCTTCACCTTCGCGCTCCCAGGGAAACTCATCATCACTCACCCCGTTGGGAAAGCCGTTATAGCCCATGGACAGGATCTTGTTGTCGTTGCTCACGATGCAGGCTCCCACCTGTGTGCTGGGATCCTTGCTGCGCTGCGCCGACAGATAGGATACGCCCATGAAATACTCGTCCCAGCTGATATATCCCGCTCTCTTCATGTTTCAGTCCTCCAGAGCCATGATCTTGTCGATCCGGCGCTGATGCTTTTCTTCTCCCGAAAATTCCGTCTCCAGCCAGATATCCGCGATCCGCTTTGCCAGTGTGGGGGTCAGCTCCGCCGCACCCATGGCCAGCACATTGGAATCGTTATGAAGCCGGGTCATCAGGGCCGTATGCTCGTTATGGCAGAGCGCGCAGCGTATCCCGTGCACCTTGTTTGCCGCGATGCTCACGCCGATGCCCGTCGTGCAGAGCACGATACCCTTTTCGGCCTTCCCGGCAGCCACATCCTCCGCCACTGCCTTCGCAAACTCGGGATAGTCGCAGGATTCCGTCGAATAACAGCCCTTATCCTCGATCTCGTAGCCCTTTTCCTTCAGGTACTGGATCAGTTCCTCCTTCAACGCAAATGCTCCATGGTCACTTCCGATCGACAGCTTCATTTTCTTTCCCTCCACCTGTTTTTTGATCTGTTAAACCTTTACCACCGAATAACCGGCCGCTTTGAGCATGCGGTTCATCACCGCCATGCCGAAACCTTCCGTTTCAAAGCTTTCCGAATAGATCTCCTCGATCCCGGCATCGTCCAGTTCCCGCAGCGCCCGGTACAGACTAAGCGCCACCGAGGACAGATCACTCCTGCTGCCAAGACTGATCACCGCATCGGCCCGGTAACTCTCCTTTGTCTCATCGGTACAGAGCACGCCGCAGCGCTTACCGCTCTCCGAAAGCCTCCTGCAGATCTCACGCACCACGGCTTCACTGCTGCCCTCCACCAGCTGCATGCTCCCTTTCGGCGCATAATGCCGGTAACGCATGCCCGGTGCCTTCGGACGTCCTCCCTCACCGGGTCTCAGCAGCGCGGGATCCGTTCCCACGGGCTGCTTCAGTACCCGCTCCAGCATCTCTGCCGTGATATAACCCGGGCGCAGGATCATGGGCTTTCCTTCGCTCAGATCCACGATGGTGCTCTCCACACCGATACCCACTTCGCCTCCGTCAAGGATCAGCGGGATGCGTCCGTTCAGGTCTTCCATCACATGTTCCGCCAGTGTCGGGCTCGGTCTTCCCGATGCATTGGCACTGGGCGCCGCAATATAGCCCCCGCCGGCCTTTATCATGGCCAGCGCCACCGGATGATCGGGCAGACGGATCGCCACGGTATCCAGCCCTCCCGTCGTCTCCCCCGGCAGCTCCGGACGTTTATTAACGATCATGGTCAGCGGGCCCGGCCAGAAGGCCTCCGCCAGTGTATAAAAGCTTTCCGGCAACTCCGGGCTCAGCCTTTCCGCCGCGGAAAGTTCCGCGATATGGACGATCAGTGGATTGTCCGAAGGCCGTCCTTTCGCGGCATAGATCTTTTTTGACGATGCCGCACAGAATGCATCTCCTCCGAGGCCATATACCGTTTCGGTGGGAAAAGCCACGAGCTCTCCCTTTCTTAACAGCTCCCCGGCTTCCAGTATCGCTTCTTCATCAGCTTTCAGTAAACGTGTATTCATTTCATCGCGCTGTCCATCAGGGTCCAGATCCCGTCACTTTCCAGTCCCAGTTTCCAGGCCGCCACACTGTTCACGCCCTTTGCCCGGATCACGCCGAGCTTCGCGCGGATGGACTCCTCTTCCTCCTGCCACATACGGTACGTTGCCGTCCCGTCAACATATTCCGCAAAATACTGCCCCTCTTCATCCCTCCAGAGGGTTTCCACTCCCTTGCTGCCGATCCAATCCTTTGCCTTCCCCATACTGATGGCATCCGATTTCACATCGCTGCCCTCGATACGCCACAGCCGCGTATAGAAGGGAACGCCGCATACCAGCTTGGCCGCGGGGAAATGATATTTCTCCAGCACGTCCGTGATGCTCTTCTCGACAAACGGAAGAGACGCCACGCTGCCCGGCTCGGATCCCGCATAATGCTCATCGTAAGCCATGAGGACCAGATAATCACAGACATAGCCCAGTTCTTCGATATCGAAGCCCTTGTTGCTCTCCGTGGGAGGCGGCACATCCACCGAAAGGGACAGTCCCGCCTTATGGCAGGCGATGGAAAGCTCCCGCAGAAACTGCACATAGTGCGGTCCGGTCCTGGAAAGCTTTGCATCCGTCAGCTCGATATCCATATTGATCCCGTCAAAGCCGAAGCTCTGCGCATCGCTCATCAGAGACGCGATCAGGGATGCCCTCCGTTCCGACGAGGAGAACAGGGCATATTCATCAAAATCCGCCTCCATGTTCTCCACCAGCGCCCACACTTCATAACCTTTTGCATGGGCGCGGTCCACATAGGACTTTGTCGCTCCCGAACGGTAGCTGCCGTTTTCATCCTGCAAAAGGAACCAGGTGGGCGAAACCACATTCATACCCTGCGCATTCGCGGTCAGCTTTTCCATTTCGCTGCCGTCGTCCTTTTCAAAGGTCTGGTGCCAGCCCAGCATCACCTTGGATTTTGCGGGTGTCATGGCATAATCCTTCTCGGGATGATATGCGCCGGTCGCCGGCTGGGGTGTGCGGCTCACAGCTTCGTTCAGTGTCTTGTTCTCGACAAAACCGATAAATGCGTCATCGGTCTTGACCTTGCTCCAGGTTTCCATCACTTCCAGGACCTTGACCTCGTCGCCCTTCTGCATTTCCCGGAGCACCGGGCTCTTGATCCCGCCCTTTTCACGAAGCCAGGTAGCGCTCTTGAAGCTGGCGATCCTCTCCTCCTCCCAGCGCGTACGTACCTGTACGCGGTTGGAATGCTGTTCATCGGTAAAAAAGCTGTAGTCAAAGTCGGCAAAAAGCTTCACGTAATCCGCCGCGATATACAGCGTCCCGTCCTTGCCGTAACGTGCCGCCACACAGCCCAGGGAAACTTTCTGTCCGTCCCGTTCATAGCTGCTCTCGCCGATCACATTGCGTATCACCTGATCCGAGGTACTGTAAAGCAGCAGATTCTCCTCCTGACTGACATAGAAGCGCTTCGTAAACAGATCCCGTACCGTATCCAGTGAAAAATACACGGTCTTGTCCACATATTTTGCATGCGCTTCGATCCTTTCGTCCTGCAGGATGATGGCCACGTCGTCATCGGAAAAAAGCTTGAAATAATCCTTCAGGTCGGCAGGATCCGAGCCGTAGGAATACTTTTCCGGATCCAGGAGCGAAAGCAGCCAGCGGCCGTTAAATTCCTCATGATTCTCTATGCTCTGTTTGATGCGGTCTCCGAAGGCCACTGCGATCACGATCACGATCAGGATCAGCGCGATGAACACTGCGAGAAGCTTCTGCCCGAAACGGCGCAGCACATCCTTATTGGGCCGTTTGGACTTCCGGCTGCGCTTTGCTCCCGCGGAAGCGGAACGCTCCGGTGCCGGCTTCTTTGAACGGGATGCTTTCGCCGGACTGCGGCGCTTTGCGCTGCGGGCAGGCGCGGATCTCCGCACCGGTGCCGGCTCCTCCTCGTAATAATCGCCGTAATCCACGTAATCCTCTACATAATCTTCCACATAGTCTTCCGCATAATCCTGCGCGTACCCGTCCCCATAATCCTCCGGATACTCATCTATGTACAGATCCGCATCCTCCGGCGCATTCCCGCCGGGGATCTCATTTGTGTCTCCGAACTTTCCCATTACGGCTCCCAAAACCCCTGATCCGTTACCGTCCGCCGCGTTCCGCCGCCCGGTAACCATAATGATACAGCTTAGTATTATAACACGATTCTCCGTTCAGGACAAGAATCGTGTTCCCCACCGGAACTTACACGCTCTTCTGTCCCGGACAGAACGACCGGAAAGCCGTCTTTTCTCCCTTTACGCAGCAGAACCTTAGGGTAATTTCACTCTGAGAAGGCTTTTCCCTGCGGTAATCTGATCATTACAGGATACGTCTGACTGCGCAGCGGCACGGTACAGAAATACCATAAAAAGATATCCGTGAAATATCCGTCTGTGTCCGTGATCCGTATGGTTGATCCGACAGAACTCTCCGGTCCGGGAATTACAAGACCTGCAGAAAGTACCAAAAAAAATGTATTGTCGTTTAAAACATATGCCTTTTGCTTTCAGGATTTCGGTAACATATCTTGACCAAGATCGACGGTTCATAAAAGAACCCGGTAAGACAATGCCATATGATTTTCTGTGATTATGGCAGCCATAATTCCATGGCAGAAGACGGGCTTTCGCCCTGAAAACAGTACTTGCAGAATTGCTGTACTTGAATCGTGCGCCTCTACCCTCCTTTCCGGTACGGGTCTGCTCTGCAAGGTCTTGAATGGATTATAAGCGCACAGCCCCGGAATTTCAAGGGTTTAGAATATTAAAAAAGCTTTAGACATTATGTAGAGCAGCAGTCCGCACGGCCGAAAACAGCCAGCGCCACGCCTCCTCATCCTCTCCCGCCGGCACCCAGCTGCAGTGAGGATTCAGATGATATTCTTTTTCCATGAAGCCGGCGGGATACAGGGTAAGGCGTATCTCTTTTGCACCGAGTGCCTTCAGGCTTCCACAGAGAGGCACGGAACCGAGCAGACGTCTCTGCCCCGCCGGAGACATTCTTGCGCCGCTTGGAACGATCCTGTCATCATCCGCATGAAAGAACCAGAGCGGCGTGTCCGCCAGTTCTTCCAAAGAGCGGTCCTCCGCCGCTCCGCAGATGGCTATGGCCGCGGCATAAAAATGCGGGCGCCGCCGGATCAGCTCCAGGAGACCTATGGCTCCGGCACTGTAGCCGTACAGACAGATCCGTGAAGGATCGCAGCCTTCTTTCGCGATCACGCTGTCCAGCAGCGCCTCCAGCCGGCGCAGCATCTCCGCTGCGCCCCAGTGGCTGCCTTCGGGATACTGCGGCGCCAGGATATGGCAGGGATGTTCCTTCTGCCGTTCTTCCGCCGCAAAGAGCGTTCCGATATCATGATGCAGGAGCTGGCTTTCATTATCGCTGCCCGCAACATCCGCGCCATGCAGAAAAAGCACGAGGGGAAGTCCCTTTCCCCCGTCCTGCGGCACAAAATGCCGGTAAAGCAGCTTCATACCTTCCGTTTCAAAGCTTTCATAACGGAAAGCCGCCGCCCGCTGTGCATTATCCCTGCCGGGAGTATCCCAGCCCTTCGGATCTTTCCACATGCTCACCTCTCATAAACGACCGCGCCGTCACAGACCGTATACCTTACCGTGCCCTTCATCTCCCGGCCCGTAAAAGGCGTGTTGGAGGAGCGGGAAGCATAAGCTCCCGCGATATATCTCTCTTCGGGATCCCAGATCACGAGATCCGCATTGCCGTCCGGCTTCAGCACGCCGGCGTCCAGGCCGTAGATCCGTGCCGGAAAAAGGCTCATCCTTTCCGCCAGCAGCGCGGGCGTGAGCGCTCCGCTCTCCAGAAGATACATGTTTGCCAGAGGCAGCGCGGTCTCCAGACCGATGATCCCGCTGGGCGCTTCGGTCAGCCCCCTCGCTTTTTCCTCCGCGGAATGGGGGGCATGGTCCGTCGCGATCATCTCGATCGTACCGTCCGCCAGTCCTTCCACGATGGCAAGACGGTCTTCCTCCGTGCGCAGGGGCGGGTTCATCTTTGCCATGCTCCCGTGGGCGATGGCTGCCTCCTCCGTCAGTGAAAAATGATGGGGCGTGGCTTCGGCGTGAACATTAGCTCCTTTGCGCCGTGCTTCCCTCACCAGGGCCACCCCTTCTTTTGTGCTGATATGCTGGATGTCGATCTGTGCTCCCGTCTTCAGAGCCAGTTCCACGTCCCTGCGGATCAGGCGGATCTCCGCCTCCCGGTCGGCCCCGCCGATGCCGTAATGCTCCGATGCGGCGCCATGGTTGTAGCCCGGGGTTTTTACAAACGCGGGGTCCTCTTCATGAAAGCTGAGGGGCAGCCCGAGCGCCGCCGCTCGTTTCATGGCTTCCTCCACCAGAGCCGCGTCGCAGAGCGGCTTCCCGTCATCTGTAAAGCCCACGGCTCCGGCCTTTGCAAGGCTTTCCAGATCGTTCAGTTCCTTCCCGGCCATTCCTTTTGTCACGCTGGCACAGGCGTAAACATGTATCCCCGTCTGCCGTCCCTTTTCCAGGACATAGCGCAGGGTCTCTTCCGAATCCACCACCGGCACGGTATTCGCCATCATCACCACGGAGGTGTAACCGCCGTGCTTTGCTGCTTCCGCGCCGCTCAGGATATCCTCTTTCCAGGTCTGCCCCGGATCGCGGAAATGCACATGCACATCCACAAAACCGGGCATGACAAGGCAGCCCGCGGCATCGATGACACGCTCCGCTTCCTCCGTGATCCCCGCCTCCATGCGGCAGATCTTTCCGTTCTCCGCAAGGATGTCCAGCCGGCCGCTCTCACCGCCGGGATTTACGACTGTTCCGTTTTTGATCAGTAAGCTCATCTTCCTCACCCGTAGCCAAAGAAAAACTGTATGCCGTTATAGATATATTCCCTCGCGGCGATGTCGCCGTGTACATAACCCTTTCCTGTACGATACACAAAATTCCCGATATCGGAGGGACTGCTGTATTCCTGATAGTAGGGCGAATTCTTCATCAGCTGCGCCTTGGCCGAATCGCAGGCCAGCGCAAAATCCTTCGTCCCCGTCATCAGATAGATAAAAAAGCTGTCCTTCGGAAGCCCCGAGGCGATCACATTCAGCTCCACATCCTGCAGTGTCGCGCCGCAGCTCATGGGCATGAACCAGCGGAAATAATCGGTGCCGTGCGCAAAGACGTACCAACAGGCCACGGAGCCGTTGGAAAAGCCGCCGAAACAGCGGTGATCCCTGGAGGCTTTCAGGGATTCCGGATCCGTCTTTCCTTCCGCATAGGTGCTGTAATGACGCTCCACCGAAGGGACCAGATCGTTTAAGAGCTCCTTGTAATAGATCGCGCAGAGCTTCATCGCCATATCCTGGCGTTCCACATATACCTCGCCGTAGCCGGCATTCCGGTAGGTGGGACATACGATGATCATGGGCTTGACGCGCTTGTCCTGGATCGCATGATCGATCACGTTCTTGAAGCCCTGTACCTGCGTCCGGTTTCCGAGCAGCCACGCCTCGGTTCCGCCGCCGCCGTGCATGAAATACATGATGTCGTATTTCTTGTTTTCGTCATAATCATAGGGAAGATAGACAAAAGCCCTTTTTTCCAGCATTACGGAACGCTGGTCATAGGTGAAGGCTTCGTAGGTATTATAAATAAACGGGACCAGCTTTCCCTGCTCCTGTGCCGGTTCAAAGTAGGCCCGCGGTATGGTCTCCAGCTCCTCCGGCGCCCAGTACAGCTTGTTCTTGGGCTCTATGACCGCTTTCTGCGCGGAAGCATCCGTCGGCACCGGTCCGTTATCCTCCGGTACCGTCCCCGACTGCCCTGTCGAAACGCCTCCGTCCTGCGCCGGAAAAAGCTCCACCGGCTCCTTCGAACCGCCGCAGGCGCACAGAAGCGACAGCATCATGATGACCGCGATCAGTCTTTTTTTTCCTTTTATCAGCTTCAATATCAATCCTGTTCTCTTTCCGGCCTGTCGGGACGAAGCCCGTCCGGAAAGGCGATCTTTTTCAGTGTCAGTCCCTTCGCAGGCGCCGTGGGGCCGGCCAGAGCCCTGTCCTTCCCGAGAAGGATGCCTTCCATCGCTCCGGCTGCCGTCTGTCCCCTGCCCACATCGATCAGCGTCCCCGCGATGATCCTTACCATATTATAGAGAAATCCGTTCCCCGTAATGCGGAGCACGATCTCCTTTCCTTCTTCTCCCGCCGCCTCCGTGAGCACATCCAGCGAGCAGATCGTGCGCACCCTGGTCTCCGACTGGGCGTGCACCGAACAGAAGCTCGTAAAATCGTGTTCTCCGATCAGCACTGCCGCCGCTTCCCGCATGCGCTCCGTATCCAGCGCTCCGTAATACCAGTGTACATAGCGGCTCCGCAGCGGATCCTCGCTCCGGCTGTTCAGGATACGGTACTCATAGGTTTTCACGCTGTGACAGTGACGGGGATGAAAATCCGCATCCACCTCCTGCCCTTTCAGCACACGGATCTCACCCGGCAGCCTCGCATTCAGCGCCCCCGGAAACTTTTCCGCCGGGATACGGCTTTCGGTATCAAAGACCGCCACATTGCCCAGAGCATGCACGCCGGCATCGGTCCTGCTGGCCCCGGTCAGGCTGCATTCCTCTCCCGTCAGATCCAAAAGGCGTGCGGAAAGCGCGCCTTCGATCGTCGGCACGCCCTCCTGAAACTGCCAGCCGTGATAGTCTGTACCGTCGTATGCGACTGTGATCATGATACGGCGTTTCACGGCTTTTCTTCTTTAAGCCCCGCTTTCAGTTCCTCCAGCAGCTTTCCGTATTCCTCAAGAAAACTCTCATGCTGCGCGGAAAGAAAAGCCTCATCCCCGCGTCCGGCCGCCTCTTCCATGCTTTTGGCACGTGCGGAAAGCTCCACAGCGCCGATGTTCATGGAGGTGCTCTTTACCGAATGGGCAAAGGTCTTATAATCCTGCCACTTCTTTTCCTTATAGGCTGCGGAAAGATCCCCGCGCCGGTCTCCTTCCACATAGGTCCCGATCATCTCGAGATAAAAATCCTCATCGTCCAGGCAGTATTTCATGCCGGTGGCACGGTCCAGGGACGGGAAGCGTTCTTTCTCCGGCGCGGCTTTTTCAGCGCTGCCGCTTGGGGACGGCTCTTTTTCTTCCTCAGCAGCGCTGCCGCTTGGGGACAGCGTTTTCTCTTCCTCAGCAGCACTGCCGCTTCGGGACGGCTCTTTTTCTTCCTCAGCAGCGCCGCTTTGGGACGGCATTTTCTCTTCCCCGCTGTCTTCGCTGTGGATCAGTTCTTCCGGCAGGTAACGGTATACCATGTCGATCATCTCATCCTCCTGTATCGGCTTGGACAGATAGTCCGCGAAGCCTTTTTCCAGATACTGTTCCTTTGCGCCCACAACGGCGTTCGCCGTAAGGACGATCACCGGCGTTCTCACATTCAGATGATCCCTGTCTTCCCTCATACGGACGAGCGTTTCCACGCCGTCCAGCTCGGGCATCATGTGATCCATGAAGATGAGGTCGTACTTTTTCTTTTTGATCATCTCCAGGCATTCTTCGCCGCTGTAGACCAGATCCAGCTTCACCTTCGTCGGCCGCAGAAGCCCGCGCGCCACCTTCAGGTTCATCTCCACATCATCCACCACCAGGATCTGCGCATCCGGCGCCGTAAAGCGCCGTCCTTTCTCCTGCTCCATGCGGATGAAGGCCCGGTACTTTTCAGCAAAATCACCGATCGGCTCCTCTTTGACGACCTTCTGGGACAGGCACACGGTAAAGGTCGAGCCCCTTCCGTACTCGCTCTCGACTTCGATCTTTCCGTCCATGAGATCCACCAGCTTTTTGGTGAGGCTCAGCCCCAGACCGGTTCCCTCGATATGACGGTTCCGCTTTTCATCCAGACGCGTAAAATTCTGAAAGAGCTTTCCCATCTCATCCCTCTTTATCCCGATCCCGCTGTCCTGCACCTCGATCCGCAGGCGGATCTGCTCTCCGTCGCGTTCCTCGCTGCGCATGCGAAGGACCACTTCGCCTACGGTCGTATATTTGACGGCGTTGGACAGGAAATTGTTGATGATCTGCCGTATGTGCACCTCATCCCCGTAAAGCGCCGAGGGAAGGGACGGATCGATCTCCATCTTCAGTCCGATGTGCTTTTCCCTGGCCCGGATCAGGTTCATATTGTAGCAGTCGTTCAGCACGGAAAACAGTTCGTACTCCGAAGGGATGATCTCCATCCGCCCGGATTCGATCTTGGAGATATCCAGGATATCGTTGATGATGGACAGAAGGGTCTGGCTCGCGCTCTGTATATTTTTCGCATATTCACGGATCTCGCTGATATCCCCGTTCTCGCAGTTGTTCAGGAGCATGGTGTTCATACCGATGATGCCGTTGATGGGGGTACGGATCTCGTGAGACATGTTTGCAAGGAACTGACTCTTGGCCTTGTTTGCGATAAAGAGCTGCTCATCCTGCTCCAGTAGCTTGGCCCTCTGTTTTTCGTAAACACTGGTCTGGAATTTGAAGATCACGCCGATGATACAGGTCACCAGGATCACGGACTGGATGATGTCGCTCATCATATAGCCTTCGGGCATCATCACAAACCATTCGGGATGATGCGCCCCAAGCGTCATACAGCCGATCATCACGACCACATCCAGGATATACATGATATAGCAGATCTTTCCTTTGAGCGTCAGCCAGGTGAAGACCAGGCCGAGCACGAACCACACCGGCATGCCGCTGTACATCCCGCCGGAATTGTAATACATCCAGGGAAAAATGAACAGATCGGCCATACCCGTGATCAGCACCGCCGCAGCCGTCATCTTATTAAGGAACACGGACAGATAAAGAGAGACCACCACGATGATGAGCACTACAAAAACAGCGATCCCGCTTGCCAGTCCCCCGCCGATCACAAGGGTCGCAAACATGGACAGGAAGCCCCCCACCAGAGCAGTGCTCAGGATCAGGTTCAGCAGGCGCTGCTGTATATCCAGATCATCATGGAACATCCGTTCCAGAAGCCGTTTAAACATTGTTCCATCCTTCCGGGCTGTATGGAGATAGGAAATGGCTCGCACATGAGCCTTTAATCCTGACTATACATTATAGTGATATTCGATTTATTTGTAAAGATTTGCAGCCACTCCGGGAGCCCCCCGGCCTTTCGGGCCGTAACGGTAACGCTTGACAACAAAACTCTTGTGCATCATACTGTGTGGTGAGCGCGGACGCATAAGAAGCGCTGCTTATCTGAAAACGGAGGTATACGTATATGAAAGCTTCAAAAACAGGTTCCATACTGTCACTGGTGATCATGGGCGGGCTGGGTCTGCTCCTGATCTTTTTCCCGGGAGAAACTACGGATCTGCTGATCAAGATCGTCGGTATCGGTCTGATCATATACGGCGGAATGAGCATCGTCTCGGCCATCATGCAGAAGGATTTCAAGCTTTCGGCAACAGCCAATATGGTCGGTGACGTGTGCGCTATCGTTATCGGTCTGGTCTGCTTTCTTTCTACCGGCTGGGTCATGGCCTTCTTCCATGTGATCCTGGGAGCGATCATCACTTTTCACGGCATCACACTGCTGCTCAGCGCTCTGGAGCTTCGTGACAAAGGCACCAAAGGAACTGCTATGCTGATCCTTTCCATCGCCTCCATCGTGCTCGGTGTGCTGATCCTCACCGGAAAGATCTTCCCGGAAGGCATCGTGATCATCGTCGCCGGCGTTGTTCTGCTTTACAACGCCATCCTCGGCCTGTGGGAGACCGCCAGTAAATAAGGAATGAAGATCCTGATCATCATTCCCGCATATAACGAAGAGGACAGTATCCTCGATACCGTTTCCGGCGTGAAAAAACTGCACCCGGAAGCGGATGTGCTTGTGATCAACGACTGTTCCCGGGACCGTACCGAAGAGATCCTTACGGAAAACGGGATCAGGCATGTGCGTCTGCCGGTCAATCTCGGTATCGGCGGCGCCATGCAGTGCGGTTACCGCTATGCCTGCCTCCGGGAATATGACGTGGCCGTCCAGATGGACGGCGACGGGCAGCACCCGGCGGAAGAGCTCGACAGCCTGCTGGCTCCGGTCCTGGACGGAAGCGCCGATATGAGTATCGGCTCACGTTTTATCAAAGGGGAAGGCTTCCAGTCTTCCGCCATGCGGCGTACCGGGATACGCTTTCTCAGTTTTCTGATCCGTCTCCGGACCGGACAGCGCATCCTGGATGTGACCAGCGGCTACCGCGCCGTGAATCTCCGTTACGCCGCGCTCTTTTCACGGGAATACGCCCAGGACTACCCGGAACCCGAATCCCTGGTCCTGGCCGCACGGGCCGGTGCCCGTTTCGCGGAAGTCCCGGTACAGATGCGTCAGAGGCAGGGAGGCGTCAGTTCCATCTCCTTTCTGCGTTCAATCTACTACATGATCAAGGTTTCGCTGGCGATCCTTACCTGCAGTACGCCGCGAAGCTGAATCCCCGGTGCATGCTTATGCGCCGCTTCAAAAAATATGATACCGAGGTGTCCCTATGTCACTGCCGCTGCGTATATTTGCTCTCATACTGGTGATCCTCTACCTGATCTCCATCCTCGTACTGGTGAAAAAAAACAGGCTGCTGCTGCGCTACAGCCTGCTCTGGTTTTTTGCCGGTCTGGTCATGCTCGTGATCGTCATCTGGCCCGGGCTTTTATTCTGGGCCGCCGGGCTTCTGAATATCGAGGTTCCTGCCAACGGACTCTTTGGGATCTGTATCCTCCTGGGCATCATCCTGATGATCTCCTTTACCGTGGTGATCTCGGATTTCTCGGGAAAGATCAAAACCCTGGTGCAGAACCAGGCCCTGCTGGAAGAGCGGATCCGTGAGCTGGAGGGCAGAAAAACGGCCCCGGCCGAAGCCGGAGCCGACAGTAAAAAAGCTTAAAAACGTAACTCAGGATAAAAGCTTTACCACATCTTCTATGGAAAGATCCCTGACTCTTGCGATCGCTGCCAGGTCTTCGTATTCAAATTTCTCACGCACCACCCCGTAGCCTTCGGAATGTTTCACACGCACGGGTCCGAACTCACTTTCCTTTTCATACATACGGCGCTTTAAAGTGAAACGGCGCGAGATGTTTTCCCGCACGCCGATGGTCGTCGTGTGCTTAAAGATCAGACGGACCATCTCGTCACGCTTCGCTTCGGTACAGACCACGGTCAGGAGCATGCCCGGCCGCGATTTCTTCATGCCTACCGGTACGGTAAAGGCTTCCAGCGCACCCTTGGCCATTAAGAGCTCCGTGGCAAAGGCAATGCGTTCGGCCGTCATATCATCCATGTTGCAGGAGAGTTCCACGACCTGCTGCGTATCGTCAAAGCTGTCCCCCAGCATCGCGCGTACGCAGTTTGCCACGGGAAAATCCTTTTTGCCCATACCGTAGCCGGTCTTTTCCACCACCATCGGAGGCATATCGCCGAAGGCCGTGGCAAAGTGCTTCAGAAGCGCCGCCCCGGTAGGCGTGCAGAGCTCTCCCTGAATGCTGCCGCCGTAAATGGGCACGCCCTGCAGGATGTGGGCCGTGGCCGGGGCCGGAACAGGAAGGATGCCGTGAGCGCAGCGCACCTTTCCGCTTCCCACATGGACCGGCGATACCAGGACCTTTTCCGGGGCCAGCTTCTGCATCAGCAGGCAGACCGCCGCGATATCCGCGATGGCGTCCATCGTCCCCACTTCATGAAAGTGGATCTCGCTGACAGGACGGCCGTGGGCGCTGCTCTCGGCCAGGGCGATGAGACTATATACCGCAAGGATATGCACCTTGCTCTCTTCCGGAAGCTTCAGTGAAGCGATGATGCCGCGGATATCTTCCATACTTGCATGGTGATGATGGTGATGACCATGATCATGGTCGTGCTCATGATGATCATGGTCGTGGTCATGTCCATGTTCGTGATCGCGTTCATGCTCGTGGTCGTGATCATGCTCATGGTCGTGATCGTGGTCATGTCCATGGTCGTGATCGTGGTCATGTCCATGGTCGTGATCGTGGTCATGTCCGTACTCATGCTCATGATCATGCTCATGGTCGTGATGATGGTCGTGATCGTGGTCATGTCCATGTTCATGCTCATGATCGTGGTCGTGTCCATGCTCGTAATCGTGATCATGCTCATGGTCGTGGTCATGATGATGCTCATGCCCGTGCGCTTCCCCGTGGATCTCGTCCCGCTGTTTCGCAAGATCCACGTCCTCCGAGCGTTCTTCCTCTCCATGGACCGCGACATTCATGTGAATGCCCACAATGCCGCATTTTTCGGCGTCTTCCGCACGGATCTCCGTGCCGGGTATGCCGGCTTCATTCATTTCGCGCAAAAACTCCGCCTGCTCTTCCTTTGAAAGCAGCCCATATAAAGCAGCCGCCAGCATATCGCCGGCAGCGCCCATCCCGCAGTCAAGATAAAGGGTCTTCATACCGACCTCCTCTCCGTAAACACCGTCCGGTATCCGAAAGCGGCCCGGATCACGCCAAAACGGCGTCTTTCGGGCCACTATGTCTCTGTTCTATCTTGTTTTATGATTGATCATGCTCGCCGTATAGGCAGCGCCGAAACCGTTGTCGATGTTCACCACCGTCACGCCGCTGGCGCAGGAATTGAGCATCGAGAGCAGCGCGGATACGCCGTGAAACGACGCCCCGTAGCCCACCGAAGTGGGCACCGCGATGACCGGGCAGTCGGCCAGACCGCCGATCACACTGGCCAGCGCTCCTTCCATACCGGCGATGGCAATGATGACCGAGGCGCTCATGATCTCGTCCATATGGCTGAGCAGGCGGTGCAGCCCGGCAACGCCCACGTCGTACAGCCGTACCACCTCGTTACCCAGAGCTTCCGCCGTAAGCGCGGCTTCCTCCGCAACAGGGATATCACTGGTCCCGCCGCAGGCTACCACGATACTTCCCAGCCCGTCCGGCTCCGGCATGCCGCCCAGCAGCCCGAAACGCGCATCCTTATGATAGGCGATACGCGCATCGTCCAGCTCCGCATACCGCTCCTCGGGCAGCCGTGTGATCAGGATGCGCTTCTGTCCGTTCTTTTCCATACTGGCAACGATGCCGCGGATCTGTTCCGCCGTCTTGCCTGCACCGTAGATCACCTCGGCCACGCCCTGCCGGAGCCTGCGGTGCAGATCCACCCTGGCGTAGCCCAGATCCTCAAAAGGCTGCTTTTTCAACTGAAGCAGCGCATCCTCAACGGATACGCTGCCCTCTTTTACATCCTCAAGAAGCCGCCGGATCTCTGTATTCATCCTGTACCTCCCGGTCTGTGAAACTTATCTGCGCAGAAGCGCCGCCTTTACTCTTCCCTGCGGGTCTTTGACCAGCAGGATCACCAGCCAGATGACCAGCGCCAGAGCCACCACCGACAGGCCCAGGTAGATCTCATTTAGCATATCGGAAGCTTCCGGAGTGAAAAACGCCGCGCCTTCCTCCGCATAGCCGAAGAATGCATCCACCAGCCACATCAGGGAAGCTCCCCAGAACATCAGGCTGAGGGTCCCCAGCTGCATCTCTTTCCGGTCCTCACTGCGGTACCATACAACAGTGCTGATCACTGCCGCAAAGATCGCGATCAGTAAGGTCATGAATGTACCTCCTCCGCAGCTTCCTTCTGCACGCCGCGCTTTTCAATGACCGAAGACAGGCCGGCCATGGCAGCCCATACGATCGTCACCAGCACAGCCATGCCTACGCCGGCCGTCCCCATCTCCGCCAGCATCTCCTCCGTCTCGCCATTCTGTACGGCCGTCAGGAACGGGAAGGTCGGGATCACTTCGCCGTGCCACACATGTTCAAACGCGAGCAGTGCGGAACCTCCCCAGAGCATACGGTTCAGCCAGCCCAGCTTTTCGGAAAAACGGATGTGCTTCACTTCCTTTTCGGGCGCTTTCCCTTCACTCTT
>JAEELW010000111.1 GCA_016282915.1 Lachnospiraceae bacterium | reverse complement strand
CGCAGCGTACGTGAGTTTGCCCAGACTGCCTTTGACAAGGCGGGCATCAAGGTAGAATTCTCCGGCACCGGCGTGGACGAGATCGGTACCGACGTCCATACCGGCAAGGTTCTGGTTAAGGTCAATCCCAAATTCTTCCGCCCGGCGGAAGTGGAACTTCTGATCGGTAATCCCAAGAAGGCACAGGAAAAGCTGGGCTGGAAACGGGAGATCAGTTTTGACCAGATGGTGGAACGCATGGTATCCACCGATCTGACTCTGGTAAAGCAGGAGATGAGGTATGCAAGCCAGCTCTAAAAAGGCTCTGATCATCGGCGCTGCCGGCTTTGTGGGAGGCTATCTCCTGCGTCATCTGAAAGAAGAACGGGGCTGCGAAGTCGTAGTGACAAAGCTGCCCGGTGAGGTTTTGGACGCCGCGGACACGAAAGTCTGCGAGCTGAATATCCTGGATAAGGAAAGTATCATTGAGCTGCTCTTTGCCGAGCGACCGGATGAGATCTATCATCTGGCGGCGCAGAGCAGTGTTTCTGTTGCGTGGAAAAATCCCCAGCTGACCGTGGATGTAAATGTCAAGGGAGCCGTGAACCTTCTGGAAGCCCTGCGGGAACTCTATTTCAAGCCGCGTGTGCTGCTGGTGGGAAGCGGCGAAGAATACGGTCATATAAAGCCGGGGTCTACGCCGATCGACGAGGATACCCTGCTGGATCCCGGCAATATCTATGCGGCTACCAAGGCCTGTCAGAACATGCTCGGACGCATTTATTCCCGGGCATACGATCTGGAGCTCATCATGGTGCGCGCGTTTAACCATATCGGCCCCGGGCAGGCGCCGATCTTTGTGGTGTCGGATTTCTGCAGGCAGGCGGTGGAGATCGAAAAAGGGCTGCGGGAGCCGGTCATGCGTGTGGGTAACCTTTCCGCAAAGCGTGATTTCACCGATGTGCGTGATGTGGTGCGTGCCTACGGACTGCTGGCAGAACACGGCACAGCCGGGCAGACCTACAATGTGGGCAGCGGTCATGCGGTGGAGATACGTCAGATCCTTCAGACCATCATCGAACGCTGCGGTGCGGAGATAAAGGTGGAAACGGACCCGGCCAAGATCCGTCCGGTGGACGTGCCGGTGATCGAAGCGGATATCACGAAGCTGCGCGAAGCAACCGGCTGGGAGCCGCGGATCCCGCTGGAGCACACCATCGATGAAGTGCTGGCATACTGGAAAGCGCATGTCTGAGGGGAATTATCCGGGACCGCATGATGTGAAGAGGCGGGAGACCGGAGTGGTGAAGAGTAGTTTACAGAGGGAGAATGAGCATGGATAAGCTTTTTGATGCGGAGGGCCTTACCAGTTCGGAACGGTATTTTTATACGCCTTCGGCTTTTGCGAGAAAGCATCTCTGTTATGTGCAGGAGGCGGGCAGGCTGAAGAGCTTAAGGCCCCATACCTCTGCGCGGGAGGAACTGGAATCGTACCTCTTTCTGTTTGTGGAGAGCGGCAGCGGCGTGCTGCGTTATGAAGAGAGTGAAACCGAGCTGCACCGCGGCTGGGCGGCACTCGTCGACTGCAGGAAGCATTATGAGCATGAGAGCAGTGCGAGCAATCCCTGGGAACTGCGCTGGGTGCATTTTGACGGCGCGCGAGCCGAGGCGCTGTATCCGCTTTTTAAGGAACAGAACGGCGGAAGCCCCTGTTTTCTGCTGGGTCAGCAGGAAGCAACGGCCCGTGAACTGTGTGCGCAGATCCTGGAAAGCAAAGGCGATAACAGCCGGATGACGGAGCTACGTGCGGATGCAGCCCTCGGCCGTATCCTTCTGCTCTGTATGGAGCAGGCGGGTGTGCGGCAGGAGCAGGAGACCGATATCTCGGGCATGAGGGAAGAGATCAACGAGTTGCTGGCGGAGGATAAAACGCCGGAAGAGATCCGGGAGCTGCTGGCTGCCAGATACGAACAGCCTTTTGAAGTTCTGGACGAACAGTTCCGGAAGCGGTACGGGATCACGGCGACAGGTTATATCGCCAACCGTATGCTGAATAAAGCAAAAGAGCTGCTCCGCTTTACCATCAAGCCCCTTTCGGAGGTGATCCTTGAATCCGGGATCGGGGATGAGGAAAGCTTTCGCAGACTCTTTATTGAAAACGAAAATATGAGTCCCGAGGACTATCGCAAGCGCTGGGCCCAGTGGATCAAAGGCTGAAGAGCCTCTGATGGCTCAGTCTTTCAGCGCAGCCTTCTTTTCGGCCAGTTTCTTCGGGCTCCAGCGGGCGATGCGCATGCCTTTTCCGCGGTTGGGAGCAACTTTCAGCAGATGGAAGAGCTGGCGGATGAACTGCAGGCTCACCTTGGTGGAAAGCTTGGATTCTCCGTGCTCGCGGTCGTGGAAGCTGTAAGGCGTTTCCAGAACCTTCTTTACGGGGCACATGGCGATCACTTCCACCATGATCTTCCAGCCGATGGGGCTGAGCTTTGCGTCTTTGAGCAGCTCGCGGCGGATCATGAAGAGACCGCTGGTAGGGTCGCTGATATGGCGCAGGCAGGGCAGCAGGATCTTGCCGATATAACGCGCGGTGCCGGAAACGATCTTACGGAAGATGTCGAGACCGCCGTCGCTGCCGCCGGGGATAAAACGGCTGGGAATGGCCATATCCGCATGTGCACGCATCGCGGCGTACATATCCAGGAGCACCTCGGGCGGATGCTGCAGATCCGCATCCATTACGGCGACGTAATCGCCCTTGGCCATACCGAAGCCCTCTACTACAGCGGTTGCAAGTCCGCTGGCGTTTTCACGGTGACGCAGTACCACGGTAGTATCCGTTTTGGCGGCTTCGCGGATCACGTCCGGGGTTTCATCCCTGGAGTCGTCCACAAAGATCACTTCGTGGGAGATGTCTCCCAGAGCATCGTGGATACGGGAAAGCAGCGGCCGGATATTATCCTTTTCGTTAAAAGTAGGAACAACTATAGAGATCATGAGCTCACCTCGATCTTTGTTATAATTCCGTCCTTTCGCATGGCGGACGGCTGTTGAATCAAGGCATATTATAGCACAGAAAAATAAGATATACAAACGGAGGAAAAAACTATGAAGATCACGGCACTGATCCTGGCAGGCGGAAAAGGGGAGCGTTTCTGGCCCCGGAGCAGGAAAAACTGTCCGAAACAGTTTCTGAGTCTGACCGGAGACGGAAAGACCATGATACAGCAGACGGTGGAACGTATCAGCAGTCTGGTGGAGCCCGAAGATATTTTTATCGCGACCAACGCGAATTACCGCAGGCTGGTGCGGGAACAGCTTCCCGACATCCCGGAGGAAAACGTGCTCTGCGAGCCCGTGGGACGCAATACCGCGCCGGGTATCGGGCTGGGTGCCGTTCATATGCGCAAGAAATATGATGATGCCGTTATGCTGGTGCTGCCCAGCGATCATCAGATCAAATACAAGGGAATGTTCCTGAATGTACTGAAGGATGCGATCCAGGTGGCAGAGGAAGGAAACAATCTGGTCACGCTGGGGATCACGCCTTCGGCACCCGAGACCGGTTACGGCTATATCCGTTTCAATCCGGAAAAGACCAAAGGCAGTGCGTTCGCGGTGGACCGTTTCGTGGAAAAACCCGATGCGGCAAAGGCAAAGGAATATATCGAATCGGAAGAGTATCTGTGGAACTCCGGTATGTTCGTATGGAAAGTCTCAACGATCCTGCAGTCCATCAGCAGATATCTGCCCGAGATCTATACGGGACTGAGCCGGATCGAGAGCGCGATCGGCACCGAGGACGAGGCCAGCATCTTAAGCGGCGTGTTTGACAGCATTCCTTCGGAATCCATCGACTACGGCGTACTGGAAAAGGCGGACGATATCTATGTGCTGCCCGGTACCTTCGGCTGGGATGATGTGGGAAGCTGGCTTTCCGTGGAGCGTATGAAACCGCTGAACGAGGCCGGGAATACCGTGCAGGGCAATGCGCTGACCGTGGATGTGAAGAACTGCATCATCGAAGGCGGCAGCAAGCTTATCGCTGCGGTGGGCCTGAAAGACCTGGTGATCGTGGATACCGATGACGCGATCCTGATCTGCGGAAAGGACAGTACCCCGGATATCCGCAAGATCGTGGAGAACCTGAAGATCTGCAACAGGGAAGAGTATCTCTAAAGTTACGTTCCGTGGCATGCCACGGAACAGTAACTCCGTAAACAGCACATGACTTGCTTAAATCGCCCGTTTGGGATATAATAAATTGTTTACATAACGTGCGATGAGCGGAGGTTTTTGTGAAAGAAGACTGGAAAGACAATTTAGATATCATCGATCTGGATCCTACAGG
>JAEELW010000110.1 GCA_016282915.1 Lachnospiraceae bacterium | reverse complement strand
GCGGAAAAGCTTTACGATCTCTTGCTCAAGTCTGGACGAGTATTCCGTATCGATGAAAGGGCTCTTCAGATCGCGGCTCTCGCCGGGAAAGCATTCTGAAATGAACTGTTCATAACTGCCTTCGCCTTTTCCTTCCACCAAGGTGAAGCGGTTTTTCTCGTAGGAGAGGATCACGCGGAAAGAGGAGAGTTCCGTCCACAGCAGTTTCGCTTCCCCCTTCATGCGCAGATATCGTTCTTCCGAGACACAGCCGGACAGAAAGTCCGAAAAAGCCTTCATTCCGGCCGATCGCGGCTGTGCGCCTTTCAGAGCATTATCCAGGGCTTCGAGTGAGGAGATGTAGGCGTAGCATTCCCGCAGATGCCAGACCTGTTTCTGGACGGGTTCGTATGCGTCATCCCTGCGTTTTGCAAAGATCCTGCGTTCGCGTATATGTCCGTAGTATTCCGTCATGGCGGCGTGGACCGCATCGTTCCGGATATCCGAATAGATCGCCCTCCGGTAATCTTCATCTTCTTTTGTGGCGGGAAAGCGCTCATAAAGCTTCCGGACGCCGGCGTCCCAGCCGTCGCATACGCGGTCCAGGATCTGATCCAGGTTCAGATCGGTAAAAAAGGCGGGGATCTCCGTTTCGCCGGCATTTTCCTCCGGCGGCAGATCTGTCATGCTTAACAGATTGAACATTTTGTTATCCTCTCTCAAAGGAAGGGATACAGACTATCCCTGATATAAACGTAAAATTCCGTCTGCCCGCTGCGTTTCCGCGGATCAAAAGGTTTGAGCATTCGGCCTTTCTATTGTATAATAAAACAGACAGCTCCGCAAGCACGGCGGGGAGTGCACAGATCCCCGGCCGCATACCGGGATGCGCGGGAAGGCGCAAAAAGGAGGAAAGTCTCATGGGCGGTTTTAATGAAGAAAAGATGACGGCGTATCTGGATTCCCTGACGGAGAAAGGGATACCGTCTGTCGACTGTATCGTATACCGGGATCATGAAATGATCTACCGGCATATGAACGGTACCGTGGATATCGGAAAGAAGGAGAAGGTACGTGCGGACCAGCGCTACCTCATGTTTTCGATGACCAAGGTGCAGACCATGACGGCGCTGATGCAGCTTGTGGAGCAGGGGAAGCTGTCACCGGAGGATGAAGTGGGGAAATATCTGCCGGCCTATCGTGAGCTGCAGGTGAAGGATGAAAAGGGTCTGAGAAAACTTGAACAGCCGATGAAACTCTGGCATCTGGCATCCATGCAGTCGGGACTGGATTATGACCTGAACCGTCCGGGCATCCTGCGTGTGCTGAAGGAAAAAGGCATGCAGGCCGGTACGAGGGAGCTGGTGGAAGCCTTTACGGAATCGCCGCTCTGCTTTGAGCCGGGAACGCATTTTCAGTACAGCTTAAGCCATGATGTGGTGGCGGCCCTGATCGAGACCGTATCGGGCATGTCTTTTGGCGAATACCTGAAAGAAAAGCTCTGGGAGCCCCTGGGCATGAAGGATACCTTTTTTGCAAAGCCAATGAATGATGGGCTGGAACGGCTGGCGCAGCAGTATATTGCCGGGGAGGATGGCATCGTTCCCATGGAGCAGAGCTGCAATTACCAGCTGTCGGAAAATTATGAAAGCGGCGGAGCCGGCCTGGTGAGCAGTACGGAGGATTATGCAAAGCTCGGGGATGCCCTGGCCTGCGGCGGCGTTTCCGCGGAAGGGGTAAGGATACTGGAGGCGGAGACAGTCGAAAGCTTCAAAAAGAATCTCCTTTGTGAAGCCGGATTGAAAGAGATCGCCGAAAATATGGGAAGAAAAGGCTATGGTTACGGCTGCGGCATGCAGATCCTGATGCATCCGGAAGAGATCGGATCGACGGCGCCTGCAGGGATCTTCGGCTGGGACGGCGCTGCGGGAAGCTGTATCCAGATGGATACGGCGTCAAAAACAAGCTTTGTTTACGTGCAGCATGTGAGAAACTGCGGCATGGCTTACGACACTATCCACCCCACGCTGAGAGATATCGTGTTCGGCTGAAAAGGCTTCATACGGGAAACGCTTGGGAGGAAGAAAATGTCTTTCAGGATCGTACGTAACGATATCACAAAAATGAATACGGAAGCCATAGTCAACACGGCAAATGACCAGCCGGCGATCGGCAGCGGCTGTGATCTTGCCATATACAGGGCGGCAGGCGCCCGGCGGCTTCTGGCTTACAGAAAAGAGAAGATCGGCTGTGTCCCTGAGGGAGAAGTGTTCATCACTCCGGGTTTTAAACTCAAGGCGAAATACATCATTCATGCGGTCAGCCCGCTTTATCTGGGCGGAGCGGAAGGAGAAGAGGAAAAGCTCAGATCCTGTTACCGGAAGAGCCTGGAACTGGCGGAAGAGTATAAACTCCGTTCCATCGCATTCCCGCTGATCGCCACCGGCAGTTTCGGCTATCCGAAGGAAGAAGGACTGCGTATCGCCGTTGATGAGATCAATGCATTTCTGCTGGATCACGAGATGGAAATCTTTCTGGTAGTCTTTGATGAAAAAGCGAAGACTCTCGGAAAGCGGCTTTATCCCCGGCTGGAGGAATATATTGACCGCCATTACGTTGAAGAAAAGCACAACGAAGAATACGGCATGTACTTCCCGCATGATGGTGCGCCGGAAGGAACTGCGTTTATCCTTGAGGCCGCGCAGCCGGAAAATCTGTCCGCAAAGCCCGGGAG
>JAEELW010000109.1 GCA_016282915.1 Lachnospiraceae bacterium | reverse complement strand
GTGATATTCGTCGGCAAAGCAGCCGCCGGGCCAGCGCAGCACGGGGATCTGCATCTGCTTCAGCGCTTCCACCACGTCGCAGCGCATGCCCGCCACGTTTTTGATCTCCTTATTGTCCTCGCCCACATAAAGGCCTTCATAGATGCAGCGTCCCAGGTGCTCCGAAAAATGCCCCTGCAGCTCCGCATTGATATGTCCCAGCTTTTCCGCCGGATTGATATACAGTTTCATGGCTTTCTCCTTTTTTATCGTAATATTGGTATCTGTTTTGATTCTGCAGGATGCCTACAGAACAAGCTCTGTCTCAAGGCATTTCTTTCCGCTCAGTTCCTCGCTCCGTTTGCCGGGCTGCTGTCCGCCGGCGTAGATACGGTAAATACCCGCCAGGTGCACCCTGCGTCCGTCCTCCAGTACCGTATCAAAGGCGCTGTCGGAAAGCGTGAGCGCTACGGTCTTTTTCTCGCCCTTCTTAAGGCTCACACGGCAGAACGCCGCAAGCGACCAGCGGGGCTGGTTCCCGGGATCGATGGCAGAAGCATATTCCGCATTTTTCCCGTTGGAAAGCTTTTCTCCGATCTCGTTGGAAACGTAGATCTCGGCCACTTCATCCGCATCGCATTCTCCGCAGTTCGTGATCTCCGCTTCCACACGGTATCCGCCGTCCGCCGCCTCGCAGCGAAGCGCATCAAAGGAAAAGCTGCTGTAGCTCAGGCCGTAGCCGAAGGGATAGAGCGGCTCCGACTGCGTATAACGGTAGGTCCGGTTCTTCATGCTGTAATCGGTAAACTCCGGCAGATCCCCTTCATAGCTGACGGTGACCGGGAGCTTTCCGCCGGGCGATACCTTGCCAAAAAGGATATCTCCCAGTGCCTTCCCGCCGAAGGCTCCGCTGTACCAGCACTGAAGCACCGCCGAGCAGCGCTCCTGCTCTCTGCTCACGTCCATGGCGCTTCCGGTATTGATGACCAGCACGATGGGCGTATCCGTTCCGGAAAGCGCTTCAAAGAGGCGCCGCTGCGATGCAGGAAGATAAAGGCTTTCCTTATCGCCTGCCGCAAATGCGTTTCCGGTATCGCCTTCCTCGCCTTCGATCGTCGCATCCAGACCCAGGCAGAGGATCACCACGTCGCTGTGCTCCGCTACCGCGAGCGCTTCGCTGATGCGGTCTTCGGGCTGTGCCAGGGGCTGCACTCTCTCGCGGAACAGATGGCAGCCTTCGGAATACATTACGCGCACGCCTTCGCCGGCTGCTGCGCGGATCCCGTCCAGATTCGTGACATACTCCGAAGAAACCCCGTTATAATTTCCGTTCAGAACCTCGATGGAAGTGGCGGTAGGGCCGATGACGCCGATGGTTTTCACCCTGCTGCGGTCGAGGGGCAGGATGCCGTCGTTTTTGAGCATGACCACAGAGCGGCAGGATGCTTCATAGGAAAGCTTTCTGTGTGCTTCCGTATCCACATCTTCAAGATTCAGTCTATCATATTCGCAGTCATTTGCAAACATGCCGAGACGGTATCGCGTCGTAAATACGCGTACGGCCGCCTCACGGATCTCTTCCTCGCTGACCAGGCCCTCTTCATAAGCCGCGTAGAGACTCTTGTAGGTGTCCCCGGCGTTCAGGTTGCAGCCGTTCTTCAGGGCCAGCCGGCAGGATTCCTCGGGCCGCTCTGTCACCTTGTGATTCTCGTGAAAATCACGGATCGCAAGGAAATCGCTCACCACATGTCCGTCAAACTTCCACTCCCCGCGCAGTCTCTTCTGCAGCAGATATTCGCTTCCGCAGCATACCTCGCCGTTGGTGCGGTTGTAGGCGCCCATGACGCTTTCCACATCCGCTTCGACGACCGCCGCTTTGAAAGCGGGCAGATAGGTCTCTTCCAGATCCTTTTCGGAGGCTTTTGCGTCAAAACCGTGGCGCAGAGATTCCGGTCCGGAATGCACGGCAAAATGCTTTGCGCAGGCCGCCGTCTTCAGGTATTTTCCTTCGCCCTGAAGCCCGCGGATAAACGCCACACCCATGCGCGAGGTAAGGTAAGGATCTTCCCCGTAGGTTTCCTGTCCGCGGCCCCAGCGCTGGTCACGGAAGAGATTGATGTTGGGGGACCACAGGGTGATGCCTTTGTAGATATCACGGTCCTCATGCTTCCGCGATTCATTATATTTTGCACGGGTCTCGGTACCGATCACATCGGCAATGCGCTGCAGGAATTCATCGTCAAACATGGCCGCCAGACCGATCGCCTGGGGAAAGACCGTCGCCGTCCCGCTGCGCGCGGTGCCGTGCAGGCCTTCGTTCCAGTAATTGTACGCAGGTATCCCCAGCCTTTCCAGTGCGGGCGCATTGTACAGAAGCTGTTCCGCCGCTTCTTTTACCGTCATCTGCGCCACCAGCTGTTCCGCTTCTTTTCTGAAATCTCTTTTCATCCTTCACCTGCTTTCCGAAATATGCGTTCCGCCCGGAAATCCCCGTGCGGCCGCTCATCTGCCCGGATTTTGAAAAAAGCCCTCCTGCCCCGTCGGGACAGGAGAGCCGTAAAAACAGTTACGATTTATGCGAAGGGATTCTCCGTAGGATACGGCAGACTCTTCGGCTGGTTGTAGTTGATATCCTCTACGGGCACGCCGATGTACTTGAACACTTCGTACAGAGCCTTTCCGTGGTGACCGAAGGCAACGGCGCCATGGTGAGGATAGTTCTTCTGGATCAGTACGTGACGATAGAAACGGCCCCTTTCCTTGATCGCGAATACGGCAATGCCGCCGAAGGAACGGGTAGCTACCGGCAGGATCTCGCCCTCTGCCGCATAAGCGCGGATCAGGCCATCAGCGGTGCTCTGCAGACGGAAGAAAGTGATGTCGCCCGGTGCGATGTCGCCTTC
>JAEELW010000108.1 GCA_016282915.1 Lachnospiraceae bacterium | reverse complement strand
TGCCTGAGCAAGGATCTGGTTGTTCGAGTAGGAAACCATCTCGGTTGCCATATCGGTATCACGGATCTGGCTCTCTGCTGCGGTGGTATTCTCAGTGATGTTGTCCAGGTTCTTGATGGTGTGCTCCAGACGGTTCTGAACGGCACCGAGGTCAGCTCTCTGCGAGCTTACGCTTGCAAGTGCATCCTTGATGCTGGTGATAGCGCTCTGTGCAGCCGAATTGGTAGATCCTGCAACACTAACGTTACCTACACCGATCTGTGAGCATGCCATACTTGTGATCGAGACGGAGATGAACTGACCTGCTTCCGCACCAACCTGCAGATTCTTGTTGCTGAAGGAACCCGTCAGCAGATTCTGCTCGTTGAAGGTTGTGGTGGACTTAACACGGTCAATTTCACTCTTCAGCTGCTGAACTTCCTGGTTCAGATAACCACGATCCGCAGAAGTCATCGTATCGTTGGAAGCCTGGTTTGCCAGGGTGTTCATACGCTGCAGCATGTCGTGAACTTCACCAAGTGCACCTTCTGCCGTCTGTACGCAGGAGATACCATCCTGAGCATTACGGCTGGCCTGGGTCAAGCCCTTGATCTGACGGCGCATCTTCTCGCTGATAGCAAGGCCTGCTGCATCGTCAGCCGCACGGTTTACGCGATAACCGGAAGAAAGCTTCTCGGTGCTCTTCGCCTGCGCGGAGGTCGTGAGACCTAACATTCTGTTGCTGTTCATTGCTGTAAGATTGTGCTGTACTACCATAATAATTTCCTCCTTGAAATTTTTTGTTGCGACATCCTTGCCGCTATTATTGGTTTCCCGGGGATTTCACCCCGCTTGTATTAAATATATCGGATGGTTTCTCCGATACTTAATACCGTTTTTAAATTTTTTTCTAAAAAAATTCTATCATAATCGTTTACTGATTTCCAGTATTTTTTTTGATTTTTTCAAACTTTTTGCAATCCGTCTTTTAATTACGGATATGATTTCAGTAATTATTTAACGTTTTTTCCAACTGAAGGCTCTTCTCCCGAAAAGATAAAAAAAGCTCTCTTTCCAAAAGAAGTTTTTTCTCCGTATCGCCGCTCAATTCCATTTTCAGCATCTGCTGCATATAATCCAGCACACGATCGATCGCATAATATATCACAACTCCCTGCATCCGCTCTTCCAGGATCAGATGATACACACGATCGTATCTTCCCGCGGTTTTCCGATAGGCGGCAGATCCCGTATCCCCCTTTTTTATCATCCCGATCAGCTGTTCTCCCAGAAACAGGGCCTCATCCACATCCGCCAGAAATTCCCGGACTTCCGATACTTTGGCCTTTATCACGTTTCGCCATTCTGCCACCTGATCTGCCTTCCAGGCTTTCGGGAGAAGCTCCGGAAGATCCCGATACTCCGGGTAATCTTTCGTACAGCATTCCTCGATCGCCGCCTCCAGGCTCATCAGCCCGGTTCCCCTGATCAGAGCTCCGCCTTCTGTCGCATCTATCACTCTTGCCGCCGGCAACATTGCGATCTTCCTTTCAAAATAGTTCAAAAACATATACCAGTCCGTACGTGACCGCACCTGCCCGCCATTCACCCCGGGCAATATGAACGCCTCGCCCGTATTCCGCTCCGGATTTGCACTGCCGTCAGCGTGTGTCATTCCCGCTTCCCCGTATGCAAGATCCTGTCCCACAAAAATAAGCGTGCGAAATCCCGCATCAGCAAAAATATCAAATGCACTGGTCATTACGGATCCATAATCCGCCTTAAGAACTTCGCTGCGTTTATAAATGTCCGCCGGAGCCAGTTCATCCGAAAAATTCATATAAATACATCTTCCCCGGTACAGCTCCTGCACTTCCCTGTCTGCATGCGGTGATATGAGCAGCACACTTTTTCTCTCTTTATCATCTGCCAGAAAAACAGCAGACGGATCAGGATCCTGTACCACAAGCAGATCCGGCTCAACATGGTTTTCAAAAAGGGTTTTATATGCATGCGAAGCCGCCACGATCAATGCCTTACCCTTTGCTTTACGCAGCTGCGCAGCGTTACGGCGAAGGGAAGGCCCGGCAGCAACAAGGATCACGGGTATGCTTTTATCCTTTATTCTGTCCAGAAGATCCCCGCAAAGATAATTCTCCGAAAGGGTACCCAGCGCATATAGTTCATTTAGAAAAGGTTTTTCTTTAAACCTGCCTGCGGCGCGCCTTTCTTCCCACAGATCCCGTATACGGTCCCGTACTGTCTTTATCACGTTCTGGGCAATCTCTGCATAAAAATCTTCATAAGCCGGTACCGTAATTACTCCGGTTCCGCTTATATGGATATGCTCCAATTGTTTTTCAAGAACCTCCGCCAGCTGATTGGGCTTATTTGCATCATAGACGCTTATGTAAAGTCTCGGGTCAAGGATCAGGCCGGAAATATCCCTGCTGCAAGCCGCATACAGGAAGGATGCCTCATCCGGTTCATAAGACAGCAGTTTAAGCGTTTGTGCGGAGCTGTTCAGAAGTCTTTTCAGAAATGTTCCCTCAGCGAAGCCGCAGCAGAGCAGAAAAGAATACTGTTCAGAATTTATATCATCAGGCACTTTCGATGACTGCCGGTACATTTTTTCATAGAAGCTTACAGCCGCATCGTCCAGTTCTTCCCGTTCCAGAACAGCATGCAGCTTTTCACGGAGGGATTCCCCGTATCGCTGCATCCATGCAATTTCATTTGCTTCAAGTATATCGGGCGCTGTATCTCTTCCACTCATCGGAACTGTCTCCTGAAAAATGCCCACAATCGTGGGCATCCTTGAATAAAACTCTTTCTCTCGCGCAGACAAAAGATTTATTATTTCTTCTTATCCATAAGCTGCGGATCGATATAGTTAATCTGATTCATACTTTTATAGTAGCTGGCCGCCGCCCGGCTGTTAACTCTGGTCTGCCTGAGTTGCTTCCTGGTACCCATCGCCTGCTTTTCCATCAGGTCTTTGTTTCGCTGCTCCGAAGCCATAAGAGAGGTGCTTTGGGCTGTCACCTCCCGGATCTGCTCCTGTAATCGTGCGATCTCTTTTTTATACTGCGCACGCTTACCGTCCAGCTCTTCGCGGATCCGGTTAAAGACGGCATTGAAACCGTCGTCCAGCTTATCCAGTTCTTCGATCAGCTCCGCCTTTTCATCGATCCGTGCATCAAAGCCGTCCCAGTCCATTTCTTCCGCCTCAAGGATCGCGGTCTGTTCATCCGTTTTCTCCTGAAGGGCTTTCAGACAACGGCTTTTTTCATCCATCGATGTGATCAGCGCTTTTAAGTATTCTTCCATCCTTTATCCCGCCGCTTCAATCCTTTTTCCCTGCGATCCGCATCACTTCTTTCCAGGTATCCCGCATGGAACGCAGATGCCTGACCACTTCTTCCATGATCTCCTTATCCTTGGAAATATTGGCTTCCACCAGGCGCTGTGCCAGATAGCTGTATACATTTTCAAAATGCTGGGCGACCGGATACTTGAAATCCAGTGTACGCCGGAATTCATCAATGATACGCTGCACCTTCAGGATATTCGTATGGGCTTTTTCGATCTCCTTATCCTCGATCGCCTTGATCGAGATATTTCCAAACTTGATCGCTCCTTCATAAAGCATCAGCGTAAGCTCTGCAGGTGTTGCTGTCATGATCTTGTTATTGTTGTACTGCGTATAAGGATTGTTCGGCATATCAGTGCTCTCCTGTTCTCATATATTTCGGCAGACCGGAGCCTTTCTCCGGCCTGCCGGGTATTCTTTCGTAAAACCAGACATCTTACTTATCAGCCAAAGAACCCGCCCACAGCCGTCTGGTTCTTCTGCATCTTCGCAAGCTTTGTCTCCATCGCCGCAAAGCGTGCATACCACTTATCTTCGATCTCGGTCACCTTATCTTCCAGAGCCGCGATCTTTTCATCCCAGTCACTGCTTTCCTGCTTCATCTGCTTGTCGTTATATACCTTATAGATACTGCTCATCTTGCTGTTGCCGCTCATCTTTTCAAAGATATTATTATAGAGATTTGCGGAAAGCTTTGAGAAGAACTCACTGACAGCCTCCGGATCTTTTGCGATCCAATCCTTCAGCTTGTCAGCATTCGCTGCACTCACTTCGTCATCGCTATCTCCGTCGATATGCAACGCATATCGCTCGTTCACCTCTGCCGAAAAATAGCTCTGTGTGCTGATGCCGAAATCCGTCAGATACATGGACTTTCCGTTGATCGTGATCGCAGAACTGGCAGTATTGGTGATCGCATTCATCACATCATTGAGCGTTCCGTCTCCCCGGAGCAAAGAGCCTTTGATCTTATTCTCCCAGTCTTCGATCTCTTTATCGGTCATTTCTTCCTTCTGTTCATCGGTCAGCGGATCGTAACCCTTTGAGGAGTCGGCATTATAGAGCTTACTCATCTCATTGACCAGGGAATTATATTCCTTAAGAATACCCTTTACGGTATCATAGATGCCATCATAGTCCGTAGTCGTATTGACCGTGATCGCTTTATCCTTGTCAGCCGGCTCATGATTGATCGTATAGGTGGAACCGTTGATCGTAAAGCTGTTGCTCTCGGAGGTGAATTCCGCACCGTTCAGTATAAGCTTTGCGCTCTTTGCTTCCTCCATATGGGATCCTTCGCCCTGTATTCCGAGTTTTGAAAGCACTTCCGCATCATCCGAGGAAAAGCTGAAGTTGTTTTTCGCCCCGGTCGTCTTGGAGCTGACAAAAAGGCGCTGGTTTGCCGTATCAAAGTTGGCATTTACTCCGGCGTTTTTCAATGCGGAAGTCAGATCATCCATGGAATTGACCACGGTAACATTCGCATCATCACTGCTGCCGCCGATCTGTATCTTCTTTTCCGGCCCGTCTCCAAGCTTAAAGGAAAGCTGTGTTCCCTCTTCGATCCCCAGGCGTGAACTTAAATTATCCGTACTCTTTAATTCCGCACTGTCGCCATCCGCGGTTTTCACCGCAGCACCGGTCAGATAGGCGCTGGTGGCCATGCTGCCGATCTTCGCACTCTGGGTTCCCTGCGCTGCATTACTGCCGCCGGTCACGGAAAGTGCATCATCCGAAGTGGTAGTCTTGGTCTTTTTGTAGGCCGCTGACATTCGGGTTGAGGACAATGTTTTGGAATAGAAGGAATAGATCTTTGTGTTAAGATCTTTCCATGCATCCTGTGTCCAGTTGTTCAACTGCTTTTTCCCCTTGGCCGTATCGAGGTTCTTCTTGGCCTTGGATGCATACATATTGATGATACTCTCGGTGTCCATGCCCGAGATCATACCGGTCACCCGTAAGAGATTATTTGCCATACTTTTTTCCTCCTGTTAATCTCCGCTCTGCTCAACGCTTCTCGTCAACGATCAGTCCCGCATATTCCCAGACCTTGGCGATCATATCCAAAGTCTTCTCCGGCGGCAGCTCCTTGATCACTTCCTTGGTCTGCTTGTCCACCAGTTTTACGGTAATGCGGTTGGTCTTTTCATGGATCCCGAACTCCGACTGGATGTTCGTTTCCTTCTTGGCCAGTTCCTTCAGGGCTTCCTTGATGGCATCATCGTTCATGGGTTTGCGCTGCTGCGCACCTTCCCCATTCCCGCTGTCCTGACCATCCCCTTCGGTCTGGGTCTTTGATAATGAGAGCGTCTTGGCATCCACCTGCGGTGCATTTGCTTCCACAGGCTGTCCTTCCCTGGTTTCCGCTGCGCTGCCCGTCGATTCTGCCGGTTTGCTGATCGGCTGCACGGTATAGCTCATCGCGCTGCTTAACGGTTCTATCGCCATTTTTATCACCTCCGTGTGATTTGTGAGATTACAAGTTATCTCTTATATCGGAGGATATAAGAGATAACTTTAGGATTTACGTAAAATATTTTGGAAAAAAGATGAAAGTTCCCCTGAGGGATCATGAATGGAAAAGTTTTTTCAGTTCTTCCGGCGAATGCTCGGCCATGGCATCCCTGTTGGCCTGCTGGATCTGTTCATATACTTCCTTGCGGTAGATGGGCACCTCGCGCGGAGCACTTACACCCAGCTTGATCTGGTCACCCTTCACCTCGAGGATCGTCAGCTCGATATTATTGTTGATGATCAGCGCTTCGCCTTTTTTTCTCGATAATGCCAGCATCCTTATTCACCCGCCTTCTCCGCCTTTTTTTCCGCCTGGCGCGCTTTCAGCAGATCATAGATATAATACTTGATGTCGTATTCATCCTCAAGGATCACCTGCACGGCCTTGCGGGTATCCACATTGATAACCATGGGTGCCTTAAGATTGACACTCATCTTCTTCAGATCGGAAGGCACTGTGATCGTCACAAGTACAAGCAGATCATCGCCTTCTCCGATCACCTTCAGCAGTTCATCGTCCACAGTAGGGTTGTAGTCTTCCTTCGCTACCAGCGGATCCACCACCGGTATTGCAAAATTCGGTTCCTGAACACTCTGCATCCAGCGGATACCGGGCTGGTTCTCGTTCTCGGAATCATGGATCAGTGCAAAATCAGTCAGCTCGGGAAAACCCACGATACCGCCGGGAAAATTGATCAGCTTTGCGTCATCTACAGTTACTTCGCCAAAAATCCTTGTGTTAATGACCATAACAAATTCTCCTTTTCGCCCTGATTATTCCCGTAATACGGGTAGAAATGCTTCGTGTCTTATTATATCGCAGATAACACAATATTACAAGAAGTATTTCGTACCTCCGGGCCCTTACAGATAATTCAGAAGCGTCGTCTGGATCATCTTTCCCGTAGCCATCAGTGCCGCTTCATAACTCACCTCGGCACTGGAGAGCCGTACCGCCACATCGGTGGCATCGGCGTCTTCGTTATTGCTCTGCAGGGTCTTGAATGTGGTCTGCTGTTCGTTCAGACGATTTTCCGCCAGGGAAACGCGCTTGTCCCTGTTCCCGCAGAGGGTCACGGCTTCGTTGGCATCATCCAGATAACCCTGGGTATTGGTGATATACTTGCTGAAGGTCTTCTGCAGCTGGTCCTTTAAGAAAGTCTCCGCCTTCTTTGCTGCGGCAAGATCCGTTCCCAGAGTTGCCTTCTGGGCCACCGTCAGGGAGCCGTCCTTTTCCATCTCTTCAAACTGTTTTACCTGTTCTTCCGCTTTTGTCACACGCTCCGCCAGCTTGATGATCTCGTCCACATCACGGCCGATGGCGTGCTTATATACATCCGATGCATAGGAATTCACCTGAACGCTCTGGTCGAAACCCACCTGGTATTCGATGCGCTGATCCGGGCTTTTCGCCAGATTAAAGCGGTAATCCGGATTGTATTCCACCTTGATCAGCGGACTGTCCGGATCCGCCGGATCTTCATGCATATCCTTTTCATTATCTGCCTTACAGTAGAAATAATGCTCCGGCCGCAGATCCGTACTCTGCCAGTTCTTCTTATTATATGAAATGTTCAGATTCTTCTGGTCTTCCGGAAGATTGTTGATGGCATTGTAGACATCCTTGCTCATCACCAGCTCGCCGGTAGAGGGGATCAGATAGCAGAGCCCCGTCGCTCCCGGAGCCGAAACTGCCTTATATGCCGCATCTGCATCGTTTACGATCATCGCAGCTGCGGGCACTCCTGCAGCCGGAACTTTGGCATCAGGATCCTCCGCTTCCGGTCTCTTGAACAGCTCTACCGTATCTCCATCCGTCCCGATCGTCTTGGATCCGTCTGCATTCGCAGTGACCGTAGCACCTTTCCCATCCAGCGCATCATAAGCCAGGCGGAAGCGGTAATAAGTCAGATTATCGATATCGGCCTCCGCGATCGTATGGGAACCGTCATCATAATTTGCCTCGGTGATACCGGTCAGATTCGCCGTATCCACATAGCTCATCTTCTCACAGTCATCAAAATTAAAGGTCTCGGTGATCTCATAGGCACGGGTCGTCTCTTTCCCAAAGGAAAGCGGCGTATCCGTACGGTATCCGGTAAAGATATAACGCCCCGCATAGTCGGCATCGCCGGTCTTGTAGATCTCGTCACGCAGGGCCTTTAAGCTGTCGATGATCTTGTTCCGGTCACTGGTCTGCAGATGATCCGATGCGCCGCGTTCACATTCGCTCACGGTGCTCTTGATCACGCTGATCGTCGTCTTCAGTGAGGTTTCGGTCAGTGACAGCCAGGCCTGTGCATCCGGGATATTCTTCTCGAAATACTGATTGACCTGCGACACGTCACTGCGCAGGCGCAGGGCACGGATCGCCACCACAGGATCGTCGGAGGGCTTCATGATCTTTTTGCCTGTGGCGATCTGGTTGTTCAGGTCATCCTGCAGTACTTTATTACGGTTGATATTGGACAGGGCGTTATTCTGCATCACCTTATTGGTTATTCTCATAATCCTTCTCCTTCAAAACTCTCACCATCCCTGTGCCTTTCTCCGGTCTTCCCTGACCGTCTGTTCTATAAATATATCGACCGCATTCTCCGAATACCTTAGCGGATCTTCATAAATTAGCATGCCGCCTGCGACGTGCGCATCCTCCCGGAGGGTTTTTATTGTATAGGAATCGCAAAGCGATTTCCCATACAGTAAAAACGCCGGCCGGAGACCTCACATCCCCGGCCGGCGCGTTACAGCTCAGCCATATTATACCCCGGTCTGCAGGATCAGCCGGTCATACACTTCACTCAGTACCTGGATCATCTTGGATGCCATATTGTACTGCTGCTGGAATTTGCTCAGGTTCACAGCCTCCTCATCGTTATCCACACCGCTGACAGAAAGACGCTGGTTACCTATGGTCTTTTCCATATAAGTGTAATTTTCCTGGAAATTCTTCGCCCTCTGCGAATTCAGCGCCACATCGCCCAGGACCGTCACCAGATACTGGTCGGCACTGCAGCCGCGGAAACTCATCATCGTATCATCGCTCTTTAAGCGGATCAGCTTCTTTACGATATCGTTCTTTTCCACCCCGTCGCTCACACCGGTCTTTTCGTAACGTGTAGCAAGCAGATCGGCATCGATCACCAGTTCATCCGCCACCTTCATATTCCCGGCGTTGAGCAGATAATAGGAATCGCTTTCCGCACTCAGGCCTTTCGTATCGTCCAAAGTAATGTTCTTTGTCTGAGTCGTCCCGTTTTTATCCGTATACTCCGCTGTAACGGCAGTCCCGGAGACGGCAGTCACCGTGTATTCCGTTCCGTCCTCATCTTTGATCTTCGTCCCGGTGCCCAGACTCTTCGTCAGCTTTCCGAAGGCATCCATGCTGGTGGTCACGCCTGTCGCATCGCTGATATCATACCACTTCCCGTCGGTGGCAAAAAAGCGGTCCGTCTTGGCCAGTTCCAGTTCCCTTGCTTCCGTCAGATGATTTCCGACATAGAGACTTCGTCCCGCTGTCCCGTCCGCAAGTGTCCCGCCCTGCAGGATATCATTGGCTGCCGTGGAATAAAGCCGTACCCACTCATTCATCTGCGACAGATAGTAAGGAATGCCCTGATAAGCGATGGCCTCGCCCACCGTACAGTTTGTCTTGGTCATATCGCCTTCCGCGCAGATCTCGGCAGGGATCAGGCTTCCGTCACGCGCCAGATTCCTGTCATCATCAAGCACAAAGGTAAAGCTGGCCGTATCGCTGCCATCGGTGTATTCATAGCTCCAGCTGGTGAAATACAGGTTCCGGCTGGCAATATTGATGATCCCGCCGTCCCTGGAAAGATTGAGTTTGTTCAGATCCTTGAGATAATCGGCACTGACGCTGACCGTAACGGTCCGCGTGGTCTTCGGATCCCCGTTGCCGTCCTTGATCACATTGCCGCTTTCATCTTTCACTTCGGTGCTGCCCACGCCCGTTACGCGCCCGGCAAAATTCTCACTGTTGTTACCGTCACGCATCTGCATCAGGCCATGAAGTTTTCCGCCGGAGGTGGGAGAATTCAGCTCCAGTATATCACCTTTTTTCCGATAATCATCCGCCGTCCAGTCCGATTCATATCCGGTAAAATAGATATCATAGAGTCCCGGGATATCGGTCTGGTTCGTCTTTACATTCAGTTCCCTGGTCACGCAGGTCAGGGTATTGTAGCTGTTGGCATCCACCAGAACATGCCCGCCGATCTTTACGATATAGCGGGTTCCTCCGGTATCGCGGTCAAGATTGGTATAATCCAGCACAGCCTGCTCTTCGGTCTGCACATCCACCAGTTCGGAAAGTTCATCCACCAGCATATCTCTCTGGTCACGCAGCTCATTGGCCACCAGCCCGCTGTTCATCTCGATCACGTTGATCTGCTTGTTCAGGGAAGCCAGTTCCTGGGAGATGGAATTCACCCGGTCCACATTCACCTTGATCTCCTGGTTCACATCATCCTGAAGCTTCTGCAGATTGGTATAGGTATCGTTAAAATAGGATGCCAGGTTCCCCGCCTGCCCGATCATCTGCTGCCGGTATTTCGTGTCATCGGGATTCTTCGCCAGCTCCTCCAGCGAATCCGAATATTCATTAAAGATCGTGGTAAAGCCCTTGATCGTCTTGTCGTCCTTGTAATAGTCCTCGATACAGCCCATATAGTAGGTCTTCACTTCGTATTCACCCAGCTTGGACTGGTTGGACCAGTATTTCTGATCATAAAAATTATCGCGGATACGCTCGATGGCCAGCGTTTCCACGCCGGCACCGACACAGCCGTAGGTCGTAAACGCACGGATGGCGTCCGCCGCCTGGGTGGTCACCTGCTGCCGGCTGTAACCCTTTGTCTCCACATTGGCGATATTATTTGCCGTGGTGTTCAGTGCGGCATTGGCTGCCTGCAGTCCCGTATATGCCGTATTCAAACCGAGAAATGTAGATGACATAGACACCTCACTAATGCTGCTGTGTTAAAAGCTTACAATATGATTATCGACAATCCCCTGCCGTTCCTTTAGGATCCCAGTGTATTGATGATATGTTCCAGACATTCATCGATCACGTTGATGAAGCGGCTGGAAGCATTATAGGCGTTCTGGTACTTGATCATATTGGAAAGTTCTTCATCCGTAGCCACACCGATGGATCCCTGCCGGTTGGCTTCCACAGCATCCACCGTCAGATCCTGATTGTCCTTCAGGTTCTTGTATACGTTGCCGGAGTTGGCGATCTGTGCCACATAATTGGCATAATACCTCTGGATCGAGGTTTTATTCGTCAGTGTAGGATTCAGCACATAGTTTTCCGCGGTAAAGGCATCCCGCAGGGCTTCCGCCGTAGCCCGGTCCTCGGAACCATCCGGCAGGCGCAGCCCCAGATGGGTCGGGTATTGCAGAAGGTCCGCACACACCACCAGATTGGAGGTCGTAAACCAGGTCCCGCTGTTGGTCGGATCCTCACCCTTCAGATCCAGGTAATTGCCCGCGGCATCCTTCCGGTATTCATCCGAGCTGATCCTCTCAAAGATCTGTACCGGCTTTCCGGCCTCATCCCGCATATACCCCATGGCTTTGTTCAGGCTGTTGTCCCGGTCCTTCATACCGTTCAGCGCTTTCTCCACCTCGGAATAAAGCTTTGTATACTGGGCATAGGCTTCCTTGTCGGATTTGCCCCGGCCGTTAGTGGTAAAATAGTTCGTCTCCAGCTCATCAAGCACGGACTTTATGCTCACTTCATCCGCAGCGACCGCCGCCGGATCCTTATCCACCACGACCTTGTCCTTCAGCATGGCTTTGATGCTGTCTATAAATGCCGCATTTGCGGTATCATCCTGGCCGTACATATAACGGTAGCTGTATTCCCGGTCTGTCGGATTGTAGATATAATATCTCTGATAATCTTCCAGCAGTCCGCCGATCCGCTCGTCCGGCGTCATCGTCACATTCTTGAGGACATCGTTTACCGCGCCCGTCAGGCTGTGTACCAGGCCGTCAAATTCCGCCATGATGTTTACCATCACGGAATCCGCGATCTTGTTATAACTGTCCACGGTCTCCAGATCACGATATGTACCGCGGCGGTTGCCTCTGGCCAGAAGAAGACCTTTCAGTTCCCCCACATCCGTATCCAGCTTGGAGGATATGGGCAAATCCCAGTTAAAGACCTGGCCGGTGGCAGTACTGTTGGAAAGCGGGTTATTACGTACCGTATCCGGCACATAGCGAAGGGGATTGCCGTTCTCATCACGGCTCTGTACGGTGGCGGAATCAACCCAGAATACATTATAAAAGCCCAGGGCTCCGACACGCTCATCATCCTCAGCCTGATAACTCATTTCACTCACGGTATTCATGGTCACGAAATCGTGGCCTTCGATCTTGACCAGGACATTCCCGAAATAATCCTCCTGATAGGAGATATTGGCTTTTGCTCCCAGCTCATCCAGTGCCTGGTTACGACGGTCCAGGAGATCGTTGGGATTTTCCACACCGCCGGAGGCAATGGCGCGGATCTGTTCATTCAGCTTAAAGATCTTCCATCCCAGGGAATTGATCTCATCCACACAATCCTTGATCTTGTCGTTCAGCTTATCCTGATAGCCCTCCAGATCCTTATAGGCATTCTGCGCCGCTTCCACAAAGCTCTGCGCATACTGGATCACCATGGACTGGTTCACTTCGCTGCAGGGTTCCTTTGCCAGCTCGGAAACCGAATACCAGAGGTTCTCCATAGACTTCTCAAAAGTGGGGCCGTCCAGTTCGCCGAAGATATCCTGCACTTCTTCGATAGCTGCCCAGGAACTGTCATAAAAACCCTGACGCCCTGCCTGATTCCGATAGGAGGCATCCACAAAACGGTCTCTTACCTGACGCACTTCACCGATATACACACCGAGACCGGTCTGTTTCTTGCCGACACCCACCGTGGAATTGGACAGACTGTTATATTCTCTTGTGGAATAGGAGACCTGCTGTCTCGTATAGCCCTTGGTGTCCGTATTTGTCACATTGTGGGCCACGACATTTAAGGATTCCTGCCCGCTCTGCAGGCCGCTGGTCCCTACATATAAGCTGCTGAATAAAGACATATGCCAACCCTCTTACTGTTTCGCGTCAAAGCGCTTCGTCCCGCTCCCCATAATGGTCCCGGTCGAGTATGCGCTACTATTATAATCGGCTGTTTCCGGGGCTGTCTTTAGGGACTGCAGTAAATTCATCTCGAACTGGACCATCTCCAGAGAGTTCTGCAAAAGATCCCGGTTCTGCTCGTTCACCCGCTTCATATGTGCCATGGTCTCCTTCAGCGTATCATGCAGCTGTGTCAGCCGGCTGCGCTCCTTCGGCTGCCTCTCCATCATCGCGATCAGATCCGTGAGCTTCAGATCCTCCTCCTTCCGGTTTGTCACCTCCGCGATATCCCGCATGGTCTGGATCCTTTCCTTTTCCATTTTCTGGATCCCGCTCACGATACTCTGTTCCTTTTCCGTTATGGCATTCAGCTGTTCCAGGTCGCCCTTGATGATCACCGGCGTCTTTTCCTCGGACAGGGCGATCAGCTCAACATAAGCCGCATTTTCCCTCTCCAGCACGTTTATGATGCTCTCCATCAGACTGGCCATGAATCCACCTCCGCGATTGTTTTCTATACCACAAAGGCGCCTGTAAAGTTTCCTTTACAGGCACCTGCCGTGATCTTACTCTCTTTTTGTCAGCTCATGAGCTCCGTTCACACAGCAAGTTTTCAGAATGCTGTCTGCGCGAATCTCTCCAGAATCTTATCGGCAAAGTCGCTCGCGCTGACATCATAGGTTCCGTTCTGATAGCTCGTCCTGAGTTCGGCGATCCTGTCTTCCCTGACATCCGCTGCGGCCGCAACCGCCTGTTTCGCTACCTGCAGATCCCTTCCTGCACCGGATATGCTCAGCTTATCCTTAAAGTCGGGAACTCCGGGCTTTTCCGCTTTTGCCGCAGGCCTGGAAACATTATACAAATTCTGGATCTGCGAATATGCTTCGATTCTCATATCGCTATCCACCTCCAATTCTTTGACTTTCTGACTATAGTATCGGCAGTTTTGAAAAAGACTTTAGAGCCGCCGGAAGAAATTTTGCAGGAGCTTTCGATTTATGATATGATGGCTTCATGGAGATCCTTTTCTACCGATACAATTCCATCTGTGAACCGGACGTCCTGCAGTGTTTCCGCAAAATGGGCCTCACGGTCATTGAGGAGACCACGCAGATCAGCCGTAAGGATACCACCGCCGGCCAGACCGTGGAATCGGTGGACGCTCTTCTGAAGAAGCACCGTTTCCTCTTTGTATTCAGCATCAATTTCTTTCCTGCCCTTGCTGAGATATGCAATATATATCAGGTAGTCTATGTATCCTGGACCGTGGATGTACCGGTGATGGAACTGTTTTCCCCGGCCCTGTCCAGGCCCTGCAACCGCTGCTTCATGTTTGACCGCAGCCAGTATGAATATTTCAAAGACCGCAATCCGGGGCACATCTTCCACCTGCCCCTGGCAACAAATACGGAACGCTGGGATAAAGTCATCCGGGATGCTTCCTCCGTAGAACGTCATCGTTTTTCCGCCGATGTATCCTTTATCGGCTCTTTATATAACGAAAAAAACCACTATGCCCGGATAAAAGGAATGAGCGATGAACAGCGCGGATACCTTGACGCTGTCATGGCCGCCCAGATGCAGCTTGTGGGAATAAACATCCTTGAAAAACTGATCCCGGACAGTCTGGCGGACAGTCTTGCCCCGCTGATCTCCAAAGATGATTATCCTCTTTTTCATGAGGATCCGGCCGCGCGGCGATATATGCTTGCGAACAGCTTTTTAGGCTCACAGCTGGCTGTCACCGAACGGCTCCGCTATCTTTCCTCGGTTTCGGAGCATTTCCGTCTGGATCTTTATACTTTAAGCGATGCCTCTGCACTTACCGAAGCGCGCCTCCATCCCGGGGGAGCCGACACACTGAGCGAAATGCCTCTGATCTTTCACGAAAGCCGCATCAATTTAAACATTACCATACGCCCCATCGCCACAGGCCTGTCACTGCGCCTCTTTGACGTATGCGGCTGCGGCGGCTTCCTGTTGACAAACTATCAGGAGGAGCTCCCGGAGCTCTACGAGCCCGGTCTTGAGGTCGAGACCTTCTCGTCGCCAGAAGAACTGCTGGACAAGACCGGCTGGTACCTGGAACATGAGGAAGAACGCGCCGCCATCGCCCGGGCCGGCTATGAACGCACAAAAGCCGAACATACTTATGAGAAAAGGATCACGGAAATGCTGAGGATCGTGAACGCAAGTATATAGTTCATTATTTACGACGCACAGCCGGATAACTCATCGCAGATGATCCGTTAATATCGCCTGTACCGCTTCCGCGATCCGCTGATATACGCTTCTTGAGAAATGATTCGTTGCGCCTTCAAAACAATCCTGCCCCGTAATATAATCCGTGATGTTGATAAGATCCACGCCCTGCTCCTTCCCAAGCCGTCTCCGGATCGCCTCGTTTAAGCGGCGGTATCGCGGTGCATGATCCTCAAATTCTTCTATATTGTCCTCCGCTTCGATCTCACTGCCCAGAAGGAGGATCAGTCTGCATTCCGGACGCAGCTTTCTGCGCAGCCATAGCAGATCTTCCGCTACTTCCTCCGGATCGGCACTTCCCAGAAATTCATAATGTTCGGCAAAGTCTTCCAGGATCTTTCCGGTAAACGGATAATTATGATTCACATATTCTCCGCTGACAAACTTATCCCGCTTATCCGGATCTGTCAGGTCAAAATTACAGCCGGTAAAGCTGATCTTTACGCCATTTTTCCGATTCCTGTAAACTCCACCGTGCACATCACTCAAAGTACTGTATACGATCGCATCATACTCATCCTGAAATATATACGTTGCGAAATCGGCAGCACACAAAAACGGTGCCTGGGCGATCGCTTCTTTCAGCTTCTCACGTTCCTCATTATACAGCGCATACCAGTGGATCGTATTATTACTCCCTGCCACGATCACGCCGCGTTCATCGACAAAATTGGTCTCAAGATCGATCTGATACCCGCAGGCAGTCAGATACGGCGTGATCCCGTCGATATCACAGGGGCCTTTCAGAAGAATGCGCCGCTTCTTTTCCTCCCGTTTCCCGGCTTCCGGTACGCGGATGTTTTCTTCTTCCCTGATCCAGTCCGGCAGGCTGTCCTTCTTAAGCTTTACAGCGGTACTCCGGCTCAGCAGGATCTCCGGGCATCCCAGCTTCTGATAGGTGTATTGCTCGACCCCCATTCCCAGCACACGGCAGGAAAAAAGGAAGTGGATCAGGGTATGCGGCTCTTCCTTTTCCATCGCATAGAAACCGACCTTGCCATAATCGCCGTATCTGTCACGAACGGATACCACTGCGCATTCAAAACTCTCATCAAGGAGAAGTTCTGTCAGGGCATCCTTATCGCAACGGTATTTCGTAAAGTTGAGCTGATTTGTTCTTTTGATCAGTTCCGCGATACGTTCCGCATGCTTCATGCAATCCTTATCATAGGATACGCGAATATCCGACTCTTTTAAAAACTGCTCATTGGACACACTTATCTTCAGATCGGATCGTTTCGCTTCCAGAAGCCTGTACTGCTCCAGACGCATGTGTCCGCTGTCGCTGACCGGCAGCGCATAAACAGCTTCCGACAGACCGGGCAGAATGTCCGGAGTTGCCGTCTTCAGATCCGGCATCAGATATTTTGCCTCGCGAAGGTTTGTCTCCTCGTCATCAATAAACAGTATGTTTTCGGGTCGCAATGCCATATCTGTGATCTGCTGTTTCAGACGTGCTCCCTTACTTTCCCAGTTGATCGATGCGAAAACAAAAAGCGAACGAAGCGCTTCCTTTCCGGCGGAAGAAAACTCTTCCCACACACTGCTCTCATCATTTTTCGAACAGATGCTGTTTATGATCCCGCGATCTGTCGCCGCCTGTATCAGAGTCGTATTCCGCTCTGACCAGATCACTTTTTCCTCGCTCAATATTCCTTTCCAGAAACAGTCATCCAGATCCCAGATGATACATTTGATCCCGGAAACATCCGGCAGCAGAACCGTATCCATGGCCAGACCCGTACTGTCAAATCCCCATTTTTCAATAAAACGCTCTCTTTTTCGCAGGATCAATGCTTCCACATCCGGGCGTTTTACAAAGCTCTGGCTTCCTGCATGATAAATATAGGCATTTTTACAGGCATATAAGTGAAAGCCGGCTTTTCGTATACGGATACAAAGGTCATCATCCTCATAATAGCCCGGCGAGAAACGCTCATCAAAACCGCCTGTACTGTCCAGAACCGTTCTGCGGACCAGAAGTGCAAAGCCCGAAAGCTTCGGGAGCTCTGTTCTTGCATCCGGCATATCGATATTATTCTTTGCACCGAATTCCATATACTGTTCCGGTGCAGCAAACTCAATTTCGATCCGCTGTTCTGCTTTTCCATAGCTCTGCATCCCGCCAACAGCCCCGGTCCTTTCATCGGCGTACAAAGCCATACGGAGCCAAAACAACGCTGCGGCCGGAAGCCGTGTATCGTTATTCAGAAACAGTATGTCTTCTCCGGGCGGGCAGAAGGCCAGCGCTGCATTACAGCCGCCCGCAAAGCCGAGATTTTCATCTTTCAGGATGACTGTCAGATCCGGGGCATGCTGTGCCGCCAGCCATTCCGCCGAACCGTCCGTTGAAGCATTGTCCAGAACAACTACGGAAAAGCTGCCCGGAGCGCAGTTTGTATAAATGCTCTCGAGACACATCTGCGTCAGATAGCGCTGATTGTAGGAAAGGATCACGATACAGCATTTCGGTGCCCGTTCTCTGATGCTTCCGGCTCTTGTCCCTATCCTTTCTGCCTCCGCCGTATCCTGCGCCAGAAAAGCCGCCTGTTCAAAACACAGCGCTGCCTGTATCGGATTCTCTCCGCGCAGCCGCTCTCCGAGCTTCTCATATTCCCTGTATGTCTCTTCGGAAAGATAGCGGAGTTTTCCGGAAGCTGCCGTTTTGTAAAAAGGCTCTTCATCCTTCCTCTTTGCGCTCCCCTGATCCCAGACCTCCACATAGCCGCCGTTGAATTCCGGCTGCACAGCCTCCAGCATCTGCCGCGGACTTAGTTTTTCCTGATAATAGGGATTATCAAAAAGATTCTTATGATCCTCCCGGACACTGTGTCCCTTCTCGAAGGATATCGCATCAAAATCTCTTCCCAGCCAGTCAAAATCCCTCTCGGAGATTGTCAGCGGATCAAAGAATTCTCCGCCCAGCCGAAACGAGTGCCATTCCCTCAGACGATATGCCGCAGAATGGCGCAGAGCGACAAAGCTTCCATAGGTTTCAAACTCGCTGAATACCGCATCCTGCAGCCTTTCCATGGGGATCGCGTTCAGAATCTTTTCCCAGAAAGTACTGCCGGCAGGCTGCCCGTTCGCTTCGATCTCCTCTGTGAGCTCCTTCATATACTCGCATCGGATAAGCATATGCTCTGAGATAAAAGACTTTGCAATAAACTTTTTCAATCCCGGGATCAGACGTCCCATGGTTTCGAAATACTCCGGCTTATACTCCGTCTTCAGATCCAGAAACGGCTCTCCGCTTCCTTCTTTGAACATATGAATATCACGGCAGGGCACGGTATCCCCGTCCCAGACCATATAATATTCATCTTCGCAGTTCCGTGCATATTGCATCTTAAGGAACTGCTGATAATACCAGCCGGTCACCCCCCGGGGCAGTTCCTTTCCCTGAAGCAAAGGCGCGAGTCGGCTGCTCATAAGCGCGTGCACTTCCGCAAAGGGGATAAGAGCATCTTCATCCAGCCATTCCGCAGAATCCCCTATGCCGCTATCCGCAAGAAGCTTTCCCACCTCTCTGTTCCCGACAAAGATAAGCTTCCTGCTCTCCAGCTTCCGGATCAGTCTCGGATACAGTATGGAGAGCCGCGGAAAATCCTTTGCCGCGACCACCACCAGGGTATCATATTGTTGCTTCTCTTCATTCATCATGGTCTCTTCGCCCGTACATGATATTGAAACGCCTCAAACATAAAGCGTTCCGCTCCTCCCCGAAGCGACATCAATCCGTCGATCAGCTTTCTGTCCTCATCCGTCAGCGGTATCGGCCGGTCCGCAACGATCTCCGCTTCAAATCCGGTCTCCTTGAGGATCTTTACGATCTCATTAAAGGTAAACAGATGGATATGCGTCCGGTCCAGAAGCCCGGTTTCCGTATAAGTAAAATCCCCCCTCAGGAGCTGTCTCATCACGGATACATGCATCACATTCGGAATACTTGCGATCAGCTTTCCTCCCGGTCTTAAGAGTTTCAGCACATATCTCAGTGCTTTCGCCGGATCGCGTAAATGCTCCAGAACATCCGCAAAGATCACATAATCAAGACTCCCCTCAGAGACAGGCATATCTTCCTTTTCTATATCCGCGACAAAAGCCTGATCCGTACAGCTTTTTGCCACTTCGATCGCAGCTTCGCTGATATCGCAGCCGATCGTCCTTGCATTGGGAAAATGATTCTTAATATCCAGAAGTGTTGCTCCGCAATCGCAGCCCAGTTCCATCACGGAAATCTCTGCTGTTTCATCCGCATCGATAAGCCCCCGGATCCACGGATTTGCCGACATCCCGAAGTAATGCATTCCCCAGCGTTTTTTCAGCAGTTCATGATCCTTTCCCGATCTTAACATAGCGTCCAGAGATTCCGGATACTCCCATTTTTCTTCGAAAGCAACGGCAGACCGGCTCAGAAGACTTTGGTATCCGTTCCGGATAAGCTGCAGTGTGAATGTAGTTGTCAGCACCGTCAATGAAAAGATATCCGGATCGATGAGCACTTTTTCACCGAGCAATCCTGCTTTGATCATATACATTCCGCAATGCGGTCCGAGAATACGGAAGTCATGATCCTTCTCGTGCCTCTCCATATATGCGGAGGCCTCATCTATGCTTTGAACTTCTTCCCCGGGACGCTGCTCACCATTGATCGCTTCCGTCGTGAGACAGGCAGCCATACCACACTGTTCGGATGAATACAGCGTTTCCCTCATCTTCTCCAGCACTCCCGGCGCCGGGAAAAACCTGCTCTGCATAAGAAGGATGTCACCATCCGGAGAAAAAGCTTCCAGCACCTGCTTCAATACGCTCCCCCACGCTTCCATTCCATGATCCATATACGCATAGCAGAAATCCTCCTGCTGCTCCGCCCAGTCGCGCAGTCCGTCATCCGAAGCATTGTCTGCAAGGATCAGCGCGAATTCTTCACCTCCTGCAGCCAGATCCCGCAGATGTTCCACCGCACGTATCGTCTGTTCCTTTTCATTATGTACCAAAAGCAGTATTGTCAGCATCTGTCTCCCTCCGCTATTTCATAAAATCCGTTCCCCATCTGGAAGCGAGCAGCAAAAGATTTCTGTCCGTGATCGCATCCAGATCCGGCCGTTCTTTGAAGCTCTTTCCTCCGGCATGGTAAATAAAACTGTTCCTGCATATCCTCAGCCTTTTTCCGCTCTGTCTTATCCGGAGGCTCAGGTCGGTGTCTTCATAATACCCGGGAGAAAAGGCCTCATCCATGCCTCCGTATTCATCGATAAAACTGCGGCGTACCAGCATCGCAAAGCCGCAGAGGATCTTTGCATCTTCATAAGGATCCGGGAGCGGGATATTCTTTTCCCTTGCATATGCGGTATAATTTTCCGCTGAGGGAAGCATCAGCTCCAGCATCTGTCCCGTTCCCGCATAGTTTGCCACACAGCCGCTCGCCCCCGTGTCCCCGCTTTCATACAGGCCCATCCTAAGCCAGAATAACGCATTATGCGTGATACGCGTATCATTGTTCAGAAAGAAGATATCCTCTCCGGCCGGCGCTGCCGCGATCCCCTGATTGCAGGCCACCGGGAATCCCCGGTTTTCTTCGTTGCAGATCAGCGTGATATCCTCCTGCTGTTGAAGATAGTCCTTCACTCCGTCTTTGGAGGCATTATCCACCACAATGATGGAATAGCTTCCTTCCGGGCAATGACAGCGGATACTGTTGATACAGTCTTCCATCAACTGTCTGGAATTGTACGAAACGATGATGATCGCGACAGACGGTACCCCGCTCTTCAGAGAAGCCCGTTTTACACTGAGCTCTTCCCGTTTCTCTGCCTCAGTGCACAGAAACTCCGCCTGCTGATAACACAGAAAAGCCTGCGCAGGGTTACTGCTCTTTCTTTCGTCTCCCATACGTTCATAGAGCCGGTACTCCGCTTCCTGCTGTTCATGATAAGCCTTCATCAGCTCTTCTGCCGTACCTTCCCATCCCGGGCTCTGTTCATCGCGGTATTCTCCCTGAACGGCATCAAGCATCTGCCTGGGCGTCAGCTTTGCCTGGTATCTCGGATTATTAAACAGATCACGATGATCTTCACGGATACTATGCCCGCGCAGGAAACTGATCGCATCGAAATCTCTGCTCAGCCATGCTGCATCCGCTTCGGTAAAGCTTTCCTTTTCATAGAAATCCGCGCCCAGTCGAAAAGTACTCCATTCTCTGAAACGATAGCTGTCGGAATGACGCCAGAGTATATAGTTTCCATATAGCTCATAAGCATTGAAACCGAAGCTGGCATGCGGATCATCATCCAGGATATGCGCTATCTTCTCCGAGTAACTGTTTCCGGGAATTTCTTTATTCTCCTCAATGATCCCGATCAATTCTTTCATATACTCTGTCTTTACCAGCTGATGTTCACAGATAAAAGACTTTTCAATCCGCTTCCTTATCCCGGGGACCAGAAGACTCATCATTTCAAAAAGCCCTTCCCGGAGCTCCTTACGGATATCCAGGATGGGCTTTCCTTCTTTTGTAAACATACTGACGGTATGACAGGGCTGTGTATCCTCATCCCAAAGCAGATAGTATTCATCCGTACAATTCAAAGCATGCTCCATCTTCAAGATCTCCGAAGCATACTCCTGTTCCTCTGACTCAGGGATTATTATAGTTTCATACGAAGGGATGCTCATTTCTTTCCCTTTTTATTCTCTTCGGCCTTTTTCGCCTCCGCAGCCTTCTTTTCTTCCTCCGCCTTCTTCGCGGCTTCCGCAGCCTTCTCTTCTGCCTTCTTTGCCGCTTCCGGATTCGTTTCCTTCATGATGGCAAGCATCTCTTTAAGCAGTTTCACATCTGCGGGATCCTCGGCTGCTGCCGCTTTCTCCTCTTCCTTCTTCTTTCCCAGGGTGAGAAGTTTATTCATCGCTTTGATCATGGCAAAGAGGATCAGCGCAACAATGACAAAGTTCAGGACTGCCGTGAGGAAGTGTCCCCAAAGGATCGCATTTCCTTCCGGACCGGGCAGGGGGATCTGGCCTCCGAATTCCGTTCCGCCGATGATGCTGATCAGAGGGTTGATGAAATCCTCGGTAAACGCTGTCACAATGGCAGTGAACGCACCGCCGATGATCACACCGATGGCCATGTCCATCACATTACCTTTTAACGCAAACTCCTTGAACTCCTTCATAAACTTCTTCATTGCCTTCTCCTCCTTTATTTTTTATAGAACGCTTCCGTTCCTTTTATTGCCGCTCCGTGTTTCGACATATTATAGACCTTTACCTCCGGGTGTGCCGCGATCTGCGCTTCCAAAGTCTCCCGATAACGCTGATACAGCAGATCCGTCTGCACCGTCCCCCCATCAACAGACTCTACACTTATGCCTTCTGTAACATTTTCCATAACATCGTGGGCCACGTCCCCCGCATAATTCTGTCCCTGTGAAAACGCAAGATCGCTGCCGACAAGATATATGACAGAGGCTCCGAGATAATAAGCCACATCCAGTCCCAGACTGGCCACGGTACCGCCAAACTGCCAGCAGTAATCATCGCTTCCGTCTTTCTCGATACAAAATACCTCTCCCCGGTAAGCGGAAATAAATGTACCGCTGCCCTCCATGACCGTCACCAGGGGAATCGCTTCCGTGTATTCCTCTATCCCCTGTATATGTTTTCCCAAACCGGGAAGCGGATCCAGCATAACTGCTAAAGAAGCCGGGATCTTTTCTTTTTCCAAACGTTTTATTGCGGTATTCACCACAATGATCGTTCGTTTTCCGACGCTTTCCCGAAGAAAGGGTATTGCGTCATTCAGTGACGGCCCCGCAGATACAACTACGCATTCGGAGCTGTCCGTTTTCAGAACCTGCGGTAGTTCGGCAAGAGCTCTCATCGCTTTTTTTGAATTCATCCGGGCATTGATCAGCTGCTGCATTCCGCAGGCCCTTTGTGTCCGTTCATTAAAATCAAAAGTATCGACAAGCACTCCATACTCTGTATCGTGATAGCTTCGCAGCTTCCAGTCGGAAACATAATGATTGTGCAGACCGTTTTCTTCTCCATACAGAAACATCTGAAGCATTTTTTCTTTGTCTTTATTGTCCACCAGGATCAGATGTTCCGGATCGATCCAGGAAAGAACCCCATATCGATATGCCATCTGCAGCATGATCATATCGTCTTCATATACATAAATATCGCTCGTATGCGCCGATAACTCCCAGATCTGCCAGGCAAGATAGCCCAGGCCTATACCGAGAATATGAAAGTTTTCCATCTCTCCACGATACAGATACCGCGCAAGATCCGCAGCTTCACGCATGGGATCATGGGGTTCATGCAATAATCGTCCGCTTTCCGTATCCCTGACAGAAAAAAAACCAAAGCCGGTCTTTTGAAATATCCAGCGGCCAACGGAAAACTGTATGGTTCCGTATAAAACAGAAAGAGACTCTTTCAGCGCCGGAATAAGTGTTGATGAAATACAGGCTGCAAGCAGCCGGAAATCTTTACCCGATTCCCGGGCCGTTTTCCAGGCTGTCATAAGGATTTTGGCTGCATCCATATTCACGGATGCGATACGCGGAAGAATGCCACTGATCCTTGCAGAGGCACTCTCCCACTTTTCCTTCATATTATCCACAGCCCCCAGCGCCGACCACCGCAGAGTCTCCTGCAATTCCGTTACCGCCAGGGCATCCTTATACATCTGTTCTATTTCTGCTTCCACTGATCTGATCTCCGCTATCAGTTATCTTGATATGTCACCCGATCCTCTCCACCGGTGCAAAGCCTCGTGTCTTTTTGAAATCCATATGGATCGGGAACGCGCTGAGCGCATCGGAAGGATCCAGGCGGTCAAAATCCACGCCGTTCAGCTGATCCCGGCCTACGGAAACCGATACGATCGTCTCTTCGCTCTCATGACCGGTAGCGGTATTCAGGATGGTATCCGTTGCGTGGATCACCACACGGCGGACCGGCAGGAGTGCAAAGGTATCCCTTGCTACGCGCAGCATGCAGCTGCATACATAATCCTGCAGCATCTCATTGTAGGCGCTCTTTGTCAGCGCTTTCTCCTTCAGGCCTTTTTCATCCAGGATCATTTCCCTGTCCGGTACCACATCCGCACTCTTTACATGGAATTCCACCTCCAGATAGCTCGGATCGTCCGTCCCCACCTCAAAGTCACTGCCATATTCCAGGATATCGTCATAAGGGCGCAGCTCGTTTACCAGGTCGAAATAGGCATCGATATCGCCACCCAGGACACGCACCGCCATATCATGCAGTTCCTGCCATTCTTCATGGCTCTGTCCGTTGCTGCGCAGACTGCTCAGCCCGCCCTTCGCAGGTTCCGGCTGCGAGAGGATCTCCTCCCAGTCGATGGGCGCATCCGCCTGTTTATGAATTCCCCGCATCAGCGCGATCTGCTTCTGATACTCTTCGAAACGCGCCTTTTCCTCTTCCGTCGGGCCGGTCTGTATCTTCTTTGCGGACGTACTTTCCTTCTTCGCGCCCTTCTTCTCTTCTGCTGCTTCTTTTTCCTTCTCGTCCTTCTTTTTCCCGAAAAGACTTGCAAAGCCCTTCTTCATATTGATGCTCTTAGTATATCCCACACCGGTCCCGGGAATGGACAGGGATGTGGTCGTCCTTCCCGTAGTGGAAAAACTCTGATGGATCCCTTTCGTTCCCACACTGATGGACGCGCTCTTGGATCCCAGATTCAGCTTCACTCCCTTACACAATTTGATACTTTTACGAAAATGCAGCCCCATTCGTTTTCCCTCCGATCCTCATACTGTAAGATATCATCTTTCAGACTAAACAGGTCCTTCGCAGCTAAAAAAGCCCCCGTTTTGATGTGTTCCCGGCCATCCCTTAAGCCCGGCTCACAACAAGATAATATTACCACAATCCCCTCAAAAAGAAAAGGACGCATCCATGCGGATGCGCCCTTTTTATACTCTTTATTCTGTCGATCCGAAAGCCGCTTCTTACAGCTGAGGACCTGCAGCGACCAGAGCCTTGCCGGCTTCGTTGGTCTCGTACTTCTTGAAGTTCTTCTGGAAACGAGCAGCCAGATCCTTTGCCTTCTCCTCCCACTCGGAAGCGTTTGCATAGGTATCTCTGGGATCCAGAATGCCGGTGTTTACGCCGGGCAGCTCCGTAGGCACCTCGAAATCGAAGATCGGGATCTTCTTGGTGGGAGCCTTCAGCACATCGCCGTTTAAGATGGCGTCGATGATGCCGCGGGTGTCCTTAATGGAAATACGCTTGCCGGTGCCGTTCCAG
>JAEELW010000107.1 GCA_016282915.1 Lachnospiraceae bacterium | reverse complement strand
TGCGTCTTAAGAAAGAAGATCTTCGCAATAATGTGATCGGCTTTTTGAAGACCAGGGAAGCCGGTAAAAAGCAGGAGATGTTAGAGAGACTTTTATCGGACAGTAAAGAGGAGAAGGTAACTGCCGCGCTGGATATCATTTTGCAGATGAGGGAAGAAAAGGATGCGCAGTTTGACCGGGCAAAGGAACTGGTGAGCCTGGTGAAGGATCCGACTTCCAAAGAAACGATATTGATCCACGAGATCTGCGGGACTGCAGCAGAGGCAAAGACGGAAGCAAAAGATTTTTATGATGAGAGCGCAGAGTATGCGCCGGTGTTTGATGAAGAATATCTGCGTGAATGTGCCGAAGCCTATCTGCAGATATTCCCGGAGGCGAAAGTAACGGATGTTCTGCCGGGGGCAAAGAAAGGACTTAAAGCTCTTGCAGAAGGAGTAAAGAAAGCGATCGCAGGCGGAGCCACGGAAAAGTCAGACGTGGAAGTGATCAAAAAACTGGATGATCTGATCGAGGCAAATAAGGACAGGGAATATCAGAATTATAACGGACCGGTACTTCTTAAAAACGGACTGGGCAGCGAGTGGAAAGACGGAAAAGTAGGGAATCTGGCCTGCAGTGATCTGTGGGACGATTTCTATGAGAAGAATATGTCTCCCGAGCAGGCGATACGTATCGATCTGATGTATACGTCTTATTACGCATACAGACCTACGGTGACGGGGCTGGCAGAGCATTTTCAGCCGCTGATGTCCAAAGTGCTTGGAGGAGCGGATCCTAAATATCGCACACTGAAACTTAAATACCCCGATCATATACGAAAGATACTGTCACATCTTTGCGGTAATGCAAGAAAAGCAGGAGCCGGGACAAGAGCGAAAACAGCTGCGTTTTTTGCATATTATATCTGCAACTGTAAGGACAGCCTGGTTTATGAATATAAATCCGATAAAGAGACGCAGGAGTGGACCAGAAGGAATATGGATAAGGATAAGACCTACTCCGTCCCGTTTACGGATCTGCCTTTTGTGAGCAGTCTTCTGACAGGTCTGTCTTCTGATGTGCGAAACTTTCCTGTCATGTATGAATTCAGCGAGAAGATATACAAAAAAATGCTCGCTCTTCAGACTACGCTGGCTGCATATTATGTGAGAAATAAGAGGCTTTTCTATACGCCGCTGCTCGGAGACTATATCAGTGCGGTAGTCGCAGGATATATCTCCAAAGATTTTATGTACAAAAAGATCCTGGATGCAGATCTTCTGGAAGACACACTGGACAGGATCTCATCGCTGATCTGCTGCGTGCGGGAAGCCGATCAGAGTATTTCAAGCAGAGGATGGGCAGGCAATACGGTATATAAGCAGCGGGCGGCCCTGGAGAATCTGTTTAAGAAAAAATACGACGAGATCGATCTTAAGAGCCTTTCGGAAACAGACAGCAAAAAGCTGGAAATTGCCGGAGAATGTTATGACAATATCGCGTCTCTGGTACTGGACCGTGAACTGGTGCGCGGAGATACGGAAACCGAGTATTCAAAGGCACTGCTTTCCATGAAGCGCATATACGGGCTTAAGTACTTTGTACGTATTTTGCTTGCGCTGGGAAACGATGCCCTGGACCGCTCCATCTATTATTATTACGGATACGGAAACCGTGCGGTCTCCAAAAAAGAAAGCCTGTCCCACCTGCTGTGTATATGTATCCCGGATCCGAAAGACGGAGATGCGAAAGAACAGGCAAAGGAACTTAAGAAGCTGGTAAAGGGAACGGATATCAAAGAATCTCGCCTGATCGAAGCGGGCCTGTATTCGCCGGAGTGGCTGCCGGTGATCAATGAGTATCTGGGATGGGATGGCTTTATTTCCGGCTGCTATTATTTCATGGCGCATATGAACGAAAAGTTCGACGATAAGAAAGCGGCGATGATCGCGAAGTACACGCCGCTTACGGAAGAAGAATTAAATATCGGAGCTTTTGATATCGACTGGTTTAAGGAAGTGTATGGATTGCTCGGAGAAAAACATTTCAACGAGATCTACAAAGCAGCCAAGTACATATCCGACGGAGCGAAGCATACCAGAGCCAGGAAATATTCCGATGCTGCTGTCGGCAAGATGGATGCAAAAGAAACAGAGAAGCAGATCGAAGATAAAAGGAATAAGGATCTGCTCATGGCTTATGCGCTGATCCCGGCGGAGGGCAAAGAAAAAAAGAACCGCTATGCTTTCATACAGAAATTCTTAAAGGGATCAAAACAGTTCGGTGCACAGAGACGTGCCAGTGAAAAAGCGGCGGCGGAGATGGCGGTCAAGAACCTGGCCAAAGCGTCCGGTTATGATGATGATACGAGATTTACCCTCAAGATGGAGAGGGAGATCTCTTCGGAACTGCTGGGTTTCTTTACGCAGCACGAAATCGGAGAATACACGCTGTATCTGGAAGCCGACGAAGAAGGCAAGGTGAGCGTGGCTGCGGAGAAAGCGGGCAAGAAGCTGAAATCCCTGCCTTCTGCGATAAAGAAGGATGAATATGCTCTTGATATCCAGGAAGCAAAGAAGAGCTTTACCGAACAGTACCGCAGAACAAAGAAGATGCTGGAAGAGGCGATGGAAAATGAGACGCAGTATATGGCAGAGGAGATCCTGGATCTGAGCACGGATCCGGTATCCGGCGCGATCGTAAACCGTCTGCTCTACAAGAGCGCGGACAGCGATTTCTTCGGCTTTGCTGCGGATATCAGAGAGGCCGGATCAAAAGCGGGAGAAAGCTTTCTGGTGGCACACCCGTATCATCTGTGGAAGGCCGGAAGATGGCATGAATTCCAGAAGATCTGCTTTGAGAAACAGATACGCCAGCCTTTCAAACAGATCTTCCGCGAGCTGTATATCAAGACCGGCGATGAGATGCAGCAGGTGAAGAGCGAGCGCTATGCGGGCAATCAGATCAATCCGAAGATCACCGTTGGGACGCTTAGGAACCGCAGATGGGTCGCCGATGCCGAGGAAGGATTGCAGAAGGTATATTATAAAGAAAACCTGATCGCAACGATATACGCGCTGGCCGACTGGTTCTCGCCCAGCGATATCGAAGCGCCTACACTGGAGTGGGTGGCTTTCTATGACCGCAAGACCTTTAAGGAAAAGCCCATCAGTGAGATCCCGGATATCATCTTTTCAGAGGTGATGCGGGATGTGGATCTGGCAGTCAGCGTGGCGCATGCCGGTGAGATCGATCCGGAAATGTCTCACTCGACGATCGAGATGAGAAAGGCGATCGCGGAATTTGTGATACCGATGTTTAAATTAAAGAATGTGACGTTTACGGATTCGCATGCCCTGATCAAAGGAGAACGCGGAAACTACAGCGTTCATCTCGGCAGCGGCGTGATCCATCAGGAAGGCGGACCGATGATCAATGTGCTGCCGGTGCATTCACAGCACCGCGGACGTATCTTCCTTCCTTTTGTGGATGACGATCCCAAGACCGCAGAGGTGCTCTCAAAGATCATCTTCTTTGCGGAGGATCAGAAGATCAAGGATCCGTATATACTGGAACAGCTGGTATAAGCAGTCTTTCCGGGCGTTTTGAGGGATATCGATGTCCCGTAAGATCCCGGGATCTGTGAAATGCAGGGTATGACGATCAGAGGATACAGTAAAGAAAACTTCAAAGTGGTATTTAACATGGCGTGGCCTGCCGTTGTTGAGTCGTTTTTTGTGGCTTTTGCGGGACTCGTGGATTCCCTGATGGTGAGCCGCATGGGTTCATATGCGGTGGCGGCGGTCGGTCTGACCACACAGCCGAAGTTTATGGGACTGGCGTTGTTTTTTGCGGTCAACGTATCCATTTCCGCCCTTGTGGCGAGACGTTTCGGCGCAGGGCAGCGGGAAGACGCCAACTGCGTCTTCAGGACGGCGCTGACTTTTGTAATAGCGGCGGCAGTGGTTTTGAGTGTTCTGTTTGTTGCTGCCGCGGATCCGATCATACGCCTGTGCGGATCGTCGGACGCGACCCCGGAGGATCTGAAAACCCATGAAGCTGCCGTGATTTATTTCCGGATCATCATGGGGGGCATGATCTTCAATTGTATCCAGATGGCGGTCAATTCCGCACAGCGGGGCGCGGGAAATACCAGGATCACCATGAGGACGAACGTGACTTCCAATCTGGTGAACATCGTGCTCAACTATCTGCTCATCGAAGGGCATTTCGGCTTTCCTGCTCTCGGCATCGTCGGAGCTGCGCTGGCTACGGTACTTGGAACGGTGGTGTCTTCGGTGATGAGCATATTGTCGATATCGCGTGCGGAGAGTTTTATCAGCATACCCTATATTCTTACAAATAAGATAAAGGCATCCGGCAGAGCCCTAAAAAGCCTGATCAGAATAGGCTATGGGATATTCTTCGAACAGATACTCATGCGCATCGGCTTTATGGCGACGGCTGTCATGGCCGCAAAGAAGGGCATGGATGCGATGGCGGCACACCAGGTGGGAATGAACCTGATGGGACTGACGTTCAGCTTTGGAGACGGCCTTCAGGCGGCTGCCGTTGCCCTGATCGGCAGGTCGCTGGGGCAGGGAAAGCCCGAACTTGCAAAGGATTACGGCCGCACCTGCAGGGCTTTGGGGATGATGATCGCGGCAGTGCTGATCCTGTTTTATTTCTTTGGGGCCGGATGGCTGATGTCGATGTTCTTTGAGGAGGAGCATATCATAGAGATCGGCGTATCGATCATGCGCGTGATCATCTTTATCGTATTGTTCCAGATCATACAGGTTATTTACATGGGCTGCTTAAGGGGGGCCGGAGATACGCTGTATACCGCATTTGCGGCCACCATGTCGGTCACGGTCATCCGTACGCTGGTATCCTGGCTGGGTGGCTTTGTTTTCGGTCTCGGTATCGTAGGCATCTGGCTGGGCGTGCTTGCCGATCAGGTTTCGAGATTTACCTTTGCAAGCATAAGATACCGGATGGGAAAATGGGTAAAGATCAGGATCTGAGCCTTCAGAGGAAGAGCGATGATCATCGGGAGAAATGAGTATGCCTGTATTTCGGCTGCCTGAAAACAAAATCATATTTCCGGATCCGGCCCTAGGCGAGCCGGATGGTCTTCTGGCTGTCGGAGGCGATCTGAGCACGGAGAGACTGCTGCTTGCCTATTCGCAGGGTATCTTTCCCTGGTACAATGAAGGAGAACCGATCCTGTGGTGGTGCCCGAAGGAGCGTTTTATCATCCGGCCGGAAAAGATCCATATATCGCATTCGCTGGCAAAGTATATGAAAAAGCATTCGGTGAAAGCGCTGTTTAACAGAGATTTCCCGGATACGATGCACCGCTGCCGGCTGAAGCGCGAATTTAAAGAAGGAACCTGGATCACGGACGATATGGAAGCGGCCTATGCTGCGCTTCACAAAAAAGGCTTTGCCATGGCGGCAGAGGCGGAAACAGACGGAGTGATCGCGGGCGGGCTCTACGGCGTGATCATCGGGAAGAATTTTTTCGGCGAAAGCATGTATTCGGATCATGAAAACGGTTCGAAGCTTGCTCTGGTCCTTCTGGCGCAGAAACTTCGGGAGGAAGGCTTTCACATGATCGACTGCCAGTTTCATACCCCGTTCCTGGAAAGTATGGGCGGGGAATATATTCCGTATCGGGAATACATGGAGTATATCGGAATGTGTAAAGAGGCCTGAAGAAAAAAGCTGGAAATGACGAAAGGATTGATGTACAATAACTGCCTGTAAAATGCAGATAGTATGAATACAGCCGGCTGGGCATTCGGTATCGTGACGGCGCGGCGGCGAAAAAGGAGAAGAATAATGAAGAGAAAAGAGTTTTGCGTGAGATTTTTGATGCCCTCACTGGTGATCGCGACGGTCACGGCAGGGGGCTGCGGCAAACAGGAAGCGCCCAAGGAAGCGGAAAAGCAGGTTGTGGCCCTTGATCCGGCAGATGATACGGAGTCTGCCGATAGCGCTAAGGCTGACGGAAAAGCCGGGCAGGAGGCAGAGCCTGAGGGGAACGCTGCTGCGGAAGAGGACGCTGACATGAATGACGATCCGGCCTCAGGACAGGAAGATGACGGATCCTCCGAAGCGGAAACAGAGAAGGTAAGCGGCAGGAAGGACGGGGAGCGTTTTGAAGACACGATCATTCTGGAGGGGATGGAGGAGACCGTCCGTTATGAGCATGTCATAAATCAGGAGCTCGGCTTTGAGATCGACTATGATTATGAGTCATTTGAAAGGCGTTCCGGATCGGACAGTGAGCGCTTTATTTCACTCTATGACGATATGGGAAATCCGGAAAACTATCTGGAAGTGACCTGCAGCACGGATGATGCCGAAACCGCCGCGGCAGTGATTGGAGAGGAACTTTCTAAAGAATATACGATCACCAAAAGTCCTTATCCGCTTGAAAATGCAGGGGATTGTATCAGGATCGATGCGTCGGAGACCAAAGAGGGCGGTTATATGCCGGATCAGCTTCAGGTGGTCTATATCATCCCGGCGGGGGATGGCTGCCGCATCGCAACGGCACACTACGCCATTGAAGCGGCAGAGGGCTTCGGAAGACGCTTTGCTTACATCATGAATACATTGGCGGTCATTGAAAAGTAAAGTGCAGATATTTCGATACGCGCTTTATCTGCAGTGCAGAAAATACAATGTGACGGGGGAAGGATCATGATCGGGAGTAAGGCGGAGATAAAGTTCACCGGCGATGAGTATGCGGGTTTTTATTCCTGCGGACTGACAATGCTCGGAAGCTCAACGATGCAGCGTTTTAACAGTGTGCGTGAAGAAGACGGACTCTTTGAAGCAATTTCGGAAGACGGGCTTAAGCTGTCGGCGCGGACAGCGAAGAGCAGCGTGAGCGATGCATATGAAGTAAGAACTTTTTTTGAAAATGCTTCGTCCGATGCGGTAACGCTGGAGATGATCACTTCTTTTCTGCTGCCCGATATCAAAGCGGATAAGGTCCACCGTATCCTGTCTTTCTGGAGCGCGGAAGGAAGAGTAAAAACGGATGATCTGACAGAGCTTAATATGGAACATTCCTGGAATCACATGGCGTACCGCGTCGAGAAATTCGGAAATGTGGGATCCATGCCGGTCAGAAAGTATTTCCCTTTTGTCGCACTGGAGGACAGTACGGAACATGTTTTTACGGCAGTTCAGCTGTATTCGCCGGCATCCTGGCAGATCGAGCTGACGGTAAGAAAAGGAGATGCGGTGACAATCTCCGGCGGGATCGCCGACAGGGATTTTGGGGCGTGGACAAAAAAGATCTCCCCGGGTGAGAAGCTTGAAGCGCCCATGGCAGTGGTCGCGCAGGGAAGCACTCTGGAAGAGGTATGCGACAAACTTGTTAAGGCGCAGCAGCCTGCGATCAGTCCGGCCGATGAAGATATGGGTATTACCTTCAATGAGTATTGCACGACCTGGGGAAATCCTGATATAGACAAGCTGAAGAAACTTGCGGACAGGATAGCCGGAAAGGGGATAAAATATCTGGTCATGGATTCCGGCTGGTATTCCGAATGCGGCAACTGGTGGGAATACCGCGGGGACTGGAGCATAAACGGAAAACGTTTTCCGAACGGTCTGAAAGAACTGGCAGATCATATAAAAGCCAGGGGGATGATACCCGGCATATGGTTCGAGTTTGAAACGGTCGGATATAAGGCAAAGCAGTTTGAGGATGCCGCGCATCTGATCAAAAAGGATGGCGTCCCCCTGACGATCGGCGGAGCGCGTTTCTGGGATATGGAAGATCCCTATGTGCAGGATTATCTGAAAAAGAGCGTTATCGACAGATTAAAGGAAGACGGCTTCGGATATATAAAAGTCGATTACAATGATACTTTGGGTATAGGCTGCGACGGTGAGGAATCCGCAGGCGAGAATTTAAGAAGAAAGGTTCTGGCTACGCAGGAATTCTTCCGGAAGATGAGAAAAGAGATCCCGGAGCTGGTCATCGAGAACTGTTCCAGCGGCGGACACCGTCTGGAACCTTCATTTATGCAGCTGGCATCACAGGCAAGTTTCTCGGATGCGCATGAGATCCCGTCACTGCCGGTGATAGCGGCAAATGTACATCGTGTGATTAAGCCGCAGCAGAGCCAGATCTGGGCGGTGCTTCGCGCAAAGGATACGCGTGAGAGGATCTTTTATTCGCTGTGTGCGACTTTCCTCGGGCGCATGGGACTCAGCGGCGACATTTATGATCTGGATGAGGAACAATGGAAATATCTGGAAGGAGCGATCGACTTCTACGGGAAGGCCGCGTCCATCATCAAAAACGGTTATACAAACAGAATACTCAGTGATGTTAAAAGCTATAATTCGCCGGAAGGCTGCCAGCTTGTGACCCGCATCTTCGGAGATAAGCTTTTGTATGTATTCCACCGCTTTGGGAATTCCTGCTCCTTTGAAGATTACTGCAGGAAAAACGCTGTGGATCTGCATTCTTATACCCGGCTCGAAAGCTATGGAGAGGCTTCCTGCGATTTTTCCGCTCAGGCAGGGATATATACGACACTAGTTTGACGTTTTCCCGGAACCCCCTTTGATATGCTGCAGATATCAAAGGAGGTGGCAGCATGATCTATCGTATATATGTGGACGGTAAAGAAAAAGAAGCGGAGGTACGGTTTAAGAAATACAGCCGAGAGGCAGATAACAGAGCCAGAGAGGAGATCATAAGGTATTATCTGGATGAGGAAGCTGCAGCTGAAGTAAGGATAGGATCGGCTGAAAAGATATCCTTACACTGTCATACAAAGATGTCGGGCGGAGCGGCGCTTTTATCTCCGAAAGAACTTGTACGGCAGGCATATGAAGACGGATATAAGGCTGTTGCGATAACAGACTGCGGAAATGTCCAGGCTTTTCCGGAATGCTATATGGAGTGGAAGCGGCTGTGGGACGGGTATAAGGAGAAATGCAGCGCAGACGGAAAAGAAGCTGTATTGCAGGATTTCCTAAAGCTCATATACGGACTGGAAGGGAAGCTCCTCACGGAAGAGGGAAAGATCTTTCCGATACTGATATATGCAAAAAACGAAACAGGACTGCGGAATCTGTACAGGATAGTTACGGCCTCATATCTGCAGTATTTTGAAAATGATACAGCGCTGATCCCGTCGATCCTGCTTGATAAATACCGTGAAGGCCTGATGCTGGCTTCAGCGGATGACGGAGTTCCGGATACGGTCTTGTCTGTATGTGAAGAAGACAGTATATGCCGGGAAATCCTTACGGGATGGGACAGAGAGTGCAGCTCTCGTGCCGGTACATATGAGATACCGGGTGTTAAGCCGGAATCCCGCTCATTCATTGCCGGACAGGCAGAATATATATCTCCGCTTCGTGAGGGCCGATATCTGCCGGAGTATCCGGATGCGGATAAAGAGCTCAGGAAAATATGCGAAGAACAATTAAAGGAACTCTTCGGCGGACAGCCTGTCCCTGAAGCTGCTGACAGGCTTGAGCGTGAGCTGAAGGCAGTCTGTGAAAAAGGATACGCGGGCTTATATATGATGTGGAGGCAGCTCGTAAGCAGGTCTTGCGAAAAGGGATATCCTGTGGGAGCTCGGGGAGCAGTGGGTTCTTCGTTCATAGCTTATCTGTGCGGGATAAGTGAGATCAACCCTCTTTCATGCGAAGCCGGAGGCTATGATATACCTGCTGAGATATTTATGGGAGCGGGGCTTGACAGGGGACCTGACATTGATCTGATCTTTGCCGAAGAGATACAGGCTTTTATACAGAACAGTGTTAAGGATCTTCCCGGAGTGGGAGAGACCTGTTATGGCGGGACCGTATCCCTGATAAGCGAAAGAAAAGCCCGTCTGATGACGGAAGAGTACTTTATAAAAAATGCCTCTGTAAAGAGAGATAAAAAAACAGAAAAGTCAGTCATTGAAAAACTCACAGGAGTAAAGAGGTGTAACGGTCATCATCCGGGAGGGATCATCGTATGCCCGCGCGGCGAGGAGCTGCTTTCTTTTACACCCTTAACTCTTTCGAATCCCGGTCAAAAGCAAAGCACCATGTTTGACTATCATTATATTACGCCCGGTCTTCTGAAAATGGATATACTCGGAAGTGACAGCTTCGATCTTCTGCATTTTCTGCAGGAAAACACAAAGACAAGGATCGGCGGTATTTCGCTTGATGATAAAAAAACACTGAAGCTGATCTGTGATACGGATATGGAAAAGATCGATAAGCTTCCGGAATTCGGATCCGGATATGTACGCCGGATCATTGCCGAAATGCATCCCGTCGCCTTTGAAGATCTGATCAGAATATGTGCCCTGGCGCACGGAAGCGGGATATGGTATGAGAATCAGGAAGAGCTGATAAGAAATAAACTGATAAAAGCTGAGGATTGTATAACTTCCGCGGATGATATCATGCTCTGTCTTATCGGGCACGGAATGGGAAGAAAAGCGGCATATGAGATAATGCAGACGGTAAGAAAGGGAAGGGGATTAAGCAGCATACAAAAACTATTGATGAGAAAAGCAGGTATAGAGCAATGGTATATGGATGTATGTGAAAAGGCGGACTATATCTTTCCCAAAGCACATGCGGTAAGCGCTGCAATGACAGCGGTCCGTCTTGCATATTATATGGTCCATTATCCGGAAGTATACGAAGAGGGGCTTTCTGCCGTATCATGAGAAAGACGGACAATGATCAGGAGCTCTGAGGGGCTTCGTAAATATATGCGCCATACCTCCGGCTGTAGTAGATCCTGAACCCGGCGCGGTTCATCTCTTTAAAATCGCGCTGGCGTGTCCTTTCGTTACTGTCGGGAAAGAGCTCATAGTATTCCGCTTTGAGATCATAGAATTCTATGTCGTGATGTATTATGAATCTCCGCATATCGGCAATGTCATCCGGGGATTCTTCTGAGGGATGTTTTCCGGCTTCCGCGACGTAATCAAGATATTCTTCAAGTTCGGATCCGAAGAGCTCCAGAGATTCCGCATCCGTTGAGGACAGCCTGCGTATCAGAGTACCTATGCGATACAGTCTGTTAAGATGCTGGCTGCGGCGGGGAGGTACCGGCTCATCCGGCTTCCGGTCATCTGCCGGTACATAGCGGTTCTTCTCCCTGTTATATTTTACGCTGATAAGTCCGCAGTCGCGCAGATCTTTTAGATCGCGCTGCAGCATACGACGTGATATGCCAAAGCGTGACATTATATCTTCAGGACCGTATACGGCATCATTGTATACCTCGTATATCAGATCATATATCTGCAGTTGTCTGACCATTTTAAGACCGTTTCGTTTAGCCATACTGCTGTACTCCTTGAGCGGAAGGGGATTTTTGAGATCACTGATATTTTAGCATACTGTAATATGAAGTCAATCAGCGACGGAATCGAGCGCCACGGAATTATATCTGCATGGAGAAGATCAGTATCCGGCTAAGGTCCGAACAGAATAATTAAGATATGATATCGCTAAATGACATATGTATGACGCTATCCGGGCAGTAATATGATATAATCCATGTAATAGAAGATATGCGGAAGGAGGCAGGTGAAGATGGAAGGAAACAGCAGCTCTCCATGGAAGGAACTCTATGAAAGGATAAGCGGGGACGTCCCGGAAAACGATGTGGAAAGAGAGATACTGAGAATGCTCGGGGAAGGAAAAGGCCTGACAGAGTGTGCAGAGTACGCAAAGAGCAGGGGGATGACGGATGCCGGGTTTCTGGATCTGATGAAACGTGCAGACAGTCGTGAAGAAGAGGAGATACGAAATGAAAATAAAAAAGCTTAAAGCGGTATACAGCATAAACATCAGTAAGAGCTTGTATGAAGAGATAAGGATAGACGAGAAGTGGGATGAAGACGGCAGAGCATCACATTCGGATTGGCTGGAAGACAGAGCATCACATTCGGATTGGCTGGAAGAAGGCTTTATATATTCTGAACTTTTTGCTCAAAGCAATGAAGATCCTTTCGATAAGTGGGCCTGGAATTTCCCTATGTTCTCAAAGAACGGATCCGGTACGCCGGAAAGCTTTTTTGAAAATCATTTTGCGAAGAAAGAGATAAGAAGTAGGGTTCTTTTTGGGCTTTATCCCGATCCGGACAGCCTGCTGTCGCAGGAAGAATACTATAAGAGTGATCCGCGTATCTCCTGGCTGTATTATAAGAGAAGCTTTGATGCTGTGTTTCCCGTTCTGTGTGAATTCGGGAAAACGCAGCTTGTAATGGAGCTGGAGGGATGCCTTGATAACGGAAAGAGGCTTAAGTTCTCGTATAAGACAATAGACGGAGGAAAGCTTGAGATAGAAGGAAAAAAGACTGCAGACATCGGCTTTAACGATGAAAAATACAGGGGACAAGATAAAGCAACAGAGCCTTACATCATCAGAAACGGAAACAAAGGCAGGAAAGCCCTGACGATATACGGCATGTACTCGCTTGAGGATCTGCTCAAGGCCCTGGAAATGGCTGCGGGATCGCCCGGAGTGATAAGAGTTCCGGAAATTGATATATTGCATTAAAATGATGCCAGGGTCAAAAGCTCATGAGGCGAACATGCTTGCATGATTCGGCTCATGAGTTTGGGACCCGACGAACATGAGCAATACTACAAGCATTTAACGAATGCGAAGCATGAGTTTAGTGCTCGTGCATGCTTTAGCTGTAGCAGAATGCCTGTTTTTTAGGCATTCTTGCGGAGTTTGCCGCCGACCAAAGGGAGGGGGCGTTACCGAATGCGAATGGTCGTAGGGTGCCGTGTGCCGGTGGCACACGTCTGGCACCGACCGAAGCGGAGCGGAGATGCGAGAGTGCGAAGCACAAAGCAATCCGTAAGTATCATAAAGTGAATAAAAAACAATTGACCTTAACATCATTAATAACATTGAGACGAAAGGCCGGGATGGAGTTTAATTGAAAATGATCAGAAACATGGAGCAGGGCTTAAAAGCCCTGCTCTGTATTTTCGGTCATTTTTCTTTCACCGGGACCAGTTCGATATATCCCCGTGCGCCTCTGGGCTCCAGCTGGATCCTCGGGTTCTCCTCATCCCATTCATACCCGATAAAAGCAGGATCATACTTCTTTTCGGCATCCCAGATCTCTCCGATCGCCTGCTCATAATCTTCATCTGCAAACGGCTCCCCACGGAACAAAAGATACTTTGCTGCCGGCAGATCTATGATCTCAAATCCTTCCGGTATGCTTCCGCTGAAATCACTCTCCACTTCCACACCCTGTACATATTCGTTCGTCACGGGCTTTCTTAAGTGTTTCGGCAGCCACATACACACGGGCTCTCCGCTGATGGATCTGATACTTGTCAGCAGTCCCCACACATCACAGCCGACTTCTTCACAGTAACTGAAGTATTCGTCTGCCTTGATCCCTCTTTTGATGATCACCTTTCTTGCCGGTTTTTCGATCACCTGGATAAAGACATTTCGGATCTCTTTTTTCTCACTCATTCTGCTCACATTCCTTTCTTTGGCTGATTTGTTTTCGATCAGGGAAGGAGTAAACAGCCAGACCGGAACCGGACTCGAGGAATACTCTTTCGGGTTGCATCCGAATTCTTTCCGGAATGCCCGCTGGTACCCGTCCACACTTCCGAAGCCCAGATCCATGGCGACATCCAGAACGGTCACCTTTTCGTCTCTCAGTTTTAACGCGGACTTTGACAGTTTCAGGCGCCTGATGTAAACTGCCGGTGACATATTCAGATACTTCTGGAACAATCGTCTTGCATGCCATGTGGAAAAAGCCGATACTTCCGCAAGATCTTCGATCGTGATATCCTCCTGAACATGTTCGCGGATATAGTCCTGCATTTTTCTGACCGCTTCTATCTGTTCATCCATCTGCTTAACTCCTTGTGAGCCTATAATACTCTGTCACAGGGTTCTATCTCTCGACTTTTTTTGCTATCTTAGGGATTGGTCATTTTTGCCAGCAGCCCCCGGCCTGCAAATCCGGTTATCTGTTTGGAGTTGATATTCCAGTCCACGCTTATGTCTTCACCGTCATAGTTCAGGTGGAAGTATATCTCCGAAGACGTGATATCCTCATCTTCCAGGTTCTTAAAGCCGCTGATCTCATAACTGTCAGGTTCTCCCAGGCCAAAGCGCTCCTTTAAGAAGCTGCATACCGCTTTTTTTCCTTCGTCCACGTACGCCTCGGCTTCCTGCCTTGTATATTCCTTAAGATCCGAGTAATACTTCCTGCCGCAGCAGTTGACCATCATAATACCCGAAGCCTTCCTGGGTATGGTTATCTGATAGGTGGTAGCATTTGGAGCATCGCTTTCATATATCTCAACATCATAACCGATCCAGGCTTCATCACCGTCGTAGAAGGAAGAGAAATCGTTACCGCTTACGCTGCAGTACCAGCTGTCGGTGATGGTCTCGTCATAGATATCCTTAAGAAGATCAAATGCTATTTTTTTAGCTTCTGCCTCTTCTTCGGGAGTGATTTCAAATATGACGTCATCCATGAAAGGCTCATCCCAGTCTTCAGGCCATTCCGTATCGTCTTCCCCGGATAGATCTTCGCTTTGGGCAGCCACGGTTTCTTTTTCCGCATTCTGCTCCAGGGTATAGATATATTTTGCCTGATGATCGATAAGCTGCAGCAGCTGTTCATCCGTAAGTTCTCCCTCGGGCATGTTGATCTTATTGATCTCCTCAACAAACGCCAGTTCATCGGGGGCGATCTCGTCCAGGGTCTTTACGTGTTTTAAAATGTTTTGAGGGAAAACACCATCCTTATAATATGCATCTTCCAGTTCCAGGTATCTTTCGTATTCGGATTGTGTCAGATCCCTGACTCTTACCTCGCTTGACGTGTTATATTCATCGTTGGAAAGTTCCTGCGCGTAATCTGCCTTTTCTTCCTCGCTCATATCCCGGATACGGTTTTTATATGTCATGTAAGCTGCGCTGGCACCAAAGCTGCCCAGGCCCACAACACCCAGTATGATCAGTGCCATGATAGCGCTTGAATACCGGAAACGTACGTCTGCGTGTCTCCTGCCTTTTTTCAGATCCGATACCAGGTCGTCAAGCATTTCATCCGGAATATTGATATTGGTGAATACATCCTGACTAAAATCATCTCGTCTCATAGATCAATCCTCCTGAGTATTCTTTATCCATTTCTTTCATCTTTTCCCTGGCACGCTGCAATCTTTTCTTTACTGCAGCCTCCGTTACGGAAAGCATCTGCGCTACTTCCTTTACGGAGTAGCCTTCAACATAATAAAGGATAACAGCACTCTTAAGCTTATAATCCAGATTCCAAATGAAAGCGATGGTTTCCTTAGTATCAAAATCCAGACCGTCCGTGATCATCACGCTGTTTTCCACCTCATCAAGAGGGATGTAGCTGTGTCTTTTATGAAATCTTAGGAACTCTTTACATTTATTCTGGGATACTTTGATAAGCCATAACTTCCTTTGTTCTTCCGACTCAAAGACGGGTCCTTTTTCAATATACTTTATGAATGTTTCCTGCAGGACATCCTTTACGTCCTGTTCGTTTTTAAGTATGAAGAAACATACACGGTAAAGCATATTGCTGTATTGCCGTACAACCGTCTCTATGTCTGCGTTTTTTGACTTTGCGGCCATATCTGCCTCCTTATCCTTTCTTCAGGCGCCTGTATTATTAAGAATGCCGGAGACGATCGAAAGGTGACATTTGGAATTGATTTGTTTTCGCAGATTGCATTATATCATATTTTCGGTTTTTGCTTATGATCAAAGGGCTGCTTTTTTCGACCTGTTTTTGGCTGGACTTATTTTGTTTTATTTCACCCGGAGATAAGAACAATTAAAATTTCTCCGAAAAACTATTGACAATTATATCGGCGGCTGATATTTTGCAAATACGATATAACGTTTGCCGATATATCAGTGGGCGAGATAAATAGAGAAGAAAAGAAAAATGAATAAGAAAATGGAAGCAACAAAGGGACTGGTGATCGCAAGGATCGTAGCAGTGAGTTTACTGGCATTGTGTTCCGGGATCATGGCATACGGATGGATCAGCGGGAATGAGATACCGGATGCTGCTGCTGGGATTTTCCATCGCGCTGCTCCTGTACGGTGCGGTCGCCACAGCCGTGGGAAAAAAGAGATAAATGAGATCCACCATATGCTAAAGAGGAAAAAAGAAGAGGATGAAAACGGATAAGAATAAAAATGATGATCGGACTGGCGCAGGAAGCATACAAAAAAGGTATCTTTAACGGAACGTGGCTTTATCCGGTCGGGGAAGACGAATTCGGACAGAAGAATGACTGGCAGACCCTGAGATTCGGAGAAAACTGCATATACTATGATGATATGATCTGCAGACGCATATGACAGTAAAGTAACTGAAAATACGGGAGGTTTTTGTTATGATTTCGTCTGTTCTTTCTTTAAGTCTCAGCGAGTTGTCTGCCGGGCTTCGGAAACGGGAGATCTCCTGCGGGGATCTGTGCCGGTTTTATCTCGAAAGGATCGGAAAATATGGCATGCGCGATGCGCTGAACTGCGTCATGGCCGTGAATCCGGGGGCACTTGATGAGGCAAAGGAACTGGACTTCCGGGGGCCGGAAGGACTTCCTCTTTACGGACTTTGTGTGCTGCTGAAGGATAATATTGATGTAAAAGGTATGGCAACGACTGCCGGAAGCGTGGCACTGAAGGAAAATATCGCCGATACGGATGCACCGTTTGTGCGTACTCTGCGGGAGAAGGGTGCGGTGATCCTCGGTAAGACCAATATGACAGAGTTTGCCAATTTCCTGACCGAAGGCCTGCCGGGAGGCTTCAGCTCGCTGGGAGGTCAGGTGGTGAATGCGTACGACAAAAACCATACGCCCAGTGGATCCAGCAGTGGCTCGGCGGTTGCCATGAGCGCACGCCTGTGTTCCTTCTCGGTCGGAACGGACACGTCCTTTTCAGTGGTGGCTTGTGCTGCAGATAATGGTGTGGTCGGTTTTAAGCCTGCTATTGGTACGATTTCCACAGAGGGCGTGATACCGGTCACGTCCGCTCTTGATGAGATCGGATTCTTTACCCGAGATATGGCGGATATGAGATTTGTTGCGGAAAAGCTTGAAATTACAGCAGTTTCAGAGCCTGACATTCCGAAGGGACTTTCGGATCCTTCTGAAACGGACAAAATGCAGAGCAGCTCTCTTAAAAGAGCCCTTGCGGTATGGACGTTTAACCGGGAGTTTGTGTCAAAAGAACAGATGGGACGCTACGAGATGCTGTTTGACCGTCTGAAAGCAGACGGCTGGTCGTTTACGACGCAGCCCGGCAGAAATACGTTAAAACTGAAGGAACTGGGCTTGAGAAGCTTCTCTATGGAACTCAGGGAGTATTTGGAAAAGCACAAAGGCAGTGCCGCGGGAAAAATGACACCGGAAGCGATTCTCGGGGTATACAGTGCGGAACCCCAAAAGCTGGCGCCTTATGGCACTGCTTTTTTGGAGAAATCCCTGGAATATGAACATGACGCTGAAAATGCACAGGCAGTCTCGGAGATCCGGGCAGAGATGGATAGGGAACACGAACTGCTCACGGAAGAGCTTTCCGACTTTGATTGCTGTGTCATGACCGGTCCGACCTGTATCATGCATTTTGCAGGGCTTACATCGCTGTCTCTGCCTTTTACGGTGGCGGCGGAAAACGGACTCCCGAGCAGCGTGATCCTTTTTGGCACGGACATGCAGAAGCTTCTGGCCGTTGGAGAGGAGATCGAAAGACACGGCGACACGATCCCCATGCCGGAATTGTCGAGGGGTTAATCCTTGTTTTTTTCTCAAGTTTCCGTTGTTTGTATTTTTGATATCCGGATAGTATTATAATGACAGGAAATGGATCTGCAGACATTTTTCCGGGTAGCAAAGGATCATGGAATAAAGACGGTCGGAAAGGAGAATGCTATGGAAAACCATCTTGGAGCAAATATAAAGAATTTCAGAAAGAATAAGGGATATACACAGGAAGAACTGGCAGGGATGCTTGGGGTAACACCGCAGGCGGTCAGCCGTTGGGAGTCGGAGGCGGGATTGCCGGATGTTTCGATGATCGTGCCGATCGCGCAGATACTGGGCATCACAACGGATGCATTGCTGGGGTATCAGTTGCAGAGTCAGGATGAAAGCGTTGCAAAGAGGATCTTTGAAAAGATCGCAGAGCTTGAGGATGTTTCGGATCCGGGGATGGGAGAACTGAAAGTCTGCGAGTATCTGGCTGAGGAAGTGGACAAAAACCCCATGAATTACGATGTGGTGCTGAAATATGTTCAGCGGATCGCGGGGCTCAGCTACTATATCGACATGCAGGGACTGCTGAAAGATGCGCCGGAACGCGCCGGCTCTATCCTTAAGGATGGGATACGAAAAGGTCTTAATATCATTCGATATTGTAATGATGGCAAGAAGGTCAACAAGGCACATTATGCACTGGCGTGGATCTACATCCATATGAAGGATTATGATAATGCCAGGGAACATGTGAATGTTCTCCCTTCCCTGGAAGGACACTGTATCCGGGAAGAAATGAATCAGTCGCTGATCTTTTTTGAAAAGGGATTTGATGCCGCCAGGGACAGCTATCCGGAATTTAACAGGCTGGTGTTCGATCTGCTGGCAGGGCATATCAAGGCGATGACGACGCATTACTGTTTTTTCGGTACACTGGAGGAGGCCCTGAAAATCTGCGATTGGAGCGAAGCTGTCCTGAAAGCATATGCCTCCGTGCCGGAGTTTTCCACAGAGCGCCTTCCGTGGGTGTCGCATAAGTTTAACTTTAACAAGATGAGCGCTTATCTGCGGGCCGGGGAAAAGGAGAAGGCGGAGGAAGTATGTGAAACATACCTGAAGACGATCCGTGAGAACGGCACTTTTTCAGAGGACGAGTACAAGTCTGCGGAAAAGGAGTTCCGGGAAAAGATCTATGTTTTGTGATCGCAGACGGAGCCGCCGCATCATTTGGTGCGACGGCTCTGTTTGACTTTTCAGTTTTTAGGGTTTTCCCAGACGGTATTTCCTTCGGGATCGGTGATGTAGGTCCCGCTCAGACTTTGTGTATCTGTACCTGATTCAAACACCATCACGGTATTATCGATCAGATGATAGCCGTTATCCAGAGTTATCTCAAAACGTCCCAGAAGGTAGTCCTCGACCTCAAGTCCCGGTTCTAAGGAGATCTCCTCTCCCGAGAGAGCCTCTTTGGTGATATCTATGGTTTTTAATTCACTGCCGGAGTTGATATAGGTAACCGTTACTTTTTTTATCCCGGGCATGTTTGGATTCGTGTTATTCTCATCCGGGATGAGCGTATATGCACCTTCATATTCTATACTGCCGTTTGCACGGCGCTGCGAAGAAAAGCGGCTGGACATCGCGGGGAAGGGAAAGAAATCCCAGGCAAGCGACTCGGCCAGGTCAATATTCTCCGTGGAAGAGATCCCTGCGGTCCTGATGACGAGTCTGGCATTCATTAGGCTGTCAAATAACCCTGCTTTGAACGTCCCGCTGTATCTGCCCGCAGTCTGTGCGGAGCGTTGAAGGGGGACGGCGTCTCCTTTGACATACAGGGTAACTTCGGTATCATCGGAGAAGCTTTTCAGATCTGCCGAGTATACGATATCGGTAGTCATGGCATCATAATCCGTATTTTCATATGTCCAGTCGGACGAAGCGATGAGGCTGGACTGTTCTTCCAGCATTGTTCGTAATGAAGAGAGCTCATAATTCAGGCTGTTCTGGGAGTTTTCCAGACTGCCGACGGTATTTTGAAGGGACATGAGCATTCCGGACATCGTACTTATGGATATCAGCGAAATGGCGGTGATCACTAACAGTATAATCCTGTAAAGCGCTACTGCTGTGGTCTTGGGTTCAGGGACGGGATTATGAGTATCGTGTAATTCACCTTTTGTGATCTTATCAAGTCTACGGTTGTAGAGGATTATACTGATCACGATGATAAGTACCGCCGCAATTATCATCAGTATAAGAATACCTGAAAAGCTTTTCATTTTATAACCTCCTGTTAAATGTTGAATGATCTTTTGAAATCGCTGTAATAACTTCTTGTGACGTCGACTATGGTACCGTCCGATAAAGTAAGTATGAACTTCATGGACAGGGAGGGGCGTATTTTTCTAATATGCCTTTTTGCGACGATGACTGATTTACTTATTCTCAGAAAAGACTGCGGATTCAGCAGCTCTTCCAATTGATACATTCGTTCCTGTGAAAGGAAAACACCCTCATCCGTATGTATCTCAATATCCTTGCCATAAGCCTCTATATAGCAGACTTTACTGATCGACAGCTCTACATGTTCTTTTTTGTCATTGCGCACTGACAAAAAAGCCGGGAAACGATCTGATTCAGTCAGGATAAAATCGGCGTCCTCGCCGGTCTCAATGCCGTGCGCATGCATAAAGTCTGTAACGTCACGGCGTTTTTCTTCTGAAACTGAAATACGTATCTTCATTTGCTGCCTCCTTTCGTTATGTACCATATCTCATAAAAAAGCTTTCGGCAATACTTTGGAAATAAAATGCACCAAAAGCAGGTATAAGTTGCAATGCGATATTATTTTAGGGGGCCTTAAAGATTAGACATCTGAAGTGTGGTATGGTATTCTGTGAATGCCACGATGCAGTCATGGGCAGGGTTTACGAGTGCGAATCACGGAAGCGGGTATTACGTGATCCTGTGCAGCGTGAATAAGTGCGGACATCTTTACCGGAGCCTGAATGAAAAGAAGGCAGCAGTACTGAATTTCATGTCTTCTGATCTGTACAAAGACTGCATGAAGACGATACAGAACAACCGGTTCGAGACGGATGAGATAACTTCATCAGGGCTTACCGTTGAGAAAGCTTCATAGATAGAAGCGCCGATGGCCGCTGAATGTTTCATGAACATTGAGTGCCGATATTTATGGGAGAAAGAGATCGTGCCTGGTGATGATCATGTGATGATCTGCCTTGAAGTCGTAGGCATAGATTGTAGTTTGTTATACAAAGTGAGTGCGGTGATAATCTGATCTTTCGTATAAATGTGACCTCTTGGCATAAGCATTTTTAGATGTCAAAGTGTCCAGGATTTTGTCCGCACCCCCCAGATAGCATTAAACTGGAATATATTCCTACAAAAGAGAGCGGATTATAATAGAGGAGAATTGAAGGGAGGGCTGCCTAACAGGACGGCCCTTTCCTGTTGTTGAAGTATCTTGAAAATGCAACTTTTCCGAAAGAAACTCCAGACCTAGATTCTAGGATTTTGAAAATGATGATAATGATATAACATATAAATAATATCTATAAACCATAGTGAAGCATAGGTTGCTATGGAGACAGTACTACTTTGCTATGTTCGGGGTGGTGCTAAACTTATGGGAGTGTATCGATATCAGTAGAATAACTCGATTTTTGAGTTTTCTGTCGTCAGAACCGTCATCTATACCACCAATGCAATAGAGTGTCTTAGTGCGATTATCTTGCGAGATAACGCTCTATCGTTCATCCCGACAAACATTAGCAAGATTTGTCATCATCCCAACAATTCTTTTAGTGTTTTCATAATTTCCGGAACATCATACGGTTTTGCAAGATGTCCGTTCATACCGGTCTCCATTGCAATCTGGCGGTCCTCTTCAAAGGCATTTGCTGTAACTGCTACGATGGGA
>JAEELW010000106.1 GCA_016282915.1 Lachnospiraceae bacterium | reverse complement strand
CACTCCGCACCCCACGGCCGCTACCGCGGCCGCCACCACCAACAGCATCAGCGCAATGATCTTTCCTAATCTCTTCATCTCATTCTTCATATCACCGATTCTCCTTGTGCTTTCCTTGATGGTTTTAGTGTACAGCAAAACGCACGTAAGAAAAAGTGACCCCGGTCATAAATTGGTATGACCGGGGTAATGGGGTAGGGTTATTACTCTATCAATACCTTGACCTGAAAGCACCACAATTCTTTGGCGGATTTCCTTTATAGGTGCAGCCATTTCTATTCAAACAGTTTGAACACTGCGCGGAAGAACCTCTATTGGCATAAGCTTGTTGCTGAGCCGCCCGTGCCTGATCCCGTGCCGCTTCTTTTTGAGCCTGAAGTGCAGATTGTTGCGCCCGAGCCTGTTCCTGCGCTGCCGCAGCTTCTAACTGAGCCGCTTGCGCCTGTTGCTCCAATGCCCGGGACTGAGCCCTTGCTTCTCTTTCCATTTGCGCATTGTGTGCGGCCTGCATTTCAAGCAACCGTTCCTGATGGTTTTCGTTTTCCAAAAGGTTTAAGGCCTCTTTCAAGGTATCCGCTCTACCACTTTTCAAGTAATCCATCAATATATCAGCATCGTCAAAATAGTCTTCTGCAAAGACCTTGGTCCATCGTCGGCGGGGAAATACCTCGCCATTTTTATTGCCCTACAAGGTATACATCTCGTCAAGTGCGGATGCTTTTTTTGTTCCATTCTGCATTCTTCGCGCTGGGAGCTGATTGCTTCATAACAGGGAGAATGAGACTTTTCCGCTGTGTTCATTTATTGTAGCGCATAGAGTTTGCGCGCAACGAAAAAGACGCCGTTTATGGCGTCTTTTTCGTTGACTTGCGTTAATCAGTCAAAAGCATCAATAAAACACAAAAATAGCTGCCCTAGGTCAAGGATGCGACTATATTTTGTCAACCAATGAGCTAACCGTCTACCGACGATTTCCTCTTTTTAGCTTCCTTTCCACCGCAAGGTCTATTGTCATGCGATGAATACTCACAATATCTGACAATATGCCATCCTTTATAATCTTGCCAAGGTTTATGGGCGTATATCCGCATATATTCGCCGCAAGATTAATATGCTTGCAACCCTCTTTATACGCTTCCATATTGTTATGATCATGTCCGTGTATGTTCAGGCACCAGGGAAGTCCATAAACAGGCTCGTGTGACAGAAGAATCTTCTCTGATATAAATAACGGTCCGGCATAAACCTCACTGAACAAATCTTTGTATGTTCCTCGCGCATCGTGGTTTCCGAGTAGTAAAATCTTTCTGCGTGCCTTGATTAACGATACATACTTCGGATCACCAACATCACCAAGGCAGATAAATGTGTCCCCTTTGCCTACCATACCATTAATTATGTCAAGTTGTTCTTCCGGAGTAATCCAATCTGGGTCCATCAGCTTACAGTCACTGTCGGCAAAGTGCAAATCCGAAAGTATATATATGCTGCCTCCTTCCGACCAGTGTCGGAACGGCTCATATAACGTTGCAATCATCTACACTCACCTAGTTTCCAAAGAAATCTATTATCTGCTTCACTGAAACCGGGAAGAAGTTATTGGCATCCACTCCGACATCATAGCGTCGGATTCCCTCCGCACGGTTCGATTCGTTATAATCCATACGGGCATGAATATGACCGTGTAGCTGGTATCCCCCGCTATTCATCTTCGGCCAGGACAGCATCGGATAGTGCATTAATGCAAAACTATGTCCGTCTATAGAGATTTTCATAAAATCCTGAACACCATCAAAGAGTCTCGGATCATATTTCTTATCATGGTTCCCGGTTATCAGATACTTCCTTCCATTCATCTTCCGGATAAGGGCGCCCGCATCCTCGATTTTCATATGATGGCAGATATCTCCGAGAATATAAACTGTATCTTTCTCATGAACTACGGAATTGAAATTCTGCAGCAGGACCCGGTCCATCTCTTCAACCGATGCAAACGGACGATTCTGCATCCTGATTATGGCTCCATGACCGAAATGCATATCAGCTGTAAAATACACCATCCTTATACTAACCAATCTTTCCCGCACGCAGTTCATTCATCACCTTGTAGGCAATCAAACGAAGAACATATTCCGGCATTGCTCTTCGACCAAGCTCCCACTCCTGCATAGTGCGATAAGGGACTCCCAGCCAAGCGGAAAAATCAGTTCTGCTCATGCCAGATTTCTCCCTGATCATCTTGAAGTATAAAGCCAGGCGACGCCGTTCAGCGTCCTTACCATCCGCGTTATCAAAATCTTCGACTTCAATTTCGAGTCCTTCGATGTTATATATTCTCGTTTTCATATATATCACCTGTCACGTAGTCAATGCGTGTCCTTCTGCCTATATTATACGTAGTCATTGACTACATGTCAAGAGGAAAACTCCGGCAGAAGCCGGCGCCGGGGAGTATTCACTTCCGGGTGCATTTAGATTCTTATGTGTCCTTTCGCAGGATATTCAGATACTCTTCATAAGAGAACACTCTGTTGCGCGACGCATTGGTCGTCTCCTTCAAAATGCCTGCCTGAACCAGTTTCCCAACAGCAGCCGATACTGTGTTGTAACTTACTCCGAGATCAGCCGCCGTTCTTTTGATATCAATGATGGGATACTGCTCTATATAATCGAAAACTCTTCTCACATTATCATTTTTTCTTGAGGTAACCGGAAGTCTGCGGACATTGCTCTCATGGAGTGCAGACAGTTTTTCGATTGTAGCCAGGGAATCCTTGGCCGCCGCAGATACCGCTTCAAGGAAGAATCCCACCCACTGCTCATAATTACCGCTTCTTCTTACTTCTGAAATACGGTCATAGTATTCTATCTGGTTCTTTTTCAGGAAGTAAGAAATATAAATAATCGGCTTGGAAATAT
>JAEELW010000105.1 GCA_016282915.1 Lachnospiraceae bacterium | reverse complement strand
CGCGATATACAAAATAACAGTTGGTCTGCATCTGTCCCAGACAGATCTTTCCGATCTTTACATCCGCCATTTTTCCACCTCTGTGATCACCACATACTCCCGGGTTTTGCCCTCATACAAAGTTACTGCCACAGCCCTTTGCCGTGACAGTAACGCTTTTACCGCTCATATCCGCCCTGTGAGCGCTGTCCCTTACGGAAGAACACAGGCTCAGCCGCTGGAATTACGCTCGATCTCCAGCACATCCGGTATGCTGCGCAGGCGCTCCACGATGCGGTCAAACTCCTCACGCCCCGCCGTTTCAAAGCTCATGGAAAGCGTAGCCGTTCCCTGCTTGCTCACCTTGGTCGAAAGGCTCAGGATATCGATGTTCTTGTCGGTCATGGTACGTGAGATATCCGCCAGCAGACCCGGACGGTTGTTGGCAAACATCGTGACGCCCACGGTATAGCGTTTTCCTTCTTCGGGCTCGTCGCTTCCCCATTCGGCTTCCACCAGACGCTCACGCTCCACCTCCGGAAGCAAAAGCACATTGGTGCAGTCGGTCCTGTGGATCGTCACGCCCTTTCCGCGGGTGACAAAACCGACGATCTCGTCTCCGGGCAGCGGATTGCAGCACTTCGGGAAACGCACCGCGATGTCGCGCAGCCCCTTTACGACAATGCCGGCGCTGCTGCCGCGGGGCAGCATCTGCGGCGCGGGTCTCGTCTCTTCCGCGTTTTTCTTTATATCCGCCAGCACTTCCTCGTTCGTGGGGATGCGCCGGTTCTCGGTCTCGCTCAGCTCAAGGATCTTGTTGATGATCTGGCCTTCCTTCAGCGCGCCGTGCCCGACGGCAGCCACCAGATTCTCCCAGTCGCGGAAGCCGTATTTACGCAGGAGCACTTCCTGCCAGGCGGGCTTCATCAGGGACGAAAGCTCGATCCCCTTGGTCCTGCAGTAATTGCTCAGAAGCTCCTTGCCGCGGAGGATATTATCTTCCTTGAATTCATTCTTGAACCACTGGTTGATCTTGCTGCGGGCCGTGGTCGACTTCACCAGGGCAAGCCAGTCACGGCTGGGCCCCTTGGAATTCTGGGAGGTGAGGATCTCGATACAGTCCCCGTTCTTGATCTCGTAGTTGATCGTCACCAGCTTCCCGTTGACGCGCGCCCCGATCATCTTGTTGCCCACCGCCGAATGGATGCTGTAGGCAAAATCGATGGGCGTGGATCCGGCCGGCAGGTTCTTCACATCCCCGGTCGGGGTAAAACAGTATACGCTGTCGGAAAAGAGGTCCAGATCGCTCTTTAAGATGTTCATGAACTCCTTGTTGTCCGACATATCCCGCTGCCACTCCAGGATCTGGCGCAGCCAGGCAAGTTTCTCTTCCTCCTGCAGCTCGGGTTTCTTCCCGTCGGAGGCTTCCTTGTATTTCCAGTGCGCCGCGATACCGTATTCGGCGGTGCGGTGCATCTCGTAGGTACGGATCTGTATCTCGAAAGGCACGCCGTTCTGCCCGATCAGCGTCGTGTGCAGGGACTGGTACATATTCTCCTTCGGCACGGCGATGTAATCCTTAAAGCGCCCCGGGATAGGCTTGTAGATCTCGTGGATCACGCCCAGCGCCGCATAGCAGTCCTTGACCGAAGCCACGATGATACGCACCGCAAAGAGGTCGTAGATCTGGTCGATGGTCTTGTCCTGGTTCTTCATCTTCTTGTAGATACTGAAGAAATGCTTGACGCGGCCGTCGATCCTCGCCTCGATCCCGGCGTTCTTGATATGCTTGCGCACCTCATCCACGATATCCTGCACGTACTGCTCACGAACGGATTTGCGCTCGTCAATCTGTCGCGCCAGGCTCTGGTAGGCTTCCGGCTCCAGATATTTCAGGCACAGATCCTCCAGCTCCACCTTGATCTTGGAGATACCGAGACGCTGTGCGATGGGCGCATAGATATCGATGGTCTCACGCGCCTTCTCCTGCTGCTTCTCCGGGCGCATATGCGAAAGCGTACGCATATTGTGCAGACGGTCGGCCAGCTTGATCATGATGACGCGGATATCCTTTGCCATAGCCAGGAACATCTTGCGCAGGTTCTCGGCCTGCACATCCAGCTTGTCCGAGGAATACTGGATCTGGGACAGCTTGGTCACGCCGTCCACCAGAAGGGCCACATCCTCGCCGAAGAGCTCGGTCAGCTCTTCGCCGGTCATCACCGTATCTTCCACCACATCATGCAGGATACCCGCGGCGATGGTCTCCTTGTCCATCTCCATATCGGCAAGGATGATCGCAACACAGATCGGGTGGATGATATAGGGTTCCCCGGATTTGCGCTTCTGATCCTTATGCAGACGGCTCGCGGTCTCATACGCCTTCTCGATCAGAGAGATGTCATCGGAAGGATGATAGCGGCGCACACGCTCGATCAGCTCTTTATAAAGATCCTCGGGGGACTGGAATTCGGCAATATCCTCTATGCGGCCGTCATCGATGACCACCGCAACATGCTCGTCCGTCACATCCGGTGCCGCCTGGCTGGCCTTCACCGGTGCCGCCGCTCCCAGCGGAGCCGTGACGGTAACGCGCTTCAGGAGTTTTTCCCTGGATTCTGAACTTGTATTTTCAGTTTCGTTCCCCATCAGTCTCCTTCAAAAGATACCGCGCTGTCCAGACGGTAGCCCGCGATCTTTTCTCTTCCCTTCAGATCCGGAAGCTCGATCAGTACACAGACGCCGGCGATCACGCCGCCCAGCTTTTCCACCAGACGTATCATCGCCTCCGTGGTGCCGCCGGTAGCGATCAGGTCGTCAACGAGCAGTACCCGCGCACCCTTCTCAAAACTGCCGGTATGCATCTCGATCTCGGTGCTGCCGTATTCCAGGTCGTACGCCTGCGAAACGGTCTCTCCGGGCAGCTTTCCCTTTTTACGGATCAGCACAAAGGGCTTGTGCTCCTTATACGCCATAGGTGCGCCGAACACAAAACCCCTCGATTCGGCACCGGCGATCACATCATAGTCCAGATCCTTTACCATATCGCACATGGTATCGACAGCCAGTTTCAGGCCGTCCGCATCCTGGATCAGCGTCGTGATATCCCGAAACTGCACACCCTTCTGCGGGAAATCCGGTATCGTGCGTATATAATCTTTGATCTCTTTCATCTGTTTTTCCTCCCTGAAGGAATATCTGATGAAAGATTATAGCATAAATGACAAAAAAAATAAAGCCTGCCTCCGCTCCCTACAGAAACTCTTCGCTCTTGAAGATATGCCCGTCGCCGTATACCTTTCTCTCCCTGGCGGCGATGGAGAGCAGCTCCTCGGTCACCGCATCCTCCACGCGGAAGGTAAAAAGCTTTTCGGCTGGCGTTTTGAGCAGAAAATCCAGGGTATACAGAGCCGTCGAGGAATAGCCCTCCGCATAATCCCCACGGTGAAAACTCCCTTCGAGCATCGCGCATTTCAGTTCAAATACCGCGCGCAGCAGCTTCTTGCCGTATGCCGGATGCGTCAGTGCGCGGCAGCTCTGGTACAGAAGCGCCAGCAGCTCTCTCTCGTCATTTTCCTCACGGGTAAAATATTCCGCCATCTCAAGGAAATACATGCCGAGACTGACCGCCTCAAAATCCTTCCGCAGCTCCGCAAAAAAATTCTTCACGGAGGCGTCTACGAGAGAATAGGCGTTACGTCCCGGGAAAAGCCGGAAATCGGCAAAGACAAAAAGATCCGTGGCGGCGAGCAGATGATTGGTCTGCCGCCTGGCCCCCTTGGCAAAAGCCGTGATCCTTCCGTGATCCCGGGACAGGATCACCAGGCGCCTGTCATATTCGTTAGCCGGCGCGGTGCGCAGCACCATCCCCGGCGTCCATATCGTTTCCTGCAACTTACTGATCCTCTTTCCGGTATCCGAAATTGGCGATCAGGAAATCGCTGTCCCGCCAGTTTTCCTTCGGCTTGACCCAGAGTTTCAGATTGACCTGTTCGCCGGTCATATCCTCGATCCCGGCCCGCGCCTGCTCACCGATCTTTTTCAGCATCGCACCGCCCTTGCCGATGATGATCCCCTTATGGGAAGCCTTCTCGCAGATGATGGTGGCATCGATATCGTAAATGCCCCCGCCGCTGCGCCGGCGGTATTCGAAGCGTTCTATAACGACCGCGATCCCGTGGGGAACCTCCTTATCCAGAAGGCGCAGGGCTTTTTCGCGGATCAGTTCCGCCGCGATGGAACGCTGGGTCTGGTCGGTCACTTCATCCTCACCGAAATAGTAGGGTCCCACCGGAAGCGCCCGGAAGATACAGTCGGTCAGCACATCCACATTATCGCCCTTCAGGGCGGACAACGGCACGATGTCCGTAAAAGCACAGAGCTCCTTATAGGCGGCGATCACCGGAAGCTGTTCTGCCGGCGGGATCGTATCCGTCTTGTTGATCACCAGGATGCAGGGCACTTTCAGAGCGCCGAGCTGTTCGGCGATATCCCTGTCCTTTTCGGAAACGCTGCGCCTCGGCTCTACCAGCCAGAGGATCAGATCCGCCTCCTTTAAGCTCTTCTGTACCGCCGAGAGCATATAGTCCCCCAGACGGTTCTTGGACTCATGGATACCCGGCGTATCCACAAAGACGACCTGTCCGCGCTCATCGTTCAGCACCGTGCGTATGCGCATGCGCGTCGTCTGCGGACGCGGCGAGGTGATCGCGATCTTCTGGCCGATCAGACGGTTCATCAAAGTGGACTTTCCCACATTGGGACGCCCGATCAGCGCGCAGAAACCGGATTTCTTTCCTTCTTCCATAAGCTCACCTTTGTGTAAGCAGCGGAAGCACGGTTCCGAACATCCCGCTCTCCGCCTTCAGCTTTTCTTCGTTGCCGACCACGCACAGAGCGCCGTCGGAGATAAACGCCTCCACATATTCCGCCAGGGCGCGGATCGACTCCTGATCCGCATCGAGCACCTGATCGCGGTACATCTGAAGATGCTCCCTGCTTTCACCCTCCAGCCAGATCTGCTGCGAACGTGTTCCCTTTGCCCGCGGCGACAGCGGTGTATCCAGGTCGCTTAAGGTACCGATGATATAGCGGGTCATGTCCTTTTCGGATGCGGTAAACTCACGGATATTCTGCGCCACCTTCTCAAAGATCCCGACGGTGTTCTTCAAATGAGGATCACGGTAAGAGACGAAATAGCCTTCCCCGTGGGCCATGAAACGGGTCATGCAGCCGTAAGCGCCGCCTTTGACACGCACCTCGTTCCAGAGATAACCGTAGGAAAGGATCGTCCGGAGCACATTCAGTGCGCCGGTGTATTCAAGGCCGCCTTTGGCATAACTGCCGGCGCGGCAGACATACTGTACCTGTCCGGGATAGGTAAAGCCTTCGTTCTTCTTTTCGGGAACGAGCTTCACTTCCTCTTTCTCCACCTCGCCGTCGTAAAGGCCTTCGGTCATCTTTGCGATATGCGGACGGAGCGCATCCAGCTCCGCGCGCGTCCCCGTCACATCGATCAGGAGATTGTCGCTGCGGAAGATAAAACGCATCAGCTTCTTCAGTCCTGCGATGATCTCGTCCGCCCTTTCATCAAAATGCTCTTCCGCATCCTCGATAAAGCGGAAGAAATCCATGCCGCCGCTCAGTTCCTTGAGCAGGCCGAATTCGGAGATGTAGGACATGGCCCGGGATGCCGCCACGGTATGGCCGCTGCTCATCATCGAACCCGCAATGCGCGAACGGCACTCGGCGATGATCTCCTTCAGACGCGCCTTATCCTCCAGACGCGTATGGAGCATCACTTCATTGATCAGCTCCGTACCCACGGGGATCGCCGAACGCAGACAGCTCATATTGATCGTGACATAGGTCTTGTAATCCGGATCCTTACTGACCGGATAGGCTGCGAGCGTCCCCATCGTGATATTGCCGGTGTTCTTGTCGATCTCATACCCCAGCTGTTCATAACTGTAATTATCGGTATCCATCGCCGCAAATACTCTTAAGAGCAGACCCAGATAAGGATAGAGCGCCCGCGGCAGACCGTCCAGTCCAAAGAGCAGATACAGGTAAAGGATCCCGTTGGTCTCCACCTCATGGAAAAGTCCGGGATAGGGTTCCAGCCTGATCTCCTCGTTGATGATCGGCAGGATGTCCCTGCGCAGGTCGGAACGCTTCAGCAGGGGCAGACAGGCCTTTGCCTCTTCATCGTCCTCCGCTGCCTGATAGGCTTTCAGCTCTTCTGCATCCTTTTTGAGCCTTTCAAAGCCTTCCGCAGTAAGGCTGTCTTTATATTTCTGCAGGCTGCCGGCCAGTTCCGCATCGCGTTTGGCGGTGAGGCCCGCCGAAGGCGCCAGCACCAGCACAGTGCAGTGGGTATTGTCCAGAAGATATTTCTTCACCAGCTCCGTATAATAGCTGCTGCCGATCCTCTCCCGGAGCTTTGCAAAGATCGCAAGGGATTCCAGGTGGATCAGCGGCTTCTTATCATCATAGAGCCAGCTGTCCAGGGCTTTCAGGCCGTAGAGCAGTCCCTTCGGATAACGCCCCGTATCCCCTTCGCGGAAACGGAACTCCATGCCGTTGACGCAGGCCATCAGTGCATTTTCGTCAAAGCCTTCCTTTACGACCTGCTCCAGTGTCTCGCGGATGACGCTCACAAAGCGCTCCTTATCCGCCTCCTCCGCATTCTTCGCCACGATGCTGAAGAAGGGCTGCCGTATCCCGTTTTCATAAACGGAAAAGATCTCGGTCCCGATCTCGGCCTGCAGCAGCGCCTTGCGGAGCGGCGTTCCCTCCGCGGTCACCAGCGCATAGTCGATCATCTGGAAAGCGATATAAAGTTCGGGATCATCCACGGTACCTATGGTCGCATTGTAGCTCAGATAGGTCTGCTTTTCGCCCTTATCGTCGGCGGGGATCGGATACTCCCTGCGGATCTCCTTTACCTCATCAAAAGGCTTCTGCATCCCGGGCATCGAATCGACGCTGATCTTCTCATAAGCCGACAGATAGTTTTCGTCCAGCCAGCGGAGACGCTCCTCCATATCCGCATTACCGTACAGATAGATATAGGAATTGACGGGATGATAATAACGGCGGTGAAAATCCAGGAAATCCTCATATCTCAGCTTCGGGATATCCGCGGGATCGCCGCCGCTCTCCACGCCGTAGGTCGTATCCGGATAAAGCGAGGAAAAGGTCTCCCGGCTCAGCACATCATCCGGCGAGGAAAAGGCGCCCTTCATCTCGTTATAGACCACGCCGTTGATGACGATATTGTCGTCCTCATCGGTCTCGTAATGCCAGCCTTCCTGCCTAAAGATCTTTTCCTCCCGGTAGATATTGGGATGGAACACCGCATCCATATACACATGCATCAGATTTTTGAAGTCCTGATCGTTGCAGGAAGCCACGGGGTAGACCGTCTTGTCGGGGTAGGTCATCGCATTGAGAAAGGTGTTGAGGCTGCCCTTGGCCAGCTCCACAAAGGGATCCTTCAGCGGGAACGCCTCGGAGCCGCAGAGCACCGAATGCTCCAGGATATGCGCCACGCCCGTGGAATCCTTCGGCGGCGTACGGAAACCGATATAGAACACCTTGTTCTCGTCGTCGTTTTCAAGCACGAGGATACGCGCTCCGCTCTTCTTATGCTCCAGAAGATACGCCTCACTCTTAAGATCCGCGGAATGATGCTGTTCGATGATACTGTAGGCCTGAAGATTTTCTGCCTTCATTTACTGTCCTCCTGATCGTTTATCTTTTTCCCGTCAGCTTAGCTGCTTCCCGGAATGTCTTTCTCAGAGCTTAAAGCCCATCAGGGCCAGGTTGGAGATGATCACTTCCTGGATCAGCATCCCCTCCAGCTCGCGGTCTGTGCTCTTCACAAAAGCCGAAAGCTTTGCCTTTTTCTCCTTAAAACCCCCGCCGGGCTTCGGTACGAAGTAACGTACCGCCGCCTTCAGACTGTCGTAGATGCGGTAGCACGGATCCTTCGGCGTGATCGCAAGCAGATGCCCGCCGATGGTCTGGGACGCATCGGCGACCGGAAGGATCAGCCTTTCGATGATCGTCTGGAATTTAAAGGGTACGCGCTCCGCGCCCATCAGTTCTTCGTAGCTGTATCGGGCGCCGATGCAGGTTTCGCGCAGATCCTGCAATACAAATTTATAATCGTCTTCGTTCATAATGCGATATATTCCTGCAGATCCTTCGAAAGACGCAGGGCGTGACGCAGTTCTTCCTCGCTCATATCGCCCTCGTCCAGAAGCTCTGCCACCGATACCTTACGGCGCAGCTCCTCCGAAAGTTCCTTTGCCTTTCCCATCACGCGCATCACCAGGAGCATGGAGCGCTCGAAAGCCTCCGTCTCCTCATTTTCCGCGCGGATCAGTTCTTCCATCGCGTTCATCACGCTGCGGGACACCATCGCGTCGCAGTCATCCGGCGTCTCAATGCTCTCGAGCATGCTCATGGCTGCGGTCAGTGCCACATTACCTTCGCCGATCAGGTCTCCCAGCTCCACACCCTGTCCGGTATAAAGCCTTGCCATATCCACCACGGAACGCAGATAGGAACCCGTCAGTTTCTCCCGTGCCGTCCGGTCCCCGGCCAGTGCGTTCATGACCAGCACACGTTTCAGCGACTCGTCGATCTCCTCCATTTCTTCCAGCTCATCCATATAGATGCGGAAGAGCTCCCCTTCCTCGGGAGAAAGCAGCTCCTCCTCCGGAAGCGCTTTGCCGATGCCGATGTGGTTTTCCTTAAAATACGCAGAAAGCAGCGCTTTCTGCTTTTCATCCAGGCCCGGGAAGCTTTCCCCGATCTGCGCTTCCTCAACATATCCGCCCTGCAGCACGGCCGTTTCTTTCAGCGTGCGCAGCTTTTCCAGAAATTCCTGTTCTTTCACTTTTCGTTCCTCACGATATGCTTGTGGGAGAAGAGATGATCCTGGCAGTACTCATAATTCCCCTCACATTTTGAGCAGAAACGGAATTCCAGATCCGGATATTCTTCACTGGTCCTTCCGCAGATCGCGCATTTGTGTCTAGCGATGGTCCTCGTATTCATACTCTCATGCACTTCTCTCCTGTAGGCCCGCTGGCGCGCCCGCATCTGCGGACTGCGGCGCAGACGCTTCCTTGTCATCAGGAAGAAGACCAGGAAGTTTAAGAGCGATGCACCGATCACAAAAAGCCCCGTCACGCCCATCTCCCAGGCTTCATACACAAGGAAGATGGCATAGATCACACCCAGGACCTTGACCTTGATCGGAATGATGAACATCAGAAGCACCTGCATGTCCGGATAGGTCGCCGCAAAAGCAAGGAATATGGACATGTTGATGTAATAGGTGGAAAACATCAGCGATGAATAGGCAAAGAGCACGCTTCCTCCCGGAACGGCGTTCCCGCTGCCGAGGGTCAGCTGCTCCAGAGCCAGCGCCTCCGCACCGCCGCCAAAGAGCATGACATAGCCGTAAAAGCAGAAGGCTCCCAGCACCGTAAACAGGATACCCGAGAAAATATAAAGGTTGAAATAGAAATTCCCCCAGGTCCGCTCCAGCGTAGTCCCGATCGAATAATAAAAATACAGCATGATCAGAACCAGGAACAGATTGTCCGATTCCGGCGGGATCAGCACCCAGGAAATGATCCTCCATACTTCGCCGTGAAGTATCGCATAAGGATTGAGTGACAGATACAGGATGATCTCCGGATTGATCTTTTCCATCAGATAGCCTATGGCGTAAATGATCAGCATTACCAGAGGCAGATGGGGTATTGCATATTTTCCGAGCTTTCGCTCCGCTTTGTTTAACAGGCCTGACATTTCTTTTCCTCTTTATTTCTCATTTATTTCTTTTCATCTCCGGGAGTTTTTTCGTCTGCTGCAGCTTCTGCCGCACTCTCCCCGGCGGCGGGCTTTTCACCCGGCACATCCGTTTTTTCTTCCTTTACTTCCGCTGCGGCGGCGGGCTTCTCCTCCGCCTTCTCCGCTTTTTCTTCCTTTACTTCCGCTGCGACGGCGGGCTTCTCCTCCGCTTTCTCCGCTGCTGCTGTATTCTCTCCGCTCTCCGCTCCGCGCTTTTCCAGCTTTTCCAGTGTATCGGCAGCAAACTTGCGCCCGCCGATCCCGAAGGCCACCGCAAAGGCAACACCGACGGCTGCCAGGATGATCACAAACGCCGTATTGACGATGGTCGCTGCGATACCCAGCTGATTCAGTACCATAAAGGCCGCCAGGATGAGGATCGCCGCACGGGAGAAGATAGTATACTGTTCCAGTCCGCTCTTTTTCAGCGCTTTCTCCACTGCAGCCAGCATCAGGAATGCACAGGCAAGGATCAGCACGCTTGCCAGGACGCTGGGCATATAGGAGATGACCCGGCTGCCCACGCCCGTGAGCACGGACAGATTGAGCACGTTCATTCCCTCAACGATGAAGAAGATATCCAGGACCACGGTCACCACGGTACCGACGGTTTTGGAAAAACGGAAATCCTTCGACTTCTCTCCCGCCAGTTCGCGTATCTTTGCATCCGCGCCGGCCGAAGCGATGAGCTTCGCTACGATGCGGCCGGTGTATTTGCCGATCAGCACGCCGACCCAGATCAGCACGATGGCGATGACCAGCTGCGGGATAAAGCTGAAGACAACGCCCAGCATCTCCACGGCGGGCTGGGAAACGGCGGTGATGTTCAGCGCCTGCAGGGATACGATCACCACGGGGATCATGATCAGTACATAAATGATATAGGCCAGCGTGACCGAAAGCTTCGACTCATTATCCACTTCTATGCCGGCCTTTTCCTGGATCTTATCCAGGCGGATCTTCTGGAATACGGGGACCAGCAGCTCACGGACCAGCTTGGCGATGAGCGAGCCCACCACGAGCACGATCCCCGCCGCGAGGATATTGGGCACATAGCCCCATACGGTATGCAGCAGGCTGTTCAGCGGTTCCATCACCGAATTGACGCCCAGGGTCGAAAAGATCCCGGGTACAAAAAGCAGGAATACGCAAAGGTAGACCAGCTTGCCGATGTAATTGATCAGGCCCTGGCCGCTGGACAGTGCCGGCGAGCCGTCGGGGTTTACCTGGTTCTGATTGAGATAGCGGAGTTTCGTCTTTTTCAGGGCGCCCGTGATCAGCGCCTTCACGATCGCGCTCACGATAAAAGCCAGCACCAGGAGCAGGATCGCCGCGATCACTCCGCCCAGCCCGTTTACAAGACGCTCACAGAGATTTCTCAGATATTCCCACACAGCCGTTTACCTCCTTACTTTTTATACTTCTGCTCCACAAAGAATTTCTCCAGTGTATCCAGCAGTGTTTTACGGTCTATGGTCTTTAAGAGATAGCCCGCAGGTTTTAACGCCAGCACTTCCATGATAGCTTCCTTATCACTTTTACCGGTCAGGAACATCACGGGGATCGTCGAGGAATTTGCCTCGGATTTCATCATCTCCAGCACTTTCGAGCCTTTGATCGTCGGCATTTCGTAATCCAGGAGCACCAGATCCGCCGTGTTATTTGCCAGCCAGGTAATGGCCTGCATCCCGGAACTGGCCATGCCCACACGGTAATCCTCCTTCAGCCATTCCTTGATCAGCTTCAGGTAGGTCGGGTCATCGTCCACGATGAGTATCATCTTCTTGCGCTGCTGCAGGAGCTCGTCATCAAGAAAGTCACCGATATGATCCATGATGCGCTGCATATCGAAAGGTCGTTCGTATACTCCTTCGATCAGCTCGCGCGGAATGATCTTTTCCACCTCTTCCAGCTCATTGCGGCCGCCGGCTACGATCAGCTCCTTCTCTTCCTCAAGGAGCAGGTCCTTGATATAGACCAGCGTGTCCCTCGATTCCCCGATGGTATCATCTGCGTAAAGCACCATCAGTGTCACTTCATCCTTATGCCGCGTGATATCCTTCAGCAACATTCCGGCCTCGATAAATTCAAAACCGTTCTTGTTCAGCTGGGCTTTTATGGTATTCACCAGAAAGGTCTCTTCCCGGCGGATCAATAATACCTTATTTGCCATTTGTTCCCTCCGTCAGCCAAGTATCCCGGCGATCTCTTCCCATTGGAAATTCTCCGCCCAGGTGCGTATGTTCCGAAGCTTCTCCCTGTCCTCAGCGGGCAGGCGGTAGCCTTTTAACGAATCAAGTATAAATAACATATTATCATAATCGTAGAGATTTGCAAAATCTTTCATGGTTTCATAAGCATCTTTTAATTCCGCTGCCGAGATCTCCGGCAGTTCCTCTTCCGCGGCGTCTTCGCTGTCTTCCCCGAAAAGTCCCGCCAGAACTTTTTCATAGGAACGGTAATGGGTCAGCAATGCTTCCGTTTTTTCCCGTATCGTATCGAGATCCAGCGCATTGCCGGCCTGCTCCAGCGTCCAGGCCTCCTCCCCCAGCTCCGTCGCACCGATCACGCGGGAGGAGCTCTTCAGCGCATGCACCTGTATCGTGTAATTCTCCCAGTCGGCGCTCCGATACAGCCGCTCGATCTCGTCTGCCTTGGCATGCATGCCCTCATAGTAGATCTTCAGCACGCTGCGGTATCCATCGGCCGATCCGCAGTTCTTCAGGCCTGTCCGGTAATCGATATCCGATAGTTCCTTCATCCAGTCTTCGGCTTCCGCGTTCTCCTCCGCCTCTTCGTCCTCAGCGCCACCATGCTGTATCTTCACCGGCGGAAGGAACCGAAGCAGCATCTCTTCGAGCTTTCGTCCATCCACGGGCTTGATCATGTATTCGTCGAAGCCTTCTCCGAGGAAACGTTCCCTTGCTCCCGCCACGGCATTGGCCGTGAGCGCGATCACAGGCGTGCTGCTGTTGGGATGCTCCTCCATCCCGCGCAGGATGTGCAGCGTTTCGATCCCGTCCATCTCCGGCATGCGGAAATCCAGGAAGATCAGGTCATATCCCCGTCTCCTCACCATCTCCAGGCATTCCCTGCCGCTCATGGCCGTATCGATCTGTATCTTAGTCTTTTTCAGCAGTTCACGGATCACCAGATGGTTCACCGGTGTATCGTCCACCACCAGGATGCAGGCTTCCGGTGCCCGGAAACTCTCATGGTAGATCTCCCTCTCTTTGACATTGCGCAGATATTTGCGGCGGAAATCCCCGATAGCGTCCTTGCGCACGATGCGCTGGGGCAGCATCACCGTAAAGGTGGAACCCTTGCCGTAGACCGAACGCGCGCTGATCTCGCCCTTCATGATCTGCAGCAGGTTCCAGGTAATCGCCAGTCCCAGTCCGCTGCCTTCGATGGCGCGGTTCATCCCCTCGTCGAAACGCTGGAACTTGTTAAAGAGTTTTCCGATATCCTCTTCACGTATGCCGATACCGGTATCCGCAACCGCCACCACAAGCTTCAGCTGGTCCCTGCCGCAGAGCTCTCCGTTCACCTCCAGGGTCACGCTGCCCTTCTGTGTGTATTTTACGGCATTGTTCAGGATGTTCACCATGATCTGCCGCAGACGCATGCCGTCACCGTACAGGGCATCCGGCAGATCCGGATCCACATGGATGATGAAGTCCAGATTTTTCTCCCGCGCCTTCACCTGTATCATATTGACTACATCATTTACCACAGAGCTCAGGTCGTATTCGGATTCCATGATCTCCATGCTTCCCGACTCGATCTTTGAAAAATCCAGGATATCGTTGATGAGCGAGACCAGTGTGCGGCCGGCCCCTTCGATGTTCTGGGCGTATTCCAGGATGCGGCTGTTTTTGCTCTCCCGGAGGATCATCTCGTTCATGCCGAGGATCGCATTGATCGGCGTGCGGATCTCGTGGGACATATTGGCAAGGAAATTTGATTTCGCATCGCTGGCGGCACGGGCGCGCTGCTCCTCCATGCGGGCCAGTTCGGTAACGCGCAGGATGCCGAGCAGCTCGTTCTTGCTCACGGGCCTCGAGAAATAATAGCCCTGCAGATAGTCCACGTCCAGCTCCTCCAGAAGCTCCAGCTGCTCATGGGTCTCCACTCCCTCCACCAGGATCTTGAAATTCATCTGGCGTATCATGTTCACGCTGTTTTCCAGGATCACGCCGCCGCGGCCGTTTCCGTCCTTCTGTACCTCCCAGAGGATGGCCTTGTCGATCTTGACCATTTCGAAATCCATCGAGAAGACGCTTCGCACATTGGAATAACCGATCCCGTAATCATCCAGTGAAAGCAGGAAGCCGTGCCCCTTCAGATCCTTGAGGACCGTATCCAGCGCGGCGTAATCGCCGGCAGCCGCCGACTCCGTCACCTCAAAATTGATATAACAGGGTTCCACATCATATTTCCGGACGATCTCGCAGACCCGCTCCACAAAACCCGGCTGCAGGCACTGGAGCACGGAAAGGTTGATCTCGATGCAGTCAAGCCCCATCTCGGTAGGGATACCGCTGGAAAGGAACAGGCACACTTCTTCCAGCACGTAATCTCCCAGACGGTGGATCATGCCGCTCTGTTCCGCGATCGGGATGAACTCGTCCGGCATGATATTGCCGATCTTTGAATCTTTCAGCCGCAGCAGTGCTTCGGCGGAATAAATGGACATTCCCTTTGTCCGGTAAACAGGCTGGTAATAGACCTCAAAATGCTGCTCTTCGAGACCGCGGTGCAGAGCGCTTTCCACCTCGGCGCGCCTTACCAGATAATCCAGTTCGCGCCCTTCGAGCACATGTTCCGTCTCCCGCAGCGGCAGCGGTCCGTCGGAAAGGAGCATCACATCCTCACGGCGTTCAAAGACCTCGGGGATCGTGGTGCGCATCACCACCGCCTTGAGCGTGAGCTTTGCATCCCTGTAATCAAAAGTACTGCGGAAGCTCTCATAAATACGGTTTGCCAGATCCGCCGCCTGCGCCTCGGAATCGGTACAGATCAGGATGAAGCTGTCCGGCGAGGTACGGTAGATAAACTGCCTGGGATGCTCTTTTTTGAGCCGCTCGGCCGCGATCCCGATCAGCTCGTCGGTATCTCCGGTACCCAGCAGACGCTGCAGCATATCGGCGTTGGTGATGCGGACACAGATCGCGTGGAAGGAATCCAGGATCTTTAAGCTGGTATTCAGATCCGCCAGAAGGGCGGCACGGTTGTATACGCCGGTCTTCGCCTCGAAACGTTCATCCTCATTCTCCACCAGGAGCATGATCCCCAGAAGAGCCAGCATCTCGCCGAAAAGCTCGCTGCGTATCCTCACATCGTAGAACTGCAGCAGTACCCCGCCCAGACTGAAGACAAAATAGAGCAGCATCGACCATTTTTTCCGCGTCTCGATGGAATGCCAGTTACGGAACAGGGTCGCGGCAGCCACGATAAAATAGAACGCCCCGATGGCATAGATCGCCAGTTCCCCGGCGCGGCGTATGATTGCCCCGCCCTCATTCAGGCGGTAGACCAGCCCGATAAACGGGTTGACCAGTACCAGCAGGAAGCAGATCATCACGGGGATCATATAGATCTGCCCTTTCCGCCGGTTCACCTTCCTGTTGTTGCGTTCCGTGACACCGCTGGCCAGCAGCACATAGTAAAGAAAGAGCGAACTCAGAAAACTGTGGGTGGCAAAATACAGAAACTGCATGCAGTGAACGAGCCAGCGCGCGACGACGCTGTCGCGGAAATCCGGCAGCAGAAAGATACGGATCGTCTCCGTCAGGCTGTTGAACATGACAAAGCTCACCAGCAGCAGAAAAGCACTGTTCTGCTTTTTCCACGTGCGGCGGTGCAGCAGCGTATAGACATAGATGATCAGCCCGACCAGCATGGTCGCGATCAGTATCGCCGATTCATGAAGTTGTACGATCCAGCCCTTATCCATTCTTTACCTGTCCGAAATGCTCCGTGCCGGGGATCTTTTTCCCCTCCGCTGCCAGCTTTTCGAGTTCCTCCTTCGTGACGGGCTTTGAAAAATAATAGCCCTGCATGAAGTCCACCGCCAGTTCGCTCAGCATCCGTACCTGCTCCCGGCTCTCTACGCCCTCCACAAGGATGGCGCATTTCAGTTCCTGTATCATCCGGATCGAATTCTGCAGAACGATCCGTCCCATCTCGCTTTCCATCGCCTCCCAGAGGATATTCCGGTTGATCTTTACCACATCGAAGCCCAGTTCCAGGATCGCTTCCACATTTGCATAGCCCGCGCCGAAATCCTCAAGGGAAAAATGGATCCCCCGCTCCCTGAGTACCTTCATCACCCGTGACAGCACTTCGTGATCCTCGGGAGAGGTCGGCCGCCGCAGTTCAAAGATGAGCCTGTGGGGAACCACCTTATACTTATCCAGGATCGCGCATACCCGTTCCGCAAAATCCGGCTGCAGGCACTGCACCAGGGACAGGTTCATGCTCATCATGGGGTATCCGAGTTTTTCCGGCACCCCGCTCTGCAGGAAGCGGCAGCTCTCCTCCAGCACCAGCTCCCCGATGGCCTGTATCATTCCCGTACGCTCTGCCTGCGGGATGAATTCTCCCGGCATCAGCGCCCCCAGCTCCGGATCGTTGAGCCGCAGCAGCGCTTTCATCCCGCAGGGTTCCAGGTCGGCGTGCATATGCACCGGCTGGAATACCAGCGAGAAGCCGCCGTTCTTAAGCCCTCTTTCCAGTGCGCCGCCCAGATCCGCAGAGCGGGTCAGATAGGCCAGGCGCTTTCCGCAGATGATCCCCTTTCCTTCCTTCTCCGGGATCGGCGTATCCACCATCAGCATCACGTTCCCGGGAGCTGCCAGCTCCTCCGGGACCGCGGCTCTGAGGATCATCACCGCGATGGCTTTGTCACAGTCCTCGATGTAAAGCCCGTCCATGAAGCGCACATAGATCCTCTCGGAAAGACGCACCACTTCCTCACAAGACAGATCCGTCAGGATCATGAAGTCCGTTGCGTCAGCCCGGAAGATACGGTACCAGGGACATTCCTTCTTCAGATAATCGGCCACGCACTGCATCACGGCGTCCACGCCCCTGCCGCCGGACAGACGCATCAGGATATCATAATTGGTGATACGCACGGCGATCACATGATAATGCTGCCCCAGACGGAACAGGTTGTCCAGATACTGTTTCAGCGTGGTCCGGTTGTATACGCCCGTTGCCGCATCCATGCGCTCGTCTTCATTCTCCAGCGTGAGCATCACGCCCAGCAGGAGCAGGCTTACGGAAAAGAGCTCGCTCTTGATCGCCGGATCCAGCAGCTGCGCCGCGATCCCCAGGGCGGAGACCGGCAGGAAGCACAGTATCGTCGTAAGACGGCGCCCTGCGAGAGCCCTGCGGTGGCGGATCAGATTGAAAAACGCCAGGAACGCATAGCCCAGAGCCACTGCATAGGAGGCCGTCATCCCCACGCCGCCATGGAATACCAGCGCACGGTCATGGGTATAGACCAGCTGGTGAAAAGGATTGGTAAGGATCAGCAGTTCCATCAGCACGCAGGGCATAAAGAAGATCACTCTTTTCCCCGGGCCCATATGGCGGTGCGAGCCGTTTACCAGTATGACATAAAAACAGAAGAACAGCGGGATCAGCAGGTGAAAGACGGAATGCAGGTATTCCAGCCCGTCAAGCAGGACCATGGATACCGTCGTCCCCGGACCGGCAAGCCGCACGGCGCTCTTTCCCGTTTCACACACGGCGCTCAGCATCGTAATGATCATGAGCAGCATAAAAACGCGGTTCCTGCTGCGGTCCGTACGATGAATGGCCACGGTATAGCCGATCATCAGCCCGCACATCAGGATCGAAGCGATCAGAAATGCATTTTTATTGATAAATTCAATGATCATTCCGTTCCCCGGCCGGATGGATCTTGTCTTCCGGCAGATATCTGTGTACCAGTTCCATCAGCTCCGCACGATCCACGGGTTTTCCGATATAATCGTCAAAGCCTTCTTTCCGTTCCGCTTCCCGGATCCCGGGATAAGCGTTCGCCGTCATGCTGATCACCTTTGCATCGCGGCTCTTCGCTCCTTCCGATGCCCGCAGCTTCTTCAGCACCTCGGAACCGTTCATTCCGGGCATGCGCTGATCCATGAAGATCAGATCATAGGCAAGATCCCTCGCCATTTCCAGGCCGTCCGCGCCGTTCAGTGCGGATTCGATCCGCATCCCCGTTTTACGGAGCAGCTCTTTCAATACGGTATGGTTCATCGGTGTATCGTCAACGATCAGCACTCTTGCATCCGCAGCGGTAAATTCCCTCTGCTCATTCTTTGTATGCATGATCTGCTTCATTTCCTCCGGCGTAAACGGAAGGATGCGCCTGTCTCCCACCACCTTCTGCAATAACTGCACCGTAAAGGTAGAACCGACGCCGTATTCGCTCTCCACCTGGATCTCGCCCTGCATCATCTGCAGCAGGTGATAGCTGATGGCCAGTCCCAGCCCGGTGCCTTCCACGGTACGGTTTCTCTCCATATCAAGGCGCTGGAACATCTCATAAAGCTTGCTCTGATCCTCTTCCCGGATCCCCCGGCCCGTATCCTCCACGCGGAAGATCAGGAGCAGCTCATCCTCGGAATACTTCTCTCCCTCCACGCTCAGATGAACGCTTCCCTCATCCGTATACTTCACCGAATTGTTCAGAAGGTTGATCAGCACCTGTTTGATACGGAATTCGTCGCCGTACAGACGCGCGGGCAGATCCTCGGAAACCTCCACGCGGAAGGTCAGATGCTTCCGGTCCGTTTTCGGGTAGGCGTCGCGTATCACATCGCTTATGCTTTCCTTCAGATCGTATTCTGCCTCGACGATCTCCATCTCGCCCGCCTCGATCTTGGAATAATCCAGGATATTGTTGATCAGTGACAGCAGATTACGGCCTGCCGTTTCGATCTCGCGGGCGTAATTCATGACCGCCTCCTCATCGCATTCCCGCAGGATCATCGCGTTCATGCCGAGCACCGCGTTGATGGGGGTGCGGATCTCATGTGACATATTGGCAAGAAAGCTGGATTTCGCTTCGCTGGCAGCGATGGCCCGCCGTTCCTCCATACGCGCCAGTTCGGTCACGCGCAGGATACCGAGCAGCTCATTCTTCGTGATGGGTTTTGAGGAATAATAGCCCTGCACATAATCCACCTCGAGCTGCTTGAGGAGCTCGATCTGCTCCCTGGTCTCCGCGCCTTCCACAAGTATCCTTCTGCGCATCTGCCGCAGCATGCGTACACAGGATCTTAAGATGATCTCGCCCATGCTGCCCGGCTCCGCCCTCTGCAGCAGGCTGTGGTCGATCTTGATCAGATCGAAATCCAGCGCATAAAGGGCGTGCATATCGGAAAAGCCGGTCCCGTAGCTGTCCATGGAAAAACGGAAACCGTATTGCTTCAGTTCGCTGATGGTATCCTGCAGCACAACGAAATCATTTGCCGCAGCCGATTCCTTGATCTCAAAGCAGATCAGGGAAGGCGAGACGTCATAACGCAGCGCCAGATCCCTTACGTAATGGACAAAGCTAGGCCGCATGCACTGCAGGATCGAAAGATTGACACAGATGTATTCGATCCCCATCTCCACGGGCAGACCGCTGGAAAGGAAGAGGCAGACCTCCTCCAGGACAAGGCTGCCGATCCTGTCGATCGCGCCGTCGTTCTCCGCCACACGGATGAACTCAACTGGCTGGATCTCCCCGAGCTCGGGATCATGCAGACGGATGAGCGCCTCTGCCGAATGGATGCTCAGGTTTTCCATCGTATACACCGGCTGGTAATATACCTCGAAATTGTGATCCTCAAAGCCCCTTCGCAGCGCCTGTTCCACATTGATGCTGCGTTTGATCTCCTCCAGGCCCGCATCCTCCCGGAGATGCCCTGCCTCATCCACGGGCTTGGGGGAATCGCTCATGAGGAAGACTTCCTCCGCCGTGGAGATCCCGCCGGGATATGCGGATCTCATGACCAGCGCGCGAAGGATCAGTTCTCCGCCTTCGCAGCACCAGTTTTCGGAAAAACGTCCCCGTATCGTCTCCTCGAGCTTTTCCGCCTCCCTCTCACTCAAATTCAGCCCCAGCAGCACGAAGCAGTTCGGCGAAGTCCTGTAGACGTTATAGAGCGGATTGAGGTTTCCAAGATATTTCGCCACCTCCCCCAAAAGCCTCTCGGAAGAGACCGCAGCCGTCAGCTTGTTCAGGGAATCCGGATTGGCTACATAGATCACAAATGCGTAAAAGGGCTGATGCATGCGGATGAAACTGTTCAGATCCAGGGTAAGCGCACCGCGGTTTAACAGGCCGCTGCCCACATCCGTCCGTTCTTCATCGCTTTCCAGGAAGATCATCGCGCATACCAGCCCGATGGATTCCGCAAAGATCTCGACCTGCAGATCCGGTTCCACCAGCTGCATCACGATCCCGAAGATCGTAAGTATATACAGACAGAGAACGCCCTTTCTGCGTTTCGGCGTGATCGCATACCAGTAACGGAATATACTGATCAGCGCCAGAATGAAATAGATCACCGCCGATGCGTAAAACACCCACATGAGCGGACCGCGGTGATAGACATGCGCCTCATCCGTATAATACAGACAGCCGCTGAAAAGGTTGACCGCTACAAGGATCTCGGTGATCAGGAAGGGGAACATGGAAAAGGTGAAACGCCAGCGGTGCCTGCGGTGTACGCTGATCGAGGCGCTCACATAGAGCATAAAGACGAAGAAGATCGGTGCCAGCGCCGCATGCACAAGGAAATACAGAAAACGGACCGTATCGACAAAGATCCGCGCCCCGTCGGAAACCATCCAGTAAGGCTCGGCAAAAACCCCGATGACAGCCAGTCCTGCATCGATCATCACGTCGAGTATGAGACAGATATAGATACGGTTCTGCAGACGCCGCGTCTTTTTTCTGGTAAAAGCGCAAATAAAGCACGCCAGGCATATGAAAAAGCCTGTGAGATAGAATGATGCCTTGTTTAGCAGTTCAACATTGAGCATATATGGAGATTTTAACACAGATCAGAGACAAATTCCATGAAATTCCGAATAAGTGAGATCCCGTTCCTTCAGGATATCCCTGAGTTTCCGGAAGCTTTGATCCTTATCCCGGGACAGCGTCTGAATGCTCTGCTTCGTCTCGGTCAGAAGCTGTGCATCCGTGAAAATATCGGCGATACAGAACATCGGCGTTCCGGACTGCCGAAGCCCGAAGAAATCCCCGGGGCCTCTCTGTTTCAGATCTTCCTCGGCGATACGGAAACCGTCGTTGGTCTCCTTCAGGATATTCAGGCGCTCCTGTGTCCGCCTGCTGAGCTCGGCACTCCCGCCCGCGACAAAAACGCAGTAGGACTGGTGCTCGCCGCGCCCCACGCGCCCGCGCAGCTGATGCAGCTGTGAGAGTCCGAAGCGTTCCGCGTTTTCCACCACCATGACCGTGGCGTTCGGCACGTTCACGCCCACTTCCACCACGGTAGTGGATACGAGGATATCCGTTTCTCCGGCGGCAAAACTCTCCATTACGGCATTTTTCTCTGCCGCTTTCATACGGCCGTGAAGGATGGCGATACGTACCTGTTCCGGGAAACGTTCCCGCAGCTCCGCGCCGTATTCGCCCACACTGCGGATCTCCGCGTCCTCTCCTTCTTCCACCTGCGGGCAGATCACATAGACCTGCCTCCCTTCAAGGATCCTCTTGTACATGAACTGATACAGCTTCTCCCGCCAGCTCTCGTCCACCAGGGCGTTTTTTACCGGCAGGCGTCTCGCCGGCAGCTCGTCGATCAGCGAGATATCCAGATCACCGTAGAGGATCAGGCCCAGCGTACGGGGTATGGGCGTAGCGCTCATGACCAGCACATGAGGGCCTTTTCCTTTTTCGCTGAGGCTCATCCTCTGCCGCACACCAAAACGGTGCTGCTCATCCGTGATGACCAGTGCCGCATCCTTCATCACAACCGCTTCCTGGATCAGCGCATGGGTACCGATCAGCAGATTGGCCTCACCGCTTTCCATACGTTTTTTTGCTTCTCTCTTCTCCGCCGCCTTCAGCGAGGACGAGAGCAGCACCGGACGGAAAGAGAGCTCCGGCCGTTCCTCCGCCAGCTTCCGGGCGTCACGGTAGTGCTGCGCCGCAAGCACTTCCGTCGGTGCCATGAGCACCGCCTGATGCCCCTCAGCGATCACCGCTGCTGCCGCTGCGAATGCCACGGCAGTCTTGCCGCTGCCTACATCCCCCTGAAGCAGGCGGTTCATCATATAGCCGCTTTCCATATCGCCGAGGATCTCGTCGATCGAGCGCCGCTGCGCAGCGGTCAGTTCATAGGGCAGGCCGGAAACATATTCCTCCGCCGCAGCACGCCCCCCGCATATACGGTATGCGCTCTCCTCCTTCTCCGTCCCCTCCTTCAAAAGCTCCATACGGGCCAGGAAAAGGAAGAATTCATCAAAGGCAAGACGCCGCCTCGCCGCATATACTTCTTCCATATCCGCCGGGGCATGCATCCCGCGTATGGCCGCGGAAATGCCCGGAAGCTTCCGCTCCTTCAGAATCTGTTCCGGCAGGTATTCTCCGATCTGCTCCGCCGCTTCCAGCGCCTGCGATACCGCCTTTCGCAGCTGGTTCTGCGTGAGTGCCCCGCTGAGCGGATAGCGCGGCGTAAGCTTCCGTATCCCGCTTTCGTATTCCTCGCGGCTCAGAAAGCGCGGCTGCGTCAGAAAAAGCTGCTCCCCCTTACGTTTTGCGTAAGCGAAGAGCAGCAGCTCTCTTCCCGGGACGATCTGTTTTTTCAGATAGGGCATGCCGAAGACCGTGACCTTTGCACGGGCGCTGCCGTCCTCAAACGGGAACTGCAGAAGGCTCCGGCCGTTTTTATGAAAAAGAGCGGCAAAGCCCGAAGCCCTGCCGCACACACATACTTTTCCTTCCCCGCCGATCTCCGCCATAGGGCGCAGTTCGGGAAGCCTTTCATAAGAAGCGGGAAAATGATGCAGAAGATCGTTCACATTGAGGAGCCCGGCCGCCGTAAAGGCCTGTGCCGTTTTATCCCCGATACCCTTCAGTTCTGTAAGGGGATCCGAAAGACGCAGCATTATTCCACGGATACGATATAATAATATACCGGCTGGCCGCCGCGCTGGAATTCAACATCCAGCTCCGGGAAACGCTCCGTAAGGCGGTCGCGCATCATGTCGGCAGCGGCTTCTTCCACCTCCTGCCCGTAGTAGACGCTGATCAGCTCGGAATCTTCCTTTACCATCTTTTCAAGCATCCCGGTCATGACTTCGGAGATATCCCTGCCGTTGGAAAGGATACCGCTGTCGCCGATGCCCATGTAATCGTCCTGATGGATCTCCACACCGTCCACGGTGGTATCGCGCACCGCATAAGTCACGGATCCGGTCTGCACGCAGCCGAGCGCCTCGTTCATCAGTCCCTCGTTTGCCCTTACGGACTGGTCCGGCATATAGGCCAGCAGCGCCGAGATCCCCTGGGGAACCGTCTTGCTGGGAACAACAATGACCTTCTTGTCCTTCGTCAGGTCTCTCGCCTGATTGGCCGCGAGTATGATATTCTTATTATTCGGATATACAAACACCGTCTCCGCGTTGACCTCGGCAATGGCATTCAGCACATCCTCGGTGCTCGGATTCATGGTCTGGCCGCCTTCGATCAGACGGTCTACGCCCAGGTTCTTAAAGATTTCGCCCAGGCCGGCGCCTGCGGATACCGCCACAAAGCCCACGGGCTTCGCCGGCTCTTCCGGCTTCTTTGCTTCCTCGGCCTTCTCCGGCTCCTTTTTCGCCTCCGTGGGGGCGGCAGCCTGCTTCTCTCTCACGGGTCTGCTGCGGTTTACCACCTGCACATCCACCAGCTCGCCGAATTTCAGTGCTTTCTGCAGCACCATACCGGGATCGTTGGTATTTACGGATACGTTTACGATATTGTCATCGACCGCCAGCGCCACTTCGTCGCCGACGCTCTCCAGATATTTCCTCACTTCCTGCTCACGCTGCAGATGGAAGATCTTGTCCAGGATCAGTGAGATCGTCGTATGGTAGAGATAACGGTACTCCGGCGCCGGACTGTCCTCACCCGAGAAATGGCGCACCTCGCCGGCCGCCTGGGAGGTCTCATCGTCCATCGTAAACTCGATGCCCTTGCCCTGATAGCCTTCGTAAAAGCCTTCCAGCACTGCCACCAGACCGCAGCCGCCCGAATCCACAACACCGGCTTCCTTCAGTACCGGAAGCATCTCGGGCGTGCGCTCCAGCACCGCCTTTGCATGCGCGATCACTTCTTTAAAAAGTACATCCAGATCTTCCTCACCGCGCTCAAAAACGCTGTTCGCCTTTTCCGCAATGGCTCGCGCTACCGTAAGTATCGTTCCTTCCTTCGGCTGCATGACCGCCTTATATGCCGACTCCACAGCCTTATCGCAGCCGGCGCTGATCACCGCCACATCGATATGATCCGTAGTCTTGATCACTTTGGTAAAACCGCGGAAAAGCTGGCTTAAGATCACACCGGAATTACCGCGTGCTCCACGGAGGGAGCCGGAGGAGATGCTCTTGCACAGCGACGCCATATCGGGATCCTGAAGCGCGTATACATCCTTCGCCGCGCTCATGATCGTCATCGTCATATTGGTTCCTGTATCGCCGTCCGGTACGGGAAAAACATTCAGCTCATTGATATGATCCTTCTGCGATTCCAGCTTTTTTGCACCCGCAAGGAAGATTTTTGCAATGCGCGCCGCATCCAAACAGTTTTCTGCCACGATCCTTTCCTCCCTTAAATCAGTCGATCACCCGGACGCCTTCAACAAAGATATTGATCTTTTCCACTTCCAGGCCCGTGTAACTCTCCACTTTATACTTTACATTGCTGATCAGGTTTTCCGTCACAGCCATAATGCTCACACCGTATGCGATGATCACATGAAAATCAAGGATCAGCTTTCCGCCCGATCCCTTCACCGAGATCCCGTGATCCACCTTTTCTTTTTTCAGGATCCTTACCAGGCCCTCTTTCGGATTGACACTGGCCATGCCGACAATGCCGAAGCACTCGTTGGCCACGGTGCCGGCGTACTGCGCGATCACCCTTTTATCGATCTGAATACTTCCAAGATGTGTATCAACCGAACTCTTCATCCCCCTACCTCCGATCCGTTATATGTCTGCCGCCCGTCCGCCGCGCAGGCTGCCGGGGCAGAATTATCTCTGAAAACCATCGTGATGATTATAGCCGAAAAGCCTTCTGTTTGCAATAATAAAACCACCCCATAGAAAGGTGGTTTTCTGATCCTTACTTATCGGAGCATTGCTATGCCGGCAACGCAGACACAAAACACGCTTATGCGCGCTCTACTGCGCCGCTCTTCAGGCAGGTCGTGCAAACATGCAGACGCTTCGGCGTACCACCCACCTTGCATTTAACGTTCTTTATATTTGCATTCCACACATGATTGGATCTTCTGTGTGAGTGGCTGACATTGTTTCCGAAATGTGCACCCTTACCACAAATATCACATCTTGCCATCTTTCAACACCTCCTTCTTGCCTTACGGTCAGCGGGCAAAACCCGCAACGCTCATATATTAGCAAAAGTTCTGCTAAATTGCAAGCATTTTTTTTATTTAATGTGATGCCTACGAATTGCTTCGTCGCTTCGCAACTCCCGCAATTCTACGAACATTCGCAATCTGCTGAAATGCTTGCTGCACAAGCATTTCGCTACTTGCTCATGTTCGGACGGGTCCCAAACTCATATGCCGATTCATGCAAGCATGACCGTCATATGAGCTTTTGACCCTGGCATCGTTCAATTTCCTGTCTGACGCTGTGCTGTAACGAACTGCAGCTTCAGTTCTTCGTATTCCTCATTGATCTTGATCAGGATCTCCTGGTCGCCGCAGCTGTTGTCCGGATGATAGATCTGCATCAGCTGTTTGTAGCGCTTTTTCAATGCCACCGCGTTATCCACCCCGCGGAAGAAAAGTCCGGCAGCATAAACCTCTTTACGCACCGAGGCTGTGGCCCTGCGGAGCCTCGCCCGCTCTTCCGCCACGTCTTCGAGATCCCTGCGAAGCCTGCTGCGGTCCTCTTCAAGCAGCGCATAGGAACGCTGGATGATCTTCTGTTTTTTGTCCAGCAGGCGCTCGTCATCCTTCAGACGTTTCCGCTCGTATTCCACAGCCTCGCGCAGTTCGTTCATCTCGATGGAGAGCTGGCGCTTTTCCCGCTGTAGCTGACGGCGTTCCTCCGCCATCTCCCGCCGCTCGCGGCGCAGCGCATCGGCATCGGCATTCAGCCTTGCCTGCTCTGCCTGCAGGCGCACATTTTCCCGGAAGAGCTGGTGCTTCATTTCCTCCAGCTCCCTGCGTCCGGCCGGCTCAAGGCGCTGATCAAAGTGCTCCATACTGCCTCCGTCCCGGCTTATTTCTTATCGAATGACGCTGACGACGAAACGTCTTCCCCTTCGGGGAACGCTGCCTCCTTTGCCTCATCACCGTCCACCTTCACGGCTTTGCGGGCCTTGAATTTGTCGATGAGCTCGGGGATCAGATCCGCCAGTTTGGAAACGCTGGAGGATTCCTTTACGCTGATCAGACGGGAATGACCGTCCTGGATGACAAGGATCGCCGACGGCGAAAGCTTTGCGTTCATGCCTCCCATACCGCTGTTCTTGCTGTTGCCGTTCTTTTTCGATCCGGCGCCTGCAGCCAGCCCGAAGGATACGTCAACCAGCGGGATGATCGTGGTATCGCCGACCTTTACCGGTTCCCCGATCACCGTCTTGGAGCCTACCAGATGTTCCACATTCTGGAGCATCGACCCCATCACATTTGAGATACTGTTGTCATTCTCCGCCATAATTACTCCTTTCCTTGCTCATCTTCTCTTTTGAGCAGCTTGATAAATCTCTTCACCTTGCGGTTTAAGAGTAATGCAAGTCCGTTTTTGACCAGGGTGATGACAAATACCCTTCCCTTGACCATAGCCTTGAAGCGGAAGGATTTTTCATCCTGCTGCGCGTCCAGCTCCACCCTGCCCGGAATGTGATCCAGCACGGGCAGTGCCATCGCATAATACTGCCAGAACTTCGCCACCTGACCGGGATCGTCATCCCGGATCTCCAGATACGCCCTGATCTTCCGGGGACGTATCCCCTTCAGTATCTTAAGGATACGTTTTTTGACATACTCGATGACCCAGGCCGTACCGTCGCTGCCGAGCAGCCTCTGGTAGTAATCCACCGTATCCCACAGTTCCGAAACCTTATCCTTAAGGGCTTCCGCTTTTTCAAGCAGCCCGTCTATGCCTTCGTCCGCCTTATCCGGCAGTTCCCAGAGGAAGTCCGTAAAGGCATCCCAGGCAGCCTCGATCCTTTTTCCGAGAGGGATATGCGGCTTCTTTTCTTTTTCTCCGCCTTCGTCCGCGCTCTCTTCCTCTGCCGCTTCCGTGCTTTCTGCCGGCTTTTCTTCCGGCTTGTCCGCGGCCGCCTGTCCGGCGGTATTTTCCGCCGCTTTCTCTTCTTCTATCCCGTCTCCGGCAGCTTCTTCCGTACCGCTTTCCGCTGCGTTCTCCGCTGCCGCGTCATTGTCCTTCTCGCCCTTTTTCTTTCTGCGCGCTTCTTCCTTCTCGCGCTTCCGTGCGGCCTTTGCTTCCTTTTTCTTTTTATCGTAAAAAGGAATGCCCAGGATACGCAGCCGCATATTGATCCCGTCGTCATACAGAAGATCAACGATCACAAAATACAAAAGCCAGTGAACGCGCGCGCGGGCACGCAGGCTCTCCTCCTTGCCCGCATCCACCCGGTAGCGGAAGGGAACAAAGAGCACACAGAGGATCATGAGCAGGATCAGGCCGAGAATACATAAAAGAACGATGCCGATGATCCTGAGAACCGACAGAAACACCGCCATCTCTACTCTCCCACACTTTCTGCCGCGGAAAGCGCCAGATAATGCAGCGCCGTTTCGTAATCCTCCGTCAGTCCCAGGATATGCATGTCCTTATCCGCATAATAGCGCTGCTTCAGATACTTGCCGCTGGTAAACTCTGCCCGGCCCGTATTTTCGTTCCGGTAGATCACAAAGACGTCCGGAACCACCCTGCCCTGCATAAAGCTTTCGCACAGCTTCATTTTGTTCTTTTTCAGCCCCTTGCTGACAAAAAGTCCCGGATCAAAGGTATACATCGCTTCACCCGTTCCACAACCTGGCGCGATACAGGCTCTGATAATCGCTGTAGGCGCTCTCAAGGATCTGTTTTTCGTTGGCAAATTTCAGTAAATGCCAGGCTTCGTGGTACTTGTAGTAGCCGGAATCGCAAAAATATTCTTCCCGCTGCGGTCTGGAATAATAACTGTCGGCCCTCATCAGATACCAGTGGACTTCTTTTTCCACCACATCTTCGGGCACGCTGAAGCTGTAATCGCTCTTTCCGATGTACTTGATGATCCTTGCCTTTACGCCGGTCTCTTCCTGGACCTCCCGCAAAGCGGTCTGCGGGAACTCCTCGCCTTTTTCCACTGTCCCCTTGGGCAGGACCCATCCTTCATAACGGTTCCTGTAGTTTTTGTACAGCAACAGTATTTTTCCCCGAAAGATCACCACACCACCGCAGCTGACTGCCTCGATCATCGCCTAGTCCTCCTGTGGATGTGCATACTTGAAATACAGTATATCTTATCTCGCGGATTTGTGCAAGAGTTACGATACGGGCAGTCCGCACCGTATCAGGCGGAAAAGCTCCCGAGGATCTGCTCCGCGACCGCATTCACGTCGAGACCGTCCGTGGCGATCCGCCGCATGGCTGCCGCAGCATAGGCGGCTTCCCGCTGATCGAGCATATTCCGTATGCGGGAGATCCTTTCCTCCCTGCCGGAGGCCCCGGCCAGCAGCGGCCGGCTGCTGTCATATTTCAGACGGTCCGCGATGGTAGCGGGCTCCGCAGTGAGCCAGACCACGGTTCCCAGCTGTCTTAAAAGGCCGCGGTTCTCCTCTCTTAAAGGCGTTCCTCCGCCGGCCGAAAGGATGCCGCGGAAGCCCTCCCGCACAAGCCTTTTCAGAAGCTCCGTCTCCTCGCTGCGGAAACGTTCCTCGCCGTATCTCTCAAAAATGTCCGTGATGCTCATCCCCATATGGGCGGCGATGGCCGCATCCGTATCCAGCACGCTCAGACCGCTCTTCTTTGAAAGGGCCGACGCCGTGCTGCTCTTCCCGCAGCCCATATAGCCGATCAGAACGATGTTTTCCATTCAGGCTTTCCTCTCCGCGATCCTCTGACGCATGTGATCGATGGCCACGAGATAGCCGTCCAGCCCCAGGCCCTTGATCTGCTCGTCACAGACTTCCGCCGTAACGGAGATATGCCGGAATTCTTCACGGACGGAGATGTCCGAGATATGCAGCTCGATCTTCGGCATATCTACCGAAGCCAGCGCATCACGTATGGCATAGCTGTAATGGGTATAGGCGCCGGGATTGATGATGATGCCCTCGCTCCCGTCGGAATAGGCATCCTGGATACGGTCGATGATCGCACCCTCGTGATTGGACTGGAATACTTCCACGCTGCAGTCCGTTTCCTGCGCCTTCTTTTCAATGCGCCGAAGCAGCTCATCATAATTCTCCGTCCCGTATACCGCCTTTTCGCGTATCCCCAGGAAATTGATATTCGGTCCGTTGATGATCAGTATCTTCATAGTCTGTCCTCCATCTGCGTTTTTTAGAAGCTTCCCGCGGCGGAAGAGCTTCATCCTATCCTCTCCGCCATTCCCGGAAGCAGTTTCCGCGCCTCATCGCGCCCCGTCGACGCCCCGGTCCATATCTCAAACGAACGTATTCCCTGATACAGGAGCATCTTCAGCCCGTTAAAGCTCATCTTTCCCGCACCGGCCGCGCGCACCGCCTTCATAAAGGCCGTATCCGCCGGATTGAAAACGATATCATAGCCGGTCTCTATGCGGCTGTAAAAAGCATTGTCAGCGATCAGTTTCGTCTCCGTATGCGGCGCCATTCCCAGGCTGGTGGTCTGGACAGCGATCCAGTCGTCCGCGCCGCCTTCCATCGCCGCAGGCAGCTCCTCTGCCACCCTGACCACGGCCGCCTTCACGCCGGGATAAAAAGGGGACAGACGCCCGAGCAGCGCTTCCGCCTTGTCCGCGCTGCGGTTATACAGAAGGACCTGTTCCGGTGCCGAAGCAAGCACTCCGCAGAGTATGGCATTGGCAGCGCCGCCGGCTCCCAGCACCACCACTCTCCTGCCCTTCAGCTCCACACCGTCATCGGCCAGCGCATCCAGGAAACCGGGCATGTCCGTATTGTACCCGTGCCAGCCGTCCGGCTCATTTTTCAGGGTATTGACCGCCCCGATCCTTGCGGCGCTCTCATCTTCCGCCGCGAGGAATGCACGTACCGCCTGCTTGTGCGGTACGGTCACGTTCATCCCGCGCACGCCCATCGCCCGGGCACCGCGCAGAGCATCCTCCAGCTTTTCCGCTTCCACATCCCAGGCCAGATAACAGAGGTCCAGGCCGTGAAGCGCCGCCAGACGGTTCTGCAGGTAAGGCGAGACCGAATGTCCCACCGGATGCCCCAGAAGGCCCAGCATTCCCGTATGCGCGCTGATCTCTCTTTCCATTTTCCTTTGTCCTTTTCTTTTTTGGGGTAAACCCTGCCGGATATCCTAAGAGCTTTTTGTACGCTTTTTCTCACGTGCAAAAAAAGCAAGGAGCAGGGGGTATTCCAGAATACGTTTCAGATGGATATGGGGCGGCTCCCGAAAGGAGATCCGTCCAACCAGGATATTATGCATGCGGCTGCGGTTGGCTCCCCAGATATCCGTAAACAGCTGGTCGCCGATCACCATGACCGCTTCGCGGCGCAGCCCCATCTTCCGCACGGCTTCCAGATAGCCGCCGCACTTCGGCTTGCCGGCCTTGTAAACATAATCGCAGCCGACGCCTTCCGCAAAGCTCTTTACGCGCGGTTCCTCATTATTGGAAACGATCTCAACGCAAAAGCCTCTTTTTCTGAGCTTCCGCACCAGCATCGCCGCCCGCGCCGTGGCGGGCGCATCATGCGGGACCAGCGTATTGTCGATATCAAAGATCAGTCCGCGGTAGCCCCGCCGGTACAGATCATCATAATCCACCTTATATGCGCTCTTTACAAAACGCTCCGGTAACAGTGCCCCAAACATCACATTCACTCCATCGTAAAGCTGACTTCCGTCGTCAGATCCCGCCAGCCGCCGCCCGGATTGTAGCTTACCGTCACGGTCTTTTTCCCGGGCGTCGTCAGATCGTCTTCGCTCTCCAGTGTAAAGCCCGTGCCGAAATCATAGTATTTTCCGTCATAGCGGGTATTGTCATTCATACGGAGATTTCCCCAGGCTTCGCCCTTGGTCTTGGTATAGGCGAGGTTTCCGCCGGAGATCAGCGTCTGTTTTTTCTTTGTTCCGGATACGCACATCACCGCGCGTTCCACCGGTTCCTGCAGAGCCGAAAGATAACTGTAGACGCGGCGCTTCGAATCGTGGCCGTTGGCGTTTGTAAAGCGTTCTTCCACGACCAGGCGCTCCGCGATGCCGGCCCAGCTCGTACCTGCCGGTATGCTCTCCTCCGGTGCCGTTACCGTGATCTCTTCCGGAACGGCGCTGACCGGCGCGATACTGTCATCCGTAAACACGATGCAGGCCGGGATCTGGTTGCCCCAGTTCACTTTGTTGAGGGTCTCGATCCTGCGCTCTCCTCCGGTAAAATCGGACACCACGGTCTCGATGCTGTTGCCGCCGTCCAGGTTATAGGCAAAGACACAGCCGTGCTTCAGCGCCGCATCCGCCGCGTTTTTCAGCGTCCAGCTCTTGGTCGTCACGGTAAGGATCACAAAGCTTCCGTCCTCGCGCACGCCAAAGACCTGCCGCCCCCAGCGGCCGAAATAATGATTTACATAGTTGCCGTAACCGTAAAGCGGCGCTGCCGAAGCGTCGTAGAGATTTTTCCCGTTCACCAGGATCGGCACGAAACCGGTCACCGCCGATACGATCTTTTTCCCGGTCACTTTATTACCGTGAATATCGTAATAATACCCGTTTCCGCGGGCCAGCGCATCGGCGTCCGCATAGAAATCGGTCCAGCCCACGTTGCCGTCCTCATCGATCACGAGAGGTTCGCATTCCGTATGATCCACGGTCTCCACGCTCTTGAGCACGGTGCCGCCGGCGATCAGTATCCCGTCCGCCTGCTTGCCGCCGAAGCAGTACACCCTGGAAGCCAGGCTGTCATAAAAAATCCCTGCATTCAGTGCCACCGCCACATGCTGGCCTTCCCCGTAGTCCTCCACGAGTCTGGTCACGCTGCTCACGTCGCGGATCACTCCGCTGCCGGCGCCGTCGGGTGCAAAAACATAGGGATGAAAGCCCGAAATGGAGATCACCTCATAGTTTCCGAGGGTCTTGTCGTATTCATCGCTCACATCCACGAGCCAGTCCTGGTGCGGCCTTACCGGTGCCTGCGTAGGTACGGGAAGCTCTTCCTCCGCATCCGCGTCCTCTGCTCCCTGTTCTTCCAGCTCTTCCCTGGCTTCTTCCAGTTCTTCCGGCGTAAAACGGTAGACATCATCTCCCGCTTCCTGCACCGAAAGCGTGGGTTCCTGTGCGGGCTCAAGCTTCGTTGCGCTGTCCTCCGCGGAAACACGGTTCTTCATCCCGCGCCCCAGGAGCACCATCAGGAGCAGGGACAGCGGCAGGCAGAAAAACGCCGCCACTCTCCGTCTTATCTGTCTTTTTCTCTTTTCTTTCCAGCTCATCCTTTAATTATGTCAGCAAAAAGATCCGCCTTTCGGCAGCGTCCGTATCGGTTAACATAAAATCCGTATTATTCTACCATGAAATAAGCCGGCTTGTCAAACTCCTGTCGGCAGAAACAGAAAAGACCGCCCAGCCTCGTAAGCGACGGTCTTTCTGACTAAAACTACAGGCTAAGCGCTGCAATACGGGTAGCGCTTTTGTATGTCCAATATACACCCAAACGGGCAAAAAAGCAGGCAACACGAAGCTTATTCCCGGGCTTTGATCCCGGCACTCTGAAGCAAAAGCTTCGTATATTCCTCCTTCGGTTCGCGGTAGAGCTTTGCGGGTTCGCCTTCCTCGATGATGCGTCCTTCACGGAGGATCAGGATACGATGGCAGAAATGATACATGGTGCGCAGGTCATGCGAGATAAAGAGCATGGAAAGGCCTCTCTCCTCCTGCATGCGGCGCAGCAGGCTCAGCACCTGGGCCGCCACGGTCACATCCAGCGCGGATACCGGCTCATCCGCGATCAGAAGCTTTGTATCCAGCATCAAAGCCGTTCCGATACAGATCCGCTGCCGCTGCCCGCCGGAAAGCTCTTTCGGCTTACGTTCCAGATAAGTCTCATCCAGCCCCACTTCGTGAAGCATCTGCGTGACGCGCTCCAGCCGCTCCGCCGCCTTCAGCTTTGTATTCAGGCGCAGGGGCTCCTGCATGATCCAGGAGATGCTGTAGGCCGGGTTCAGGGACGCATAGGGATCCTGAAAGACCATCTGCGGCGCTTTCTCCCTGCACTCGATGCTGCCGCCCACAGGCCTGTGCATGCCGAGGATCAGCTTGGCGATGGTGGTCTTTCCGCTGCCGCTTTCGCCCGCCAGCCCCACGATCTCTCCGGGCGCGACCGTAAGGTTCACGCCGTTTAAGACCTGCTTGCGCTCCCCGCGTTTTCCGCGCGCGGCAAAACTCATCTCTACGTTTTTCATCTCGATCATCGCTTCGCTCATAGTTTCACCTTCGGTATGGCTGCGATCAGATTCTTCGTATATTCTTCCTGCGGATCCTCGAAGATACGCTCCACAGGGCCGGATTCCACCAGTTTCCCATGCTGCATCACCAGCACGCTGTGGGAGATCTGCCGGATCAGGGACAGGTCATGGGAGATAAAGAGGATCGCCAGTTTTTCGTCCTCGTTCAGGCGCTTCAGAAGCTGTATGATCTGGGCCTGCACCGTCACGTCCAGCGCCGTGGTAGGCTCGTCGGCGATGAGCAGATGCGGGCTCCCCACCATGGCCGCCGCGATCATCACGCGCTGCCGCATACCGCCGGAAAGCTCGTGCGGATAGGAATCATAGACGCGCTCCGCATCCGTAAGCTCCACATCCCGGAGGCGTTCCAGGGCCCGCGCCCTGCGCTCCTCCGCGCTCATCTCCTTACGGTGTACCCGCAGCGCCTCTTCCACCTGGGGACCGATGCGCATCACGGGATTTAAGCAGCTCTGCGGTTCCTGGAAGATCATGCAGATCTCGTCGCCCTGCAGCTCGCGCAGCTCCGTACGGTCCATCCTGAGCACATCCTTGCCTTCAAAATAGATATGCCCTTCCTTCTTCAGCTTTTTCCTAGGGAGCAGGCCCGCGATGGCCAGAGCCGTCATGGATTTGCCGGAACCGGATTCTCCCACGATCCCAAGGATCCCGCCCTGTTCGAGTGAAAAGTTCACGCCTTCCACCACCTGCTCCGGCCGGTCGTGGTCGTGAAACTCGATCCCGAAATCAACTACTTCCAAAAGCTTCATTTTTCCGACATTCCCTCCGCCAGAAGTGCAAAGCCCAGCACCGTGAGCACGATGGTCAGTCCCGGGAACAGCGCGTACCAGGGAGCCGTGAACAGATAGGACTGCGCCTCGGAGAGCATACGGCCCAGCGACGCGTCGGGCGGCTGCACGCCGATCCCGAGATAGCTCAGCCCCGCTTCCGCCAGCACGGCGTTGTTAAAGCCGATCATGACCGAGCTTAAGAGCACCGGCACGATATTCGGCAGGATATGTACAAAGATCGTCCGCGCATGGCCCGCCCCCATCAGACGCGCGCTCTGCACATAGTCAAGGGCCGCCTGTTTTTTCACTTCGGAGCGCACGATACGCGCAAAACTCGGGATAAAAGCGATCCCCAGCGCCAGCACCACATTGAAGCTCCCGGTACCGAGGAGGCTGATGATCACCAATGCGAGCAGGATGCTCGGGAAAGAAAAGAGCACGTCGTTGATACGCATGAGGATATCGTCCAGCAGGCCGCCGAAATAGCCGCAGAGCGCGCCGACGAGCACGCCGAAGACGGTCCCGATCAATACCGTGAGCAGCGCGATCACAAAGGTGTTGCGCATCCCTTCCATCACGCGGCTTAATATATCCCTGCCGTAATTGTCGCAGCCCATCAGATGCCGCAGCGACGGTCCCGCCAGTTTATCCGAAAGATCCATGGCCGTCGTGTCATAAGGGGTATAGACCAGCCCCACAAGGGTCACCAGGCACATAAAGACCGTCAGGATCAGGCCGACAAAGAGATAGGGATTCCGACTCAGCTTCTTCAACGCTTTCATCCCTGATCCTCCAGTCTCGGATCCACCTTGCGGTAAAGGATATCCACAAGGAAATTGACGAGCAGCACCACCACGGCGATGAGCAGGATGATCCCTTCCACCACCGGATAATCACGCCTGGAAATGGAGGTGAGCAGGATGCGTCCGAGTCCCGGGATATTGAATACCTGCTCCACGACGATGGAACCCGCGATCATATCGGCCACCGTCATCCCCCAGAAGGTGATGAGCGGGATCAGGGCGTTTTTCAATACATGCCGGTACAGCACCTCCATGGTCGACATGCCGCGGCTGTAGGCCGTGCGCACGTATTCCTTATCGGCTTCCGTAAGAACGGCGCTGCGCAGCAGCTTGACCGACATCGCGCATTTCGGGATGGCGATGGCAATGGCCGGCAGCAGCAGATAGCCGAGGAACGCGCCGAAATCCTTCTTATAAGAAACATAGCCTCCCGGCCGGAACCATTTAAGGACCATGCCGAAAAACCAGGTCAGCAGGATACCCAGGAAAAACGCCGGGATCGACATGACAAACTGGTTCAGCCCGTACATGCTGCGGTCGAAGCGGCTTCGGGCATATTTACACATGAGCAGTGCGATCGGGACGGAAAGCCCCACGGTGAGTATCAGCGAAAGAACGGTCATGGTCAGGGTGATGGGCAGCTTGTCAAGTATGAGCTGCCCCACCGGCATGCCGTAACTGATCGAAGTGCCGAAATCCCCTTTGACGCAGTCGCCAAGCCAGCTGAGATAACGCTCGAGAAAAGGCCGGTCCAGCCCCATCTCGGCGCGCAGCGCAGCCACGGACTCCTCGGTTGCATTGCTTCCGAGGCGCGATACCGCAGCATCGCCGGGGATCACGGCAAATGCCGCAAACACGATGAAGCTGACCGCAAGAAGGGTCAGCAGCATCGATATCAGTTTGCGAAAAAAGTATTTCACTTATTCGGCTTCCTTCAGATAAAGACTAGCAAAATCCTGCACATACAGCGGGTAGAACTTGTAGCCGCCGATATTCTTCCGCACCGCCACAAAGGTGGGCAGATCCTGGATGTATACGTTGGCCGCTTCCTCGGAGAGGATACGCAGGCATTCCTTATACTTCGCCGTCTGCGCCGCATCATCCGTCAGGGAGACCGCCTCCTTGAAGGCGATGTCATAATCCGGAGATGCAAAATTGATGAAATTCTTGCCGTTATCCGACACAAAACGCTCCAGCAGGGCGCGGGCGGTCAGTACGGAAGCATCCACGCCCACCACGGTGGAGGTGAAGTTTCTGCCCAGGTATACGTCCGATACCCAGCTGTCCCACTCGATCAGCTCGATCTTTGCATCTACGCCGATCTTCTTGAACTGCTCTCTCAGAACCTCCGCGGTAGAGATGTGCTGCTGATAATTGGAAGGAACGGTCATCGTAAAGGAAAAGCCGTTCGGGTATCCGGCGTCGGCCAGAAGCTCTTTTGCCTTCTCGATATTCTGGTCATAGGTATGGTTCAGGCTCTCGTCATAATACTTTCCGAACGCCGGGAACATGCTGCTGCCGAGCTCAGTCCCCTTGCCGCCGGACACGAAGTTCATGATCTCCTTGGGATCGATGGCGTAGCAGAGCGCCTTACGTACCTGCACGTTGTCAAAGGGTTCCACATTATTGTTCAGGTACAGAGCCTGTACCAGATTCATGGTGCCTTCCAGCACATCGAAGTCGCCGCCCTGAAGCTCGGCAGCCTGCGTATCGGTGATACGGCAGATCAGGTCGATGCTCCCGCCGCGCAGCTCCATCACGATCATATCCGGATCGGCGATGACCTTAAGCAGCACCGTTTTGATGTGTGCTTTTTCGCCCCAGTAATCATCAAAGGCTTCCAGGGTGATGGATTCCTGCGGAGAACGTTCCACGAAACGGTAGGGTCCCGTACCGATCACGTTCTTCTGCGGATCCGCATTGTCTTTGGGAAGGATCGCCGTGGTCATGGAGGCCAGGAAATCCGAATCCGGCGTGTTCAGTGTGATCACGACGGTATGGTCGTCCTGCTTCTTAATGTCGGCAATATTGGAAAATGCCGGCACCAGGGCATCTCCCCCCGACGTGTCGGCACAGCGTTCAATGGAATATATCACATCCTCAGCCGTCACCGTATTGCCATTATGAAATTTTACCCCGTCACGCAGTGTAAAGGTATAGGTCAACCCATCTCCGCTTACCTGCGTATCGCTGGCAATGGCCGGCTTCAGATCACCGCTCTCGTCATACTTGACCAGGCCTTCATAGATATTGAACAGGATCTCTTTGGTGCCTGCCGCGCTTACCTTATGCGGGTCAAGTCCGTCTTCCAAATCCTGTGGAATACCGATGGTGATCTGTCCGGAGGAAACCTCCTCTGCCTTGCCGCCTGCGCATCCGCCCAGTGCAACAGCCATTGTCGCGAGCAACCCTGCAAGAAACACTCCTGCTTTCTTCATTGCTACTCTCCTCCTTCTGGATATTTGGTTTTTAAGGTTCCGGACGGAAAGCCTCCGTCCATGGCAATTGCATTATAACAGAACCGCTCCGAAATGCAAGCGTATATTCCGCGCATTTCCGCACTCTTTGGTTGCGCTCGGGGAGGCGCATTCAAATCGACGTTCCCTGCGTCCTATTTGTGTTTCATCCATCAGTATATCCCGTGCTCCGGCCGGTAACTGAGGATCATCTTACAGAGCTTTTTATGACATCCTCCAATCCGCCGTATGATCATAAATGACTATAAACAAAAGGAAGTTCCTGTAAGAATCAGGAACTTCCCTTTATTCATGGGACCAACAGGGTTCGAACCTGTGACCTCCCGCACGTCAAGCGGACGCTCATCCCAGCTGAGCTATGATCCCAAATCGTCATTTCCCATGCTGACTGTATTATTTTATCTTATTTTCCACCAGATTGCAAGAAGAAAAAACATCTCCTTGTTTCCGGCGGCCTTCTGTGATATTATACAATATATTGTGCATCCGAGAGGGACAGAGCTATGTATTGTATAGACTTTCATGCGGACGACTATGCCGCTTCCGTCGAAAATTCAAAACGCATCCTGGAACTGATCCGTGCAGAACGGGTCGACAGCATCAGCATCCTTACAAATATGGGCTGCTATAAAGAGTGCATGAAACTGCTGAAGGAGGCCTGGCCTTCCTTAAAAAAGAAGCCGCTGCTTTCCCTGCATATCAATCTGATCGACGGCCACTGGCTTTCGGCAAGGCGCGGCAGCGAGCATATCATACACAATTCCTGGGAGAAGATCTTCCTTCATTCCGCCATTCCCGGAGGGAAAAAGAAAAAGCTGAAAAAAGCTTTCAGCGCCGAGATCGCCGCGCAGCTTTCCGCTTTCCGCGACGAGACCGCAAAACTGACGGACGATGAAGGAAAGGCTCTGCCCCTGCGTATCGACAGCCATGTGCACACGCACATGATCCCGCTGGTCTATGACTCTTTAATGGAAGCGCTGGAACGCAGCAGTCTTAAGGACGAGGTCCGCTTCATCCGCTGTTCCACGGAACCGCTGGCCATGTTCCTCTTTACACCGGGGATCGCGGGGACCATCGCTCCGATCAATCTGTTCAAAAACGTCACCCTGCACTTTCTGAGCCATACCATACGCAAGAAACTCGGGAAGCTGGATATCGAAACGGGACGCCTCTTCGGCGTGGCCATGACCGGCCACATGGACGAGACAAGAGTGGCGAAACTGCTGCCGAAGATGGAAAAATACGCAAAAAAGAAGGACTGCCGCCTGGAGATACTCTCCCACCCCGGCCGCGTGAGCGAAAAGCCCCGTTCGGAATACGGTCCCGACGATATCAAAGCCTTTTATTCCGCCGACCGCGACCTGGAATATACGATGCTCATCAGCCCGGAGATTCCGAGAAGCTGATCTTTCTGCCGCTGCGCTGACGATTCTCACGGATATAAGGCATGCGTCGTTTCCGTTTTTGCATCCGACATAACTATTTTCATCTGATAATAAAATGATAACAAGGAGAATAAACCCATGAAAAGAAGAATCGTTACGGCTGCATTTTTAAGCCTGGCGGTACTTGCGGGCTGCGCGGACAAGAGCCCGGACCGTGGACAGACGGCCGAGCCGACCGCCGCCGTAAAAGAAGCTGCTCCGACGAAAAAAGCAAGCCCTACAAAAGCTCCGGATCCCGTAAGCGACCTTCCGGACACACCCACAGCGGAAACCCGGCCGGTCACGCTTTTTGCAGGCTATGAAAGCAGCGAAGCCGAAATACTCTCATACCTGGATGGCGAATGGGAATTGCACGAAGGCGAGAACATGATCGAGCCCCCGCAGATGCTCTATGACACGCTGAGCTTTGACGCCGCCGCCCACAAAGCCACTTATCACATGGCCTATGCCGGCGAAGAAGTCTATTACGATTTCGAACTGGAGGATCTGTTTCCGGATGTACCGGGCCAGTATAACAAGCTGATCCTTCAAGAGTGCGGCACTTCCCCGGACTATCCCTACAGTGACGGGAATAAGCGGATCGAGCTCTCTGTCTGGCTGGCAAGCAACTGGGGCTCCGATGCCCTCGTCCTCGGAGACGCCGGCAAAAGCCCGTCCCGCTTCCTCACGGAAGCCCTGAATGCCGAGCGCGGTGTCGGAGATTTCTGGTATTTCCACAGAAGCTTTGAGGGAGATCACCGTTCACGCATAAAAATCGACGGCTTTGACCAGATGAGCGCCGTAAGAACGGATTCCCATTTCTATGCGCTTCGCTTTAATGACTACGGTTCGGGATGCACCCTGCAGGAAGTGGAATGTGTTCCCGGGGACAGCATTTCGTCCGGCGCCGGCGAAAACCTGATCGCATACGGATATGCGGATAACGGTCATCCTTTTGAGACCGTGAACTACAACTATAAGGGCAAGGAAATGCTCGCGCATTCCGGCGGCTATGCTCTCGACCTTGTCGAAGTGGATACGGATGCCAACGGAGAGATCACAAGCCTCACCGTATATGAAAAGACAGTTCAGGGATACTTCGGTATCACGGCGTCCGGTGCTCCCGATGTCGCAAGGGATCCCGCCATCTATCAGGCAACGGATGAGCGCTTTCTCGGTGAATGGAATGACGGCGGCCGGCAGGAAACGATCAGCATCCTTCCCGCCGATCCCCAGACCGGCGGCTATTCTGTCACGATCGGTTTCTACCGTATCGGTGAAGCCGAGTGCTATGCAAACATAGACGGTGACCGGCTTTCCATCAACCAGGGTTTCATCAACGAAAAACCGATCGGAGGCGTGCTTGAGATCAACGAACAGGGAGATCTGGTGCTGACGATCACGGAATCGGAGTTTGAATATATCACTCCGGACAGCATTTATGTTTATACTGTGAGAGAATGAACCACCCGCAAGCGACATACGCCGGAAGGGCTTTTCTCACTGAGTTATTATGAAGCCAGGAATGATCCCCGCCGGAAACGGAACTCTCAGTTCTCCGTTTCCGGCGTTTTTTCTTTTCCGCACTTTCTGCCCCGGAGACGGAGCACGATCAGAAGGATCAGCGCCGCAAGACTGATCAGTGCCCCGGGAATCAGCCCCTGCGGCACATAGCGCAGTTCCACCACGGAGGACGCCGCAACATCCGGCACAGAGATAAAGGTATCCAGGAGCTTTTGCGCTTCCACGCTTTTTCCGTCCACGGAGATCTGCCAGGAATCCTCATAGGGAATGCCTGTCAAAAGCTCCTTAGTGCCGGCAGTTTCCGGGATCGTGATCCGGAAGTGCGAAGAACTCAGACGTTCCACCAAAGCCTCCTTTGCGGATGCTTTTTTATAGGCCTCGGCCAGCGCCGCCATATCCTCCGTCACAAGCAGGAGCCTGCCCGTTTCTTCCCCGTTTTCCGCGTGTACACGCAGGCTGAAATGCTCTCTGGCATCATAATGCCCGAGATTCAGCACTTTCAGGCAGCTGCGGTTTCCGAATGCGGACTTAAACTTATCATCGACATAGATTGAAAGATTCTGTATCTTATCCTCGATCCCGTCCAGGTAGAGATATACGCAGCCCTCCGCTTCCGTCGTGCACTCCCAGACCGTATCCCGGCCCCTTTCTTCCTCAACAGCCTCCAGCGGGACAAAAAGCGTGAGTTCTTCCCCGCATAAAGACTCATAGATCTCTTCCTGCAGTGAGAACGGGTCCTCCGCATCCGTCTGCGGGATCTCATCCGTCACCAGGGCCACAGACAGGGCATAAGGATTCTCGCGCAGACTGTATTCCCCGTCTTTTCGGAGTGTATACTCCTCCCTGTTTTCGGCGCCGATCACAAAGCGCACTCCCAGGAGCGAATCCGCGGTGCAGGTATTATCTTTTCCGTAGGCCACATACAGACCGTCGTCATTGTAGCCCAGACGCTGCAGATAAAAGCGTGGTCCCACCAGCCCTGCGGAACTGTAATGTGTCAGACTGTTGTAATCATACATCATGCCGTCGTTCTGCTCGCGGGGCTTCATATTCTCGGTACGGTAAAAGCCGTCCTCCGGCAGTTCGTCAACGGTCTCCCTCATGGCGCTGTAGATCCTGCGGTATTCCTGCGCGCCCAGCATTCCGTTTGATGTCTGCATTTTATATATCCCGGCAGCTCCGGCAAAAAGTTCCAGAAGCTGAAGGAGCGCCAGCGCGCAGGGAAGCGCTGTCCAGAGCAGGTCAGGCCCTTTCTCCTTAAACAATATATGTGCGGCGAGCAGGAGCGCGCAGCAGAGGATCGTCCCCACATTGGCCAGCACCACAAGCTTCATCGGATACGCCGAATCGATCGTAATGGCAAAGAGCCCCAGCATCAGAAGCGCCGCAGCAGCGATGTGCCACACTTTTGTACCTTCCTTCAGAAGGGCATATGCGCGGCAGGCGCAGACGCAGCAGAGCAGGACCGCGAGAAAGACCTCACGGTACGGATAGCCGGAGGGTTCCATCCCCGCATGCCACAGAAGGTTCAGTTTATCCAGCGCATAGGAGATCCCGAAAATGACGAGCAGGATGCCCGCGCAGAGTTTGTCCTTCCACGCGATCTTCCGGTTAAGGAAATAAAGGATCGTCAGCAGAAAGATCAGGCTGCCCGCGAATAAGAGTGGCGTCCCCCAGAAGGTCTGCTCCGGATCAAAGGCCAGAAGCCAGGCTTTTGAAAAGATCTGCCTTATCCCGATATCTGCTCCCTGCACTTCCGCTCCCATCAGGCTCACATCCTTGGGGCTGCCGAAGAGTTCCAGGAAGGTCGGGATCAGCGATACCGCTGCCAGCGCCACGCCCCATAAGGAACAGAGTCCCGTCCGCAGGAGCTTCTTAAACCACTGCTCCGGCTCCCGGACCAGACAGATCACGGTCCAGAATACGATAAATATGCAGAGCATATACGTTATATAATAATTACACCAGAACGCCAGCCCCAGACAGATCACATAGCCGGCGCATTTTCCCTCCTTCAGCAGACGCTCCAGCATCCACAGACAGAGCGGCGCCAGCGCGAAGACCTCCAGCCACATGGGATTGACGCAATAGGCCATCATATAGGCGCAAAGAGCGTAGGACAGGGCAAAGATCCGCGTATGCAGTTTTTTTCCGCCAAAACCTTCCCGCAGAAAATGCGCCCGCAGCATCCCGTCGGCACAGGCCGCCGTGAGCATCAGCTTCAGACCGTTCATGAGCGTTACCGCCTCCGGCAGGTACAGCCTGTCGGTAAAGGCCAGGATCAGCAGCAGAGGGCTGGAGAGATAATAGGAAAAGAAGCCTACGGCACCGCTGCCCATGGTCATGGCAGGCGAATAGAACAGATCGTTCTTTCCTTCCAGCACCGATTTATAATAGGAATAAAAATCCAGATACTGCATCTTCATGTCAAAGACCGACCAGGTGGAATCACCGGCCGGCGTGATCCCGCAGAAGATCACAAAAAGGACGAAAAAAAAGCCCGCAACGGCAGCCGTTACGAGCATATGCCTAAAGATCGTTTTTTCAGAAGATCCGTCGGACTTCAAGAACCGTATCATAATCCGCGTTTGTGGTCACGATGCCCTTGCGGGAATTGAACGCATGGACGATCTGACCGTTTCCGATATAGATCCCAACATGGCCGCCGTAACAGATGATATCACCGGGAACCGCGCCCGTCAAGCCACCATCCACATGGCGTCCCACGCCTCTGTCGGACGTGGAAGAATGTGGGAGGGATACACCGAAATGCGCATACACCGCCATCACAAAACCGGAGCAGTCCGCCCCTTCGGTCAGGCTGCAGCCTCCGTATTTATAGGGTCCGCCGATGAACTGGCAGGCAAAATCCGCCACCTGCTGTCCACTCACGCTCCCCGGCACTTCTTCCGCAGGCGTTTCTTCTTCCGGCACAGGCACTTCCGGCTCTTCCGCGGGAAGTTCCGGCTCTGCTGCAGGCTCTTCCGGCTCCGCCACGGATTCTTCCGGCTCTGCTGCAGGCTGTTCCGCTGCTGCCGGCTCCGCTGCGGGCTGTTCCGCCGCTGCCGCTGCCGCCGGCTCTTCCGCCGCAGGCGCTGCTGCTGCTGCAGGTGCTTCCGCTGTCACGCTTACAGCGGCCTCCGCCGCCACGGCTTCCGTCCTGTCCGCGTTCTCCGCTTCCGCCGGCTCTTCCTCCGCGCCGCTTTCCTCTTCCTGCGCTTCGCTTTTCTCCGCAGGGATATAAGGAAGCTGCCCTGCCGTCAGATCCTCTCCGAGGCTCAGTGCCGCTCCGCATACGGGCAGACCGCTTTCCGCTTCGATATCTTCCCCGAGGGAAAGCGCGGCTCCTCCGTACAGGCTGAACTCCCACTCTTCAGCGCTCTCCTCCGCAGGATAAAGCTCCCCGGCCGAAACCGTGCGGCTCGCAACGGTACCGACCGAAAGGCCGATCGAGAGCGTATATACGATTGTGCGTACAAGCGCGTTCTTCATCTTCTGCGGTAATACATCCCAATGTTTACATAAAGATTACAATTGTTACAAAATTGTTACATCATGATAACATCCGCGTACATTTATGTCAAGCATGCCGCAATTCCGGCTGCAGGATCCGCTGCGCAGAACGCAGAGCAGGGTCCGCCTTCCGGGCCGTATTCAGCAGTTCCGCTTCCGGACCGCCGGGCTCCCGTGGAAGCCTGAAGGAAACACGCCCGCAGGATTTGACAGTACGGGAAGGTCTATTGTATGATGCCTTGTAACGAAACCGCTGTGCAGGCAGCCTTTCAACGGCTCGCAATTGTACGTGGGATCACATGAGCCGTGTATTTCCTGTTACGCTGAGACTTTCCGCTGTATGCGATCGGGATAAGCCGGCAGGCATCGGGTCCGGGAATATATAAGAAGCGTTATACCGCTTACAGAATGACGGAGGATGATCGATATGGAAAAGAAAGCGCTGATCACGGGTGCCTCGGGAGAGATCGGCGGCGCCATCGCCGGAAGGCTGGCCGCTGAAGGCTATGAACTGGGGCTTTGCGGATACAGTAATAAAGAAGCGCTGGAAAAACTGGCCGGCGAGCTCCGTGCCTCCGGCAAAAAAGTGCAGTGTTTTTACGGGGACGCCGCGGATCCTTCCTTTGCCGTCTCCTGCGCGGAGGCTTTTCCCGCGCCCTCCCTGCTCGTCAACGCCGCGGGGATCGCGCATTTCTCCCTGCTCCAGGACATGAGCGGCGAAGAATGGCGGCGCATCCTGGCCGTTAATCTGGACAGTGTCTTTGCCTTCTGCCGCGCCGTGATCCCCTCCATGCTGAAGGCCGGCAGCGGCCGCATCATAAACATCTCATCCGTCTGGGGACGCGTGGGTGCCTCCATGGAATGTGCCTATTCCGCTTCCAAAGGCGGCGTGGACGCACTGACCCGCGCCCTGGCCAAAGAGCTGGCTCCGAGCAGTATCGCCGTAAACGCTCTCGCCTGTGGCTATATCGATACAAAGATGAACGGCCATCTTTCCGGAGAAGAAAAAAAGGCGCTGGCGGAGGAGATCCCTGCCGGCCGTGCCGGCTCCGTCACCGAAGTGGCGGAATGCGTTTGGCTCCTTGCCCGTGCGCCATATTATCTTACCGGCCAGATCATCGGTCTGGACGGCGGCTGGTATTAGTTAAAGTTTCCTTCAGACGAGATCATACAGATCCGCGTCTTCATCATTTATGCTCATATGCTGCGCCACTTCCACCAGGAGCAGCATATCCTTCTTTACGCCGATGACCGTCGGGTCTCCGACACGCATCACCACGCCCAGTCTTGAACGGATCAGCCGCAGCTCCGAATCCTGCTTCAGGGTTCCGATCCCGAGTGCCATATTGCCTTCCGCCAGAAGCTCGATATCCGAGGTCGAGACGGAGATGTAGAGCTTTCCGCTCTCCCCGCCCATCATATACAGCTTGCGCCCGTTAAACTTCATGCGTATGCTGGCGTCATCGATACGTATGCTGCCGCCGGTCTCATAGGAAGTGCCGATCCCGGTAACGCTGCTCCCGCTGCCCACGATCTTGATGCCCGCATTGCGGATCTCGATATTCTGCCGCCCGTGAAGCGCGCCGATCACAGCGCCTTCACCGACCATTGCCTCTGCTTCCATCGCAACATCCGTGATGGAAATGGGTACTTCCCCGTTAAAACAGCCTATGCCCACGCACTCGTCCCCGGACAGGGACAGATCGTATCTGCCGGCGGTCAGGCGTATTCCGTCGCCGGACTGGCAGCGTCCGCCACCGATGGCGATACAGTGGTTTCCTTCCGCGCTGAGCTCCAGCGCGCCGCTCATCGCGCACTCGATACGTCCGAATGCCGAAGCCGAGTCCGCCCCGATGCAATAGGCGTCGGAAAGGATCGGACTGATCTTCAGGCTCCCGCTTCCTTCCAGCCTCAGGGACGCATCCTCGGGCACATGAATTCCGTTTCCTTCAAATTCATTATTGCCTTCCACGATCAGGGTAAGGCTCGCCCCTTTTCCGATATCGATGCAGGGCTGGTTATCCAGATCTCCCAGACGCACATTGCTGATCCGCAGTCTGCAGCTGCAGCCGTCCTTGATCTTGATGCTGATCCCGGCCGTCAGATCCGGATTGCCGTGCAGCACCAGCTCCGACTGCGACAGGATCATCCCCGTATAATGCTCCATCGCGAGCTGTATCAGGAAGAGTTCCTTTTCGCGGTTCACCAGATAGATCTTCTTGCTCAGCTCGTGCAGGCTGGCGACATTGGCCCTGACGATCTCGTCCCGCACGGGTGCCGCGATGGTCTCCGCAAGAATGAAGGAAGGTTTCGCCGTGTAATAGCCCTGGATCAGGTCGACTCCCATACGCACCACGGCCGATAGCTCACGGCTGGTCTCCACGCCTTCCGCCAGCGCCTGGAAGCCGTTGTCATGGGCAAACTCGATGATCGTCTTCACGAAATGCTGCTTCTTCGGATCCTCATGGACATTCTCGATCAGTGTCCGGTCGATCTTGACGTAATTCGGAAGGAATTTCAGCAGATTGGACATATTGGAATAACCCGAGCCGAAATCGTCGATCGCCACCTCAAAATGATCCTGGTCGCTGCGGGCCCGCAGGATCTCGGCCGTATGTGTCTCAAACTCTGTTTCTTCCGTGATCTCCACCACCAGATTCGGCAGGAAATCCTTATAGCGGCGGCGGAATTTTTTATAATCCGTATCCGTGAGGAAATGCCCGGGAATGGAATTGATAAAGAGTTTTTTGTCCCCGAGCACGCTCTTAAACTGCTCCACCTGACGCAGAACGTTGTTGAAGGTGGAAAGCTCGATATCGTAAAGCCGTTCATCCATCGTCGCATATTTCAGTATCGTAAGCGGCGAAAGCTTCGGCGCCTGCTGTGTGCGCATCAGCGCTTCATATGCGACGATCTCGCCGGTACGTGCCGAGATGATGGGCTGGAAGGCATACAGGAATGCGTTTTCATCCATGATACCGCGTACCACGCCGTGTTCCTTTTCGTTGATGCCGATCCCGTCCGGATGCGCCATGCTCCTCCGGCCGGTACGGCTTTCCTTGAGCATGCGCTTTCTGGTGAAGGCTTCATCAAGCAGATCCTCAACGACCATCTTTTTGTCGGGGGTGATCGTAAGGGAAGAGATATTGGCTTCCAGTGTATATTCTTTTCCGGAAACACGGTTATAGGTCTGCAGGCGGGCGCGCAGCAGTTCCACAAGCTGTTCCGCCGCGTTTCCCTCTTCGTTCTCGGGAAAGAGTACGATAAATTCATCACTGCCCATACGGGCCGACAGCACATCCTTTCCCACACTGTCGGCAATGATCTGTGCCAGCATCTGTATGGCGATATCCCCTTCCAGATGCCCGTAGATCTCGTTGATATTGCCCAGCCGGTCCAGATCCACGCAGACCGTGGTGATCCTCTGTCCCGCCGCTTTGCAGCGTTTCAGCATATCCTCCGCATCCTTCATGAAGCCCATGCTGTTGCGCAGTCCCGTGAGCACATCCGTCTCCTGCAGCCTTGCCACATTCTCATTGGCGTTCAGCAGCTCATGATTCGCAAAGGTCAGTTTCCGTTCCGTGATATAGCGGGCCGTCAGCATATCCAGGATGACCGTGCAGAGCTCCATCACGCCGCTGTATTCATCCACATGTCTGGAAAGATGGACCATGTAGCCGACATAGGCCTGCTTGCAGTGGATCGGGATCAGGGTCGTTACCGGCGTGGCTTCCAGGACCTGCTCCGCATCCGGGAACATTTCCTCCAGGGTATAGCTTTCCCAGCAGCGGGATTCCTTCCGGCTGTCACAGAGGATAAAGTATTTCTCGGAGCTCCTCGGCGGCGTCAGCTGATCCGAATAAAGATCCTGAAGAAAACTGTCGCGTATACACATAAAGCTTTCCTTCGGGATCATGCCGGAAATGGCTTCGCTCACCTGTTCCACATGATCGGAAGCCAGAAATCTTTCCATGAAACCGAAGATATCGCCTGCGATGCGCTCGTTCAGGAGCACCTCTTTGAATTGCCATTCATCCGCCTTCTTTTTCATATTCTCGGTGGCGGCAGGGATCTCCTCCGGCCGGATCACCGAAAACGGGATCTGAAGCTCTTCCATACGTTTCCGGAGAGCCTCGATAAAAGCGGCGTCCAGACTGTCGCCGGATACGGTGATACACTCACTGATGTGCTCGGCGGACAGAAAATAAAGAAAATCCGTATTTTTATCCGCTTTGATGGCCTTCTTTGCCATGCCGAGCGGCAGGAGCAGCACATGCTCTCCCTTCCGGATCCGGCTTTCCGTCAGACGGACCGCCATCAGATACTTTTCCCTGTCAAAGACACTTCCGATACAGATCGCTGTTACTTTCATATTTCCCTCATATGCACTGTATGTGCGGGGTCCCCCGCTCCCTCTGCCCTGAAAAGAGCACAATACCACCTACATTTTAACACAATGCACGGGAAAATGTTTCAATAATTGATGACGATTTTATTGTATCTCGTACCTCCTGCCGCAGGGCTTGGAGTTTTTACCGGCCGAACGCTTCCGGCCAGCGGGATAAGCACTGCCCGCGTTCCTTTGTTTCTCCCTCCGCATCCTTCCCCAATACCAGTTTCCCCCCCGTATCTCCCCGTCCAAGAGATATTTGATCCTGTCACACATCGCTGCGATCCGGCTGTCATGCGTGACCATCAGGATCGTCGCTCCTTCCCGGTTGATCTTCGGAAAGGCGTCCATCACTTCCTGCGCCGCCGTGATGATGAGCGCCGGCCCTGACGGCCCAGACCGTTAACCTGTATATTATTCATAAACGACGGATCATTTTACTTCGCCCCCTTCCAATTCCCTGACGGAGCGGAAGCGTGAGAGCAATATGGCAAGCAGCGCCAGCATGATCCCCGACGCCATGATAACGACCGCCGCGCCGCGGCCCACTCCCGTATGCCTTACTTCCGCGATCTTATCTGCAAGCAGGCCCGCTCCTCCGTAGGCAAATACATATCCGAGCTGTGACAGAAAACTGATCAGCCCCCAGGCCCTGCCCTGTTTATCCGCATCGATGTTGGTCCTCGCCAGATAATCGAGACAGTTGTTCGCAAAGGGAAGCATAAAGAAGAAAAGGAAACCAAACGCGCAGATCACATAGATGTCTTCCTTTATCCCGAAGCCCACCATTGCAAGCCCGCAGACAGTCAGTGCAAGGCATAATTTCCTGATATAATTCTTCTTCAGTCCGAAGATCCCTATGATCACGCCGGATACGAGCATGCCGCTTGCGCAGACCGTCTCGGCGATCCCCAGCACTTTACCGGACTGAAAATCGAGTATCATAGGCTCGACCAGGATCTGGATGGCGCCCATGAAACAGGTCATCACGGAGGAGACGAGGATCACAACGAAGATGCCTTTCTTTTTACTGATCGCTTTCCAGCCTTCCTTAAAACTCTTCAAAAATGGATCGGGATCTTTTTTCACTTTTTCGATATAGCTGCTTCTGACAAGCGCCGTGCAGATCACGGTCAGGATAAAGGTACAGACGTCAATGATGAGGAGCAGGCGGATGTCGCTTACCGTAAGAAGGAAACCGGCGATCATGGGCGAGATCAGATATCTCGCGCTCCCGGCGAGGCTGATCATGCCGCCGGCTTTGGAGTATTCTTCCTTTGTCAGCATGTCCGTAACGACCGCTCTGTACGAGGGCTCCAACAGCGACGAAAAGACCGCGCTGATAAAAACGCCGGTGCAGATCTGACTCAGTCCGGCGTTGCCCGTAAACATGCATACGAGGATATAGACCAGGCCCAGTCCCGACATCCCGTCCCCGATCATCATCATGAGACAGCGGTCATAGCGGTCGGCAAAAACGCCGGCGACCGGGCTCAGCAGAAGGACCGGCAGGAAGGCAAGCAGTGCGACAAGCGCCGTGCTCGCGGCGCTTCCCGTCTGCTGAAAAACATATACGCTGAGTCCGAAGCTGCTCAGGCCTCCGCCGATGGACGAAATGAACTCACCGCTCCACAGCAGCAGAAATTTTCTGTAATTTGATCTTTTTTCCATGATAATCTCCATTCCTCCGCCTTTATCCGGCGGCACAAATAGTAATGAAAGTATTTCCGCCCTCAGGTTCCCGTGTAACAACAAAATGAATTATTAAGGCATCCCGGCATCAATACGGATGCACCCACCCGTTTTGCTGTTGATGTGCAGCTGCGCCTCTCTCCATGCTTTATTATTCCTTTTGTGTAAAAGCTTCCTGATCCAGGTCCTTCGTGCAGGGCTGATATATTTACATCCTGACAAGGCTATTTTACGAGGGCGAAAACTCCGTTTTTTTCTGCGGGGTCTCGTCTTTGTTACGTATTCCCGTTTCGCCCGGGGCGCGGCCTTTGTTCCGGCGACTCCTCGTCTTTGTCTTCTGTTTCTGCTTCGCCCGGGGCGCGGGCTGTTCGTCATCCGCCTGATGCTTACATTTTCTGCAGGCACATATATTGCTGTGTAGTATTACATGCGTTCTCTCTTATAACCGCGCCACACCGACAGATTGTCGGTCGTTGTGTATAATATAGGGGATCCTTATCAGATCCCTTTAAATCTCACTTCTTTTTCCTTCCCTGCAGATCTTCCAATGCGGCTCTTCTCTGTTCCGCTTCTTTTTCTGTTCCGGCTTTTTTCTTATCTGATCCGCTTCTCTTCACGGATCACTTCTTTTTCCTTCCCGGCAGGGCTTCCGATGGGTTCTTCTCTGCTTCTCCTCTTTTTCTGTTCCGGCTTTTTTCCGCTCCGCACTCTTCATCTGCCTCAGTAGTATTTTCATGATCGCTTCCCGCAGTATGCCTTCTTCTGCCCCGAGTATCCTCTCAATATGCAGGATAAACGCCCTTCCTTTCCTTTCGATCTCTTCCGCTTTCAGATCCAGATGTTCGTCAAATGCTGCGCTTGCATAGATCATGATCATCTCGGCCGCTTCGGCCGGGTATTCCGATTCAAAGATCCCTGACCTGTTTCCCTCTTCGATCAGCGCTGCGATCAGCGGTACGACGCCGCCTAAAAGCCTCTCCTGCATTTTCTGATGAAGCAGCGCATTCTGCGGCTTATGGATCTGCTCAAAAACTTCCTCTCCCGCCTCACCGCTGATGTTTAACGCCAGTACGGCCCCGGTAAGGCGTTCCTGCAGCGGCATGTCTGTATTTGAAATGATGGCTCTAGCGCGCGCGATCCCGTTTCGCGTTATCCGTTCAACGATCGCATCCAGGATATCTTCCTTCGACGAAAAATGATGATAGAGCGTCCCCCTGGCGATACCGATCTGTTTGATGATGTCATTCGTGCTGGCATTATCAAAACCTTTTTCCGCAAATAACTGTTCGGCAACGTCCAGTATCTCGTTTTTTCTTTCTTCCGCAGACTTTACAACCCTCATGACCCTTCATCCGTTCGAAAGTTACTTCGGAGAATCTCATTGTTACTGTTCGGTTGCCTGCCAGCCACTGAACATAACACCTCAATCCTCATTCAGCTGATTCCCGTATGCGTTCTTTCCTCCTGTGACGTAACCGACAGATTGTCGGTCAATCTTTTTATACCATACCCGTCGTACGCCTGTCAAGGCATATTATCCTTCCCCCGCCGTACATATTATCCTTCCCTTGCCGTACAGAGCCCAGGTTTTGTTACTATTCACGGCACTCAGGCCTTGATTTTAACGGGTTTTGCCATTTAAGATCGCCTACGGCGATGGGCAAAACCCATCTCGTGCTATAAATTGGGGCCGTAATCGCGCAACGAGTGTCCGCTTCGGCTGTGAATAGTAATCAGTTTCTTGAATATCCATCCTGCAGACCTTTTCAAACACAGGATCATGTTATGAAGTATATAAGCAATGCAGCATTGAGCAGCCAGCCGCAGATAAATATCAGCGCATGTTTTTTCTCGGAATGTATGGCTATGTACTCCCGGATCAGCGCGCTGGGCCAGTAGTAAAATGCCACGCGGCTCCCCACACCTGTACAGGCCAGAGCGTTTTTCTTTGAATAGCGCAGCGCCCTGTAGACATGATAATTACTGGTTACAAGCGCCGTATATTTTCTTCCGCCGCGTGCATCGATCAGTTCCTTGGAAAACTTCAAATTCTCAAAAGTGCTGGTTGAGCGCATTTCCGGCATTATGTCCTTTTCCGGTATACCTTTTTCCAGCAGGTATTTTTTCATCGCTCTGGCTTCCGCGATCGTCTCGTCGCTGCCCTGTCCTCCGGACGGCACCATTACAGGCGGCGTCGGATCTTTCCGGTAGATCTCGATCGCTTTATCCAGTCTGTCCTTCAAAAGCTTTGACAGCTGATCTCCATGCAGGAGCCCGGCTCCGAGTATTATCACATAATCAAAATCCTTCTTGATCGGCACGATCTGGAGAAAGATCGTGTACAGCATAAATACAAGAAACGATACGGATATGTAGATCATGGTCATGCTCACAAAAGCCACCGCGATGGTGAAAGGTGACGCTAAGGGTCCGTCATCCCCGGAAAGGCCGAGTTTAAGGACAAGCATGACCGTTGCGATCTCCCCGGCCAGTATCGCGATCCCAAAAAACAGCGACAGCAGATGCGAGATATGCTTCCCCTCTTTTTTCATCATAACGATACCGTTATACATGAGGAAGAAGGGCACGATCAGGATCGCCAGCAGGACGGCACAGACCATTAACATGGCCATATAAACCATATTGTCATCGAACAGGCTTAATATGAAGGGTACGAGGGATAACAATGCGATCATCAGCAGATAGCAGTTCCTGTATCTGCTCCTGTCCCTGTGAAAGAATATTGCAAAGAGGCCCCAGCATGCCGCCGCGGCCCCCAGAAAAACAAGTTTGTGCAAAGCCAAGTCCCGCCTTTACTTATTATGCATTAGCATTATAAGACATCGCTTCCGTATTGTAAACCTCCCCCGATCCCGATCAGGACTTCTCCGGCTGGTATTGCATCTTAGACTCCTCGCTGAGCTCATGATGCAGCATCGAAAAGAAATCGGAATATCTCAGAGTGGTACCGCCTTCATAGCGCACGGCCTTGACATACAGTGACAGCGGGATCTCCCTGCCCTCCCAGTTTATGCATTCATCATTATGGCTCAGGATCTCCTTACAGACCTTCTTCGCGTAATCCTCGTCCGAAGAGTTCGTAAGTATCACAAATTCATCCCCGCCGATCCTGAAAACAATATCTTCCGCTCCAGCTGCCTGCTCCATGCGTTTCATGGAAGTAATGATCGCAAGATCACCCGCTTTATGGGAAATCTCGTTTATCGGGATAAGCCTTTTAATATCCCCGAGGATCAGAAAGCACCCCGTTCTCTCCTTAATGCAGTCGTACAACTCACTGATATCTACTTTTTTTCTGTCTGTCATATCCTTTTCCTCCATCAGTTCCCGGTCAAGCCGATAGCCGGGAAACAGTTCAAATGCTGAGGGATTCTTTCTGAACTCCGACGGCGATACCTGCCACACGCTGAAAAATGCTCTGGTGAAGGCTTCGTTGCTGCCGTATCCGTACTCTATGCCTATATCCAGCAAAGATTTTTCCGGATTCCTGACCATTTCCACAGACGCTTTGCTCATACGCCTCCGGATGATATAATCCCTGATACTGATGTTGTTGATGTACCTGAAAAGCTTTTCAATCGTGGACTTTGAGCAATACAGATGTTCGGCTATGGACTCCGTTTTAATCGGCTCCGTGAGATTGTTCTCGATATATTCCAAAGCCTTTATAAGGAGTTCAATATTCTCCATGCCCATCATCCTTTCCATAACGATATCGTAATCTTATTATACAAATACGGCAGATATAATTCTTGATAAAATGAGTAAACTGCTCAAAGTTCCCGCAATATCCCGATAGTTTTCCGTTAAAGATATGAAATACAGGCGGATCAGCAACACAACACCTCCGGACATGCCTGAACTTTATCATTGCGGTATGCTGTGAACGATCCCGGAAAGCTCCTCCGATCTGAGCATCGGAGCATCATGCCCTCCCTCCACTTCGTAATACTCTTTATGTGGTGCAGTAATGCTGTCAAAGTATTTTTTTGTAACGGAAGTCATAACAGTATAATCTTTATTGCCCATGACTATATATACGGGAACCTTATACTCGGTCCTCTTGAGCACGGAAAATGCTTTATACGAGCCGCTGCTGATGCAGTAATAATAACAAAAGCTGTCATCAATGCTTTCAAGATCTTTCGGCAGCGAAGCCAGAACATTGAAATATGCCTTAAGCGTATAATCCGGATTAAAGATCAACGCCAGCAGCTGGTTGAAATCTCCCTTATACGTATCCTGAGGCATGCACTTTTCATTTAGAGACATTGCCTCTATTTCCCTTTTTATCAGTTCTTCATACGGCAGGCTGTCATATTCCGACTGCTCTGTCATAATATTCTCGGCGATCCTATGCAGTTCGGGATCGTCTTTTGTCAGTTCGAGTGCCTTTTCCTTATATGCCTTTTGAGTCTCCATACCGTCCACTATCATGCTCAGTGCGATCAGCTTATCATAATGTTCGGGATGGTCAAGGACCAGATTGGCACCAAATACGGCTCCCCATGAAATCCCCATCACAGAGATCCTGTCAACTCCGAAGCGGTCGAGAAGATACGCTGTCATTGCTTCTCCGTCTTCAAAAAGCTGCTCAAACGTTACATGCGTGCCCTTCATGTCTTCTGTCCAGCTGAGGCCGCAGCCCCGCTGATCCCAGTTGACCACGGTATAGATATCGCTCAGTTTCCGCAGTACCGGGTATGCCTGCGCGCTCATTGCTCCGCCGGGCCCGCCGTGCAGAAACAGGAGTATGGGATTATCCTTCTTCTGTCCGTATATGTTTATCCACTGTTTGGATCCGTTGATGTCCACATAGAGGGATTCGTTGATCCCGCCTTCAGGCGTCCGGGCAACGATCCGCTGTCCTATAAAGCGTACAACGAAAAATAGTATCACTATACCGGCCACGGTTATGCCTGTCCATTTCAATATCGTTAACATCAATTTCTTCATCCTCATTTCTTTTCCCCTTTTTGTTTCTTATCATTTCCGATACCTGTCAGCATCGGTATCAGCGCATCCGCCAGCACGGAAAACAGCTGGCCGGGGACGCTGTCAACGCTCTCTCCCGGATCGTTTCCGGCTTCGCTCAGCACATAGGAATCCTCCACTCCGCTGTAATAAGTTACGATGAATCGGATGATCTCATCCGCGGACCTGACCGGATGAAGCCTGCATTCTTTTATGAGCGCCTCCAGATATTTCTTCAACGTGCTTACGGAGTCAAGCAGCGGGCTTATGCTTTCCTCGCCGGCCTTTTCCAGTATCTGCCGTGTCCTCTCCGGTTCACTTACCGTAAACACTGCACAGTAGAGGGACATCCTGACCAGATCCGTTCCCATCCGAACCATGTGTTCTGCAAGCAATGCGCAGATCTCCCGGATGGCATTCTGCCATCCGGCGCTTCCGTATCTGCCGATGATCTCCTTCAGATCTTCATCGAATGAATACTGCCGGTTGACTCTTATCATCAGATCGCAGATCACTTCATCAAGGTCCTTGTAATACTTATAGATCGCACCGTGCGAATACCCCGCCTCCTCAATGATGTCCTTCATCGCAACGGATGTAATGGGCTTTCTGATGCATACCCTGTAGGCAGCTTCCATTATCTCACTACGCTTTTTTTCATAGTAATCCTGACTCACTCTTGCCATTTATATTCCCCGCTTTCGTTTTATCGTGACACATCGTCATTTTGACTTAACGTCATTATAAATCCTTCTTTGTTTCCTGTCAATAAGTTTGTTATTGCCGCCGCCGGTGCGCCACCGGATGAAAGCAGACAAAAAATCCCTCGGATACAGGCATCCGGGGGAGTGTAGTATTGTATCTGTTTTTATGAACGGACGCTAAAGGATCAATGCTGCGATCCCCATGATCAGAACTACCGTTATTCCCAGAAATATCGCGATCAATACCTGGGTTTTTGCTTCACGCAGCGCATTTTCTTCCATTATCTTTTCACGTTCTGCAGGATCATCCGTGTGAACCTCAGCTGCATTTTTATGAGGGATCAGCGCAAATAAAGGGAGAAGCAGCAGAATGAGCGCCCCTGCCTTCGTACCATATTCGCCTGTCCCGACGTGAAAGAAAGAAGTATTTTTAAATTCATACGGGACCGCAAGCCACAAAAGAAAAGCTATGACTACCGCGGCCACCATAATGATGTTTCTTATCCTTTTCATCGTCTTTGCTTTCATAACCATTCTCCCATGAGATCATGATTGCTTTCTTTAATCCTTATGCATATTTTTTTCTGCTCCGATGTAGTTCACCCACAATCCTGCGATCATTTCGCCGTTATAAACAAACTTCAGCTGCGTTTTCATTTTTTCAAAAACAAGAACCTGATAATAGATTTCATAAGCGCCATTGCTTACGGTATCCCGTGAGCTTTCTCCGAGTCCGAGGAAAGCTCCCAGCCCGGTCACCGTATCTTCCCATATCTTTCCGAATGCCTCCTGCGGCATATAGTCTTTCAGTCTCTGACTAAAACAGGAGTACAGACGATCAAGCTCCCCGTTAACAATATACATGGAACATTCCCGCGTAAGTTCGGCCTTGCTGCCTCCCGATACCCGCTCATCCTGCGCTTTAAGCGCAGCCAATCCCCTTCCCTCATCCAATGAGTCAAGAACCGCATTAAGCATATTTACCTCATTCAGTTTATCATAGATCGAGGCCTCGATCTGTGCTCTGTGCAGATTGACGATTTCCTTTATTGATCCGTCTCCGTTCAGGTATTCCTGAATTGCCTTGATCGAAAGACCTATAGATCGCAATGATAATATATATCTTATTTGCTCAATCTGTTCTTTGGTATAACGCCTACGCTTCGAAGCGTTATTTTTTGTACTTTCAATCAAGCCGACTTCCTCATAATATCTGAGTGTTCTTGAAGAAATACCCAGCTCCTTACATACCGCAGTAATATCGAAAGTATCCGCATTCTCCATCCTGGTATCACCTCTGTATGATATTTTATCACTTGACGTTACGTCAATGTCAAGACAATATCTCAGTTATATATTATATTTCTTATACCCGTCCCCTGTCTGCAGGGAAGCAAACAAGCGATTTTTTCAGGGAACGGAAGAAGGCGAAAAAAATCCGCCGTCCTCTGACATTCTGCCGGACAACAGCGGCATATATACAAAAAATCCCTTCAGAAGGGTGATGGAGTATCTATTATAGGAACGTTATCATAGTAGAGATCAGCAAGCTGCTCCTGATGTACGAATGCTTTACGGGCAAAGTATTTATTCCAATATGCCTCTTCTCTGATTTCCCGTTGCTTGTTCCTTCTCTGTTGTGATTTTTTCCAGGCATCATCGATTTCCTGAGATTTCGCCTTCTTCACATAAAAGCTGTCTTTGTGCTTGGAATGTGCAGCAAATGCCTGATGACCTGCCTCGATATCCAAATAGGCAAATGCCTTTAATCCATCCTCATTAACCCAAATCAGTGTAGTGTCTCCAGGATGTCGTCCGCCTACAGCCTCTCTATGCAACGCACTTATCATCCGATCTTTGAAATCTTTATCATTCATCATGCGCTCAATTGCCTTATCCGATATTTGGACAGAAGTATTCATGCAGGAATTCCATGGCATAGCATCAATCTCTTTCCACACTTCTTTCTTAAAGACCGCCATCTTTTCCTCTTCAGACACTGTATTAACAGATTCCGTAAACTTTGTCCGAACTGCAGTTGTATAGGAAGTCTTTGTAATATAACTCCTTTGATTTTCCATAACTGAAATCATATCCGTATCGTTCCTCCAAATATAAGATTACTTACCCTAATTCCTCAGTTATTAGCTCCATGTTAGTCATATCTTGCATTTTCACTTCAGGAATACTGCTTTCATAAAGACATGCAAGCTGTTTCTGATGCACGAATGCTTTATTTGAAAAATACTTACTCCAGTATTCTTCTTCTCGAACTTCTCTTTGTTTATCCCGTCTTATTCGAGCTTGTTCCCAGGCATCATTTACTTCCTTTGCCTTTGCTCTTTTCACATAGAAGCTGTCCTTGTGCTTTGAATGTGCCTTAAATGCCGTTTTTGCCATATCATGATCATTGTAGGAAACACCCTTATATCCATTCTCATCAATGCAGGTTAAGCTGGATACTATAGGCGGTCTGCACACCGAAGCTTCCTCGTGCATGATCTTCATCATCCGCTTCTTAAAATCCTCATCCGTCATCATACGTTTGAATGCCGGATCCGTAATCCGGACAGATACATTAACACTGCTGTTCCAGGGCAGAGAATCCAGTTCTTTCCATATTTCTTTCTTAAAGGCTTCTAATTTATCATCTTCAGACATAAATGCCGTTTCTTCCGTGCTTTCAGTACGAACAGCCGTAATCATAGATGCTCTCAACGCATAAGAGCCTGCGTTTACTGATGTGATCATATCCATGGCAATCCTCCATAAAAAAGCATATACTTTCATACGGTGTTAGAGTCGGGTGAAAAAGGCCACTCCGGTTCTGATCCACAAATCCAGGACCATCTTCGTTTCGATATTCGGCAAGATCTGTCTATGAAATTCCTCTGCCGAAGTAAGGGCGGTCTTTCGATCATCTACCATCCGATGGCATTTCGGCATCTTATATCCCAAGGTACTTCTCCACTAATCCGCTGACCACCTTCGAATTCAACGTCTCCTGCTCGGTCTCATATGTCAGGATCAGACGTTCACCGGGATAAATCCCGTTCTGCTGGTAGCTGTTGATCTTTTTTACAGCCGCACAAGCGTATTCCGCTTTATCCATCATTCCCTCATGCTCCCAATATATCTCTTTTCTCAGCTTCCGGGAAAAAAAGGTAAAATCAGGATATACGGTTCCGTATCCCTCCAGAAGCAAAGGCTTTTCATATTTGTACAAAATACATTTCCTGTCGAAATGATCCGCAAGTATTTTCTCTGATTTAGATCTTACACGTTCTCCTCTTTCCGTAAGGATAACAGGCATTCCTTCCCTAAACGGCTTGCCTGTATATTCTTCCTCATACCATTGTTTCTCCAGCTGCTCTGCAGTCGGTTCAACCGGCGTTATCAGTGCCTGTCTCCCGGCATGCAAATTCCGGTAAAACGGAACCGCTGCTCCGCGTGAGCGGTGCAGCCATTCCATTTTAAACGGTGCGAAGCACCGCTATGTTGGCGCGTAGCGCCACTGGGATAGTAAATGGGATATTTTTTAGGTATCCCGCATGCT
>JAEELW010000104.1 GCA_016282915.1 Lachnospiraceae bacterium | reverse complement strand
TAACGCAGGAGTCACTACAGGGGCGGTTTATAAAAGATATAAAGGGAAAGAAGAACTTTTTTCTGCTGTGGTTGCAGGTGTTGTGAATGCACTGGATTCCTTCCTGGCAGATCGCTCCGGTATTGATTTTTCCGGTCTCAGCGATGATGAGATACGTGCTTCGTGGAAAATGAGCTATGACAACATGATCCCGATGTTCCGAATGCTCAGGAGTTACGGGGATGATTTCAGGATCCTGATCGACAGGAGTGCCGGAACCGGATTTGAGAATTTCAGTCACGAGTATGTTATAAAGCTTAGTTATGCGTATGAGCAGTTTTACAAAGAAGCCTATAAACGTGGGATCGCAAAGGCAAAGGTCAGCCGTGATGAGTTTCACATTTTGCTGACATCATTCTGGAGTTCAATATGCGAGCCGTTTGTTCATGGCATTTCTGATAAGCAGATGGAAGAGCATTGCAGGGTGATATGCAGGTTTTTTGACTGGGCTGCGGTGATAAAGTTAAATTAGCTGCGATTATTAAGAATACCGCGAGGAGTTCTGCAATTCATTTTTTGGTGATCAGGCCGTCTCAGGACGGCTAAAAATATGCCATAAGGTTAGCGTGAGCGAACCTGGACTACACAAACCTAACCAACGACAGGAGGAAAAAAATGTTTAAGAAGGTTGCTCCGTATATCGGAAAGTACAAGAAGTATACCGTATGGGCGGCAGTGCTTATGTCACTTGGAATTGTCGCCAATGTGATCCCGTATTTCTTTTTATATCAGATCATCTCACCGCTAACGCGGGGGGAGCATATCGATCTTGAATTTGTGATGATCCGGGTATTGGCAGTAGCCGTGTGTGAGATCCTGTTTGCGCTTTTGTATGTAAAGGGCCTGGAGTTCTCACATATCAGCGCATACAATACGCTGAAGAATCTGCGTATTTCTTTGCAGGGGAAACTGGAAAAACAGCCGCTCGGCAATATCCGGGATCTGGGAAGCGGCCGTATCAAAAAGCTGTTCACGGATGATATCGATCAGATCGAGCTGCTGCTGGCACATGCCATTCCGGAAGGAATAGCAAATATATTTATTCCTGTTCTTATGATCGTTCTCATGTTCATCATGGACTGGAGGCTGGGGCTTTTATCGCTCGTCCCCCTTGTGCTTGGTATGTTTGCAATGGGGATGATGATGAAAGCGGGATTCGCGAAAATGAATGCTTATTATGAATCTGCCGCTAAGATGAACAATACGATCATTGAATATGTGAACGGAATGGAGGTTGTCAAAGTATTCAATAAAGATGGCGATTCCTATAAAAGATTCGGTGACGTGGTAAGAAATTATCGTGATTTTACGATCGCCTGGTATAAAGTGTGCTGGCCCTGGATGGCAGCTTATGCAAGTATTTTTCCCTGTCTGGCCCTGCTGATGCTTCCGGTCGGCTCGCTGATGATACTGGCCGGTACATTGACTCTGGATAAGCTTATCCTTGTTCTGTGCATGTCATTTGCCGTCGGACCGTCCTTCCTGAAGGCGCTGAATTTTGCGGGAAAGTTTCCCCAGCTTGATTATAAGATAACTGAGCTGGAAAAACTTATGGAACATCCACCGCTTAAGGAGGGGCAGAACGGATTTACGGGCACGGACAGGAATATCGTTTTTGAGAATGTACGCTTTGGATACGGAGATGAAGAGGTACTGCATGGTGTAAGTCTGGAGCTGAAACAGGGGACGACAACCGCCCTGGTGGGAGAGTCGGGAAGCGGTAAATCCACATTGGCAAGACTTCTTGTTCATTACTATGACATCGACGACGGGGCGATAAGGATCGGCGGTCAGGATATTACCGATATGACGCTTGAGGCCTTGAATGATCAGGTCGCCTATGTCGCGCAGGAACAATTCCTGTTTAATACGACGCTTTATGAAAACATACGGATCGGAAAACCCGATGCCGGCAGGGAAGAGATCCTTGCAGCTGCCCGCAGAGCACAGTGTGATGAGTTCCTTGAGAGACTGCCGGATGGTATCGAAACAAAAGCCGGAGACGGCGGAAAGCAGCTGTCCGGGGGAGAAAGGCAGCGTATCTCGCTTGCAAGGGCGATACTTAAGGATGCGCCGATCATAGTTCTTGATGAAGCTACGGCTTTTATGGATCCGGAGAATGAAGAAAAGCTGAATGCTGCGATCGATGAGATCGTCAGAGACAAGACCGTTCTTGTGATCGCGCACAGATTATCAACCGTTAAGAACGCCGATAAGATATGCGTTATGAAGGAAGGGCAGTGTATCGCTGCCGGCCGGCATGAAGAACTTCTGACGGATTGCCCGGAATACAAAAGGTTCTGGGATGCATCCGTAAGCGCAAGTACATGGAAGATAAAGGAGGCCCGAAAAGATGCTTAAGATATTACACAGATTGATAGGTATCACAGGGAAATATAAGACCAGGATACGCCTGTCCTATATCACATCGTTTATTAAAGGCATAATGATGAAAGCTCCGCTGGTCTTGTGCTTTATCACGATCAGTCTGTTCATGCAGGGGCAGATGGATAAAAAGAAATGTCTGTATCTGGGGATCGCACTGGCAGCAAGCGTGATCATCGAGGCGGTATTTGAACACATCACAAATGTGCTTCAATCGGCTGCCGGATATATGGTATTTGCCGATATGAGGATGCGGCTCGGGGATCATCTGAGAAAGCTTCCCATGGGATATTTTACGGAAGGCAATATGGGAAAGATCAGCGCGGTCCTTTCAACGGACATGGTATTCATAGAAGAGAACTGTATGGGAGTTTTGTCGGAGCTGGTGTCATTTATCATTTCCCAGGGACTGATGGTCCTTATGATGTTTGTGATGGATCTGCGGCTTGGCCTGCCGGCATTGTTTGTGACACTTGTTTTTATACTGGTCGGAAATCTTATGCTTAAGACCACCCTTAAGCATTCGGTGATCAAGCAGGAGGGATCCGAATCGCTGACAGAGGAAGTCCTGGACTTTGCGGAAGGGATCGGTATCATCAAATCCTTCAATATGCTTGGCGATCGGTCGAAGAGACTTACGGATGAATTTGAAAAGAGCTGCAGGGAAAGCATCGATTTTGAGATCGCATACAGTCCGTGGGCAAGGGCGCTTTATCTGACCTTTGGGGCAGGCACCGCGCTTATGCTGGCGCTGGCGGGAGTTTTGTTTGGAAAAGGGATGATCCCGGATACCTATATGCTTGGCATGGCTTTATTTCTTTTTGATATGTTTGTCGCCATCAAAAGTTATTACGGCCAGATGGCCAGACTTACCGTAACTTCCGCAAGTCTCGACAGGATAGAGGAAGTGTTTGAGGCGGAAGAATTAAAGGATGAAGGAAAGAAGACGCTGCAGCTGACAGCTGCGGGGGAAGCTGCGGTGCCTGCGATCGAATATGACAGAGTCAGTTTCGGATATACACAGAAGGATGTACTTAAAGATGTTTCTTTCAAGGTGAGGGCCGGTGAGATGACAGCGCTTGTGGGACCTTCCGGTGGCGGAAAGTCGACCATAGCTTCTCTTCTGGCAAGATTCTGGGATGTGGGGAGCGGCCGCATACTTGTGAATGGTGATGATATAAAAGATGTAACGCTTGGCAGCCTTATGGACAATATAAGCATGGTATTCCAGAGAGTATATCTGTTTCAGGATACGGTATATAACAATATAGCGATCGGGCGTCCGGATGCAGCAAGGGAAGAGGTGGAAGAGGCGGCAAAAAAAGCCAGATGTTATGATTTTATCATGCAGCTCCCTGACGGATTTGATACCGTGCTCGGAGAAGGCGGAGCTTCCCTTTCCGGCGGTGAGAAGCAGAGGATATCCATAGCGCGCTGTATCCTGAAGGATGCACCCATAGTGATCCTTGATGAGGCGACAGCAAGCGTTGATGCGGATAATGAAAGAGCCATACAGGAGGCGATCTCGGAACTCTGCAGGAACAAGACCCTGCTTGTGATCGCCCACAGGCTTAAGACGATAAAAGATGCGGATCAGATACTCGTCATATCGGACGGGCGGATCGTGGAAAAGGGAGATCACGAGGAACTCTGCGCGCTTAACGGAGCCTATGCGCATATGGTTTTGCTTCAGGCGTCGTAAGCCGTAAATATCTTTAATAAGCGGCAACTGCGTAAGCTTCAAAACAGATAAGCTACGATCATGGCTGTCAGCTCACGGCTGACAGCTTTTTTGTTTTTTCCTCCGTTATGAAACATTGTGTCATGTACAGCAGCTTCAACAGTAGTAAGGATCAGGTAAGAAGCTGTTTTAAGATCGCTGACCTTCAGTTCGTCTTTATATGCGGAAAGTATCGAAGTGAAAGCTTTGGTCAGATTCCTCTTATGAAACATTTCGATCTCCCTGAATTCATCCGACTGCTCCGAAAGTGATGCGATCTCACGCTGAAAAGCGGTTTCGTATTCATGGCCTTTAAAAACGCTTTGAATATACAGATATACGGTTTCTTCGATGGAAAGATTACCGGGGGCATCAAAAGGATCGGATACCGTGCCTGTTTTGGATGGAGGAGCTTCACTCAGATTCATGGGAGCAAGAACCGTATTATATATGTCGGCCACCAGTTCCTTATAGAGTTCTTTTTTATCCCTGTAATAGGAATAAAAAGTTCCGATGGATACGCCGGCTTCTTTTGCGATCTCGTTTGAGCTGGCAGCGTGGTAGCCTTTTTCGGACATCAGTTTCATGGCGGCGTCTTTGATACGCTGCTTTTTTTCCATGCTCCGTTTCTGCTTAGGTATGCGGATATCTTTCTCGCCCATATTCTCCTCCGGAAATATTCTGTTACGATGGCTTCTCCGGTGACAGTATATCATATACGGGATAATAAGCAAACAAAATGTGAGTAAATACTCATTTTTCTCGTTGACAAAACGGTTAGCCGGTGCTAACATACAAAACATGAGCCATCGCTCATGTTAGTCGGCAGGGTGGGGATGCCGCATATTGTAATAGCTGTTGTTTTAGACTGCCGGGCAGTCGGAAAGGAATCAAAATGTATCTTGAAGTAAAAGGGATCCGGAAAAGCTATGGGGAAGGCGGGAGTTATATCCAGGTTCTAAAGGGGATAGATCTTTCGGTGGAAAAGGGCGTCATGTGCGTTATACAGGGCACGAGCGGTTCCGGCAAATCAACAATGCTCAACTGCATCGGAGGTCTTGATCAGGCGGATTCGGGATCGATAAAGATCGAAGGAAAAGAGATCGTGGGACTTAAGAATAATGCTCTTTCGGAATACCGCAGGGACAATCTCGGCTTTATATTTCAGTTCTACAATCTGGTACCTAATCTGACAGTGAGGGAAAATATAAAGGTATGTGAGTATCTGACGGACAGTCCCATGGATATCGACGAGCTTCTGGATGTGCTGGGACTGACCGAGCATCAGAAAAAATTCCCATCGCAGCTTTCGGGTGGACAGCAGCAGAGATGCGCGATCGCAAGGGCGCTGATAAAGAATCCCAGGCTGCTTCTCTGTGATGAACCTACGGGAGCGCTTGATTCGAAGACCTCCCGTGATATCCTGATCCTGCTTGAAAAGGTAAATCAAAAATACGGAACAACGATGCTTATAGTAACGCATAATAATGCCATAAAAAATATGGTGGATCAGGTCGTGATCATGAAGGATGGAGAGATAAGAAAGTCTTACCGGAATGATGAAAAAATACCGGCAGCCGAACTGGAGGATCTGTAATGAGAGTATTAAATAAGAGGATATGGCGGGAGCTCAGAGCGCATTTCGGAAGATATCTGGCATTGTTTTTCATGATCGTACTTGGAATGTATCTTGTGGTAAGCGTTGCGGGCATGGCGGAAACAACGATCCGGGGCAGCCGGGAATATAATGATGAATGCAGGCAGCAGGACGGACAGTTTACGACCTTCATCCCGCTTACCGACACGCAGCTGGCAGAGCTTGAAAAAGATCACGGCGTTATAGAGAAGATCTTCAGTATAGATATTGAAGCGGATGATACGGATATCATCCGTGTTTTCAGAAAGCGGAGAAAACTGGATCTGTTAAAACTGGATGAAGGAAGAGAGCCGGAGAAGGATGATGAGATCGTGATCATGAATCTCTATGCCGGGCGGAATGATATCGGCGTCGGAGATGTGCTTATCCTTGCCGGCCGGAAATTCAGAGTAACGGGTCTCGGCTGTGTCCCGGACTATAATCTTACCGTAAGGAATTTTTCGGATATGACGGCGGATCCGGAAAGCTTTGGTATAGCATTTGTAAGTGATGAGGGATATGACGCGCTTTTGCACAGCGGCCGGACAGGCGGTGAAAGCTATACCTATTCATACAGACTGGCGGAAGGCGCGGATGCAAAGCAGCTGAAAGAAGCCCTTAAGGATATTGATTTTGATTATAAGGCGTCGGGCAACGGATATCTGATCGAATATGTGGACAGGCTTTATAAAGAAAAGACGGATTTTGAAGAGGGACTGACCGAACTTGTTGACGGAACAAGGGATCTGTACGATGGTATCGCTGAAGCCGGTGACGGGGCAAAAGAGCTTAAAGAAGCCATGGAAGAGAATAATACAGCTTTTGAGCTTCTGAAAGATACGCCGTACGAGGCTCTGACGCAGATAACGGACGGATATCTTAAAGGCGCAGGCGAATTAAAGGACGGAACGGATGAACTTCTTAAAGGGGCGGAGGATTATAAAGAGGGCGTTTCGAAGTTTAATGATGAGGTACGGGATTTCCTTGATGAGAATTATAACGTCGATATAGCAAATCTGGAGAGCTTTTATGAGAATAAGGATAACCCGAGAATTGCAAGTGATGCCGCCAGCGATGTGGTGCTCAAAAAACTGGTAAGCCTTGTGGCCGGCGCGATCCTGGTCATGCTTTTTGCTTATGTTATATCCGTATTCATTATCCATCAGATCAATGAGGAAAGCAGCGTGATTGGTACGCTTTATGCTATGGGGATAAAGAGGAGAACGCTTACCCTGCATTATATCCTGCTTCCGACGCTGGTAAGCTTTACAGCCGGCCTGGCCGGGATGTTTCTGGGCTTCAGCAGTATCGGAGTGGATTTCCAGATGCAGGACAGCTATCTGTATTACAGCCTCCCGCATATGGATAAAGTATATCCGCTCTATATTATCATATACTGCATAGTCATGCCACCGCTGATCTCCGTCCTGGTAAACGCTCTGGTCATACGAAAAAAGCTGGCCGGAACAGCTCTTTCGTTGATCAGAAATGAACAGAAGGATCTTGGAAACAATGGAAGAAGCGCATTTATCGCTGACGGGAAGAAGCCTGTTAACGGAAACGGAAAAAAGAGCAGAGCCTTTCTCGGACAGTTTTCAAAAAGACAGATGACGCGCGAGAGAAGAAGCGTGTTTACGGTTGTGATCGGAATGCTTGTGGCGCTCCTGATATTCATGATCGGTCTGGATTGCTATGTGCTTTGCAATAACGTCAGGAAGGAGAACCTGGCTGATATCAATTATGAATATATGTATATCTATAAGTATCCGACAAAAGAGGTCCCTGAGGGCGGCGAAGCGTGTTTTGTTAAGAACCTTACTGTGAATTATCTGGATTATTCGCTGGATGTAAATCTGATAGGTATTGATAAGGATAATCCGTACTATGCCTTTAAAACGAGCGGAAATAAGAAAGATATCGTGATAGCGTCGTCAACTGCGCAGAAATACGATCTGAAGACCGGCGATACATTTATACTGGAGGACACTTCGGAGGACAGGAAATATGCTTTTACGATCTCGGATACAGTGCCTTATTCGATAGGCCTTACAGCTTATCTGGATATCGATGAGATGAGAGAACTGTTCGGAGAATGCGATGACTATTACAACATGGTCCTGTCGGATAAGGACCTGGGAATTGACAGCGGCAGGCTGAGCTCTGTCAGTAAGCGCTCAGACATTGAAAATGCCGCGGGGATATTTGTGGATCAGATGATGTCACTGATCGTGATTCTTATAGTTGTATCGATACTGATATTTATCGCGGTCATGTTTCTGATGCTTAATGTAATGATCGACAGGGCTGCGTTTGGAATATCCCTTGTGAAGATCTTCGGATACCGGATGAAGGAGATCAGAAGAGTATATCTGGATGGCAATTTCTACGCAGTTATGATCGCTGCATGTATCGGAATACCGGTAGTGAAAAAGATCGCTGATATGATATATCCCTATTTTATCGCAAATACGGCTATGGGAATGAATCTTCATTTTGAGTGGCCGTTATACGGAGCGGTGATCCTGGGAATCGTTGCGGTTTATCTTACAATAAGCGGCGTGCTGACCGGAAAGATAAAGAAGATAGTACCGGCTGAAGTGTTGAAGAACAGGGAATAAAAAAACTTGACAAACGAAAGCGAACAGTGTATTCTAACGATGTTGTTAGAGTACGCTGTTCGCTTTTGCTTGATGCGGGAAGGTGCTTATGCCCAGAGATAAGACGCAGAATCATGAAAAGATCATTGCAGCCGCATATGACGAATTCTTAAAGTACGGATTTACGGAAGCGTCCATGCGAAGGATCGCGGATGCCTGCGAGATGAGCGCATCGGGTCTGTATAAACATTTTCCGAGCAAAGAGGAGATGTTTGCAGCACTGGTCGAACCGGCTTATGAGGGTTTAAAACGCGCGTTTCTGGACATCGCGGAGCGGGATATCCGGGAAGTTGACGGATCGTTTTCGGGGAGCTCCTGGGAAGAAAGCGACGATTCTCTGTGGATGGTCCGATATATCTATGATCATTATCGGGCGTTCCGGCTTCTCGTATGCAGGTCTCAGGGAACCCGATTTGAGGATTATGAGCATGAGCTTGCAACGCTTTCGGAAAGATCGACACTGAAGTATATGCGGGAACTGAAGAAACACGGGATCAGAGTGAAGAAGATCCCGGCGAAGGAACTGCATCTTCTGGTGACGACGAATGTTCACGCGATCTTTCTGACGGTTGAACATGATCTCACAAGGAAAGAAGCGCTTCAATACGCAAAACATCTGGATGATTATAATATAGCCGGGTGGGAAAAACTGTTTCTGGCCTGAGTCTGTTACGGACGCAGGGAGATATCGTAACGGAACGCGTGAAC
>JAEELW010000103.1 GCA_016282915.1 Lachnospiraceae bacterium | reverse complement strand
TGTGTTCGGTTTTCAAGGTAACATTACTTGAAAAAATAATCCTCGATAGCTCAATGGTAGAGCACGCGGCTGTTAACCGCGGGGTTGTAGGTTCGAGCCCTACTCGGGGAGCTTAAAAGATGCAGGCAACAGCTCATAATGCCTGCATTTTTTAGAAAATAAGAGGCTCCATGGTCAAGCGGTTAAGACATCGCCCTTTCACGGCGGTAACACGGGTTCGATTCCCGTTGGAGTCAGTATAATAAGGGGTTCTTGAAAAATCAGCATCGCAAGGAATCACCTTTCACGTTGGTAAGACAGATTCGATTTCCGTTGGAGTTAGTAAGGGATCTCTGAATTTACATCGCAAGGAATCCCCCCACATACGTGGGTCCCCCCTTGCGAATACCGTAAGGCATCCCCCCACGCTTCGCGCGGGTCCCCCCTTACGATTATGCCGATGTGGCTCAATTGGCAGAGCAGCTGATTTGTAATCAGCAGGTTATCGGTTCGAGTCCGATCATCGGCTTATTTTTTTTATCTGGACCCTTAGCTCAGTTGGTTAGAGCAACCGGCTCATAACCGGTCGGTCCCGGGTTCGAGTCCCTGAGGGTCCACTTTTTTGATCATCAGCCCTTCCGAGTGCGGAAGGGTTTTCTTTTTATTCTTGCAGAAAAAATAAGACATACAGATGTAAAGAATAGCGGTTTATGATAAAATAGAACTATCTTAAGAGCCATTTGTATGAGGTTCACGAACCTTTTAGAGAAACGACAGTTAATAATATGTCGGGAGGGTTTGAGTGATGGAAAATCAGGACAAAAAAAACGCGTTCAATGCGACTCTGGACCGGCTGAGCTATCTGAATAGAAAACCGTCAAACATTTCGTTTGTGGTTCTTGTGATCCTGTATATGGCAGCAACCGCGATCGTCAGCATAACCGCTTCTTCAGGGGAGAGTATTACTATACTGGGGCATTCGATCCCTCTTTACACCTATGCGGGAATGTTTTCTGCCATGGCAAATATCTGCGTGATATTTCTGGCGGTTTATTACGGAAAAAAAGGCTTTGTAACTGCGCTTGTCGTATTGATCATCCAGCTTCCGATGATCCTGATGTCGGTCATTGCCAATAATAAGGTGACAAGTCTGCCCGGTATCTTTGGAAATCTGCTGGCGATCACGGCTGTTGTGATGATCCATGTCAATAACAGAAAGATCCAGGAATTCGAGAAAACGCTGCATGATCAGGTGATCACGGATTCCCTGACCGGTCTGCCGAACGGCTATGGGGGAGCGGAACTTGTTTCGGAGATGATCCGTCGAAAAGAAGCTTTTGCAAATGTGCTGATCGATCTGAACGGTTTCAAAACGATCAATGACAGCTTCGGCTTTGATAACGGAAATGAAACCCTGGTGGAGATCGCCCGGAGGTGGAAGCAGATTGCGAACGACGGGCTTTCGGAAACAAGCGATTTCGTCATGCGTCTGGATGGAGATGAGTTTGTCCTGCTCATTCGGAAGTTTGGCTCCGAAGAAGATATCATCAAAACGATACGGCTTTATGATGAAGCGCTTAGGCAGAAGCTTGCCATCTGCGGCTATGATTTTTATGTATCTGCCAGCTATGGTTATTCACTGTTCCCGGACGATGCGGACAATCTGGAAACCCTGCACACCTATTCATCTCTGGCGCTGCAGGAAGTGAAACGGACCGGCGGGGACGAGCGTATCGGAAGGTTCACATCGGATCTGCTCCGGAAGGAACACATCTTTGAGATCGAGAACAAGATCATAAAGGCTCTGGAAAACGATACGGTCTTTTTCCTGCTGCAGCCGCAGTTTGACATGGATCATAAGCTTCGCGGCTTTGAGGCGCTTGCGCGTATAAAGGATGAGGACGGACAGCTGATGAGCCCTGCGGTATTTATCCCGGTGGCGGAAAAAGTTGGCCTGATCGACAGGCTGGATACTGTGATCTACCGGAAATCAACGGCCTTTGTCGGCGAGCTGATCAAAAAGACCGGATCAAACGTCATACTCAGCATCAATGTTTCGGTACGGCACCTTTTAAAGAAGGATTTCGTTGATGAGATCCGTGAACTGCTCAGTTCGAGCGGTATTCCCGCTACGCAGCTGGAGATCGAGATCACGGAATCCATTATGATCGAGTCGATGGACATGGCGATGTCCTGCATCGAAGAGATCCGGAACATGGGAGTGCAGATCGCCATCGATGATTTCGGGACAGGCTATTCTTCCCTGAGCTATCTGCACAGTTTCCCGGCCAATCTGCTGAAGGTTGACAAATCCTTCATTGACCAGATGAACGAAAGCGACAGTTCCAAGCAGTACGTTGCGGCGATCATTTCACTGGGACATATTATGGGCTTTGAAGTGATCTCGGAAGGCGTGGAGGAAGAGGCGGAGCTGGAAACGCTGCGTAAAATCGGTTGCGATTATATCCAGGGATATCTCTGGGGCCACCCTCTGCCGCCGGAAGAAGCAGGAAAGCTGGTCGGCTGAGGATCGTCCTTCCGTAAAGGAAAGCACAGTAAGATGAAAGAAGATGAGACAGCAGTTTGGAGGACAGCTGAGTGATATGGAAATCATAATAGAAATACTGATCGAATGCTTTGTTGAGATACTTACCGACGGCGGGATGGAAGTGATGAGCGGGCAGGCGCATACGCAGCGCTGGCCAAGAGGACTCAAGATCGCGCTGGTCGTATTTACGATCCTCTTCTTTGGCACAGTGATCATCGGCCTGATCGTTATGGGGATCCTGTTCCTGATCAAAGGAGAGCTGCTTCCCGGCGTGGTCTTTTCGCTTCTGGGAATCGGTCTTCTGTTCGGGATCCTCTTCCGTATCCGGAGGGAATACAAAAAGAGAAATGTATAGCGACATACATCACTGACACTTGAGCACAATATTTGGAAGAGAGCAGGGGATAATAATTCAGCTGATAAAGCAGAAGGGGGGCTTACATCATGCAGGAGACAAGACCATTCGTACCGTGGAAACAAATGAATGATTTCATCACGGATGCGTTTAAGGGCTACGGAGTGCCGGAAGAGGACGCAAAGATCTGCGCGGACGTGCTTCTGGAATCGGACAGACGGGGCATTGAAAGCCACGGCTGCAACCGCTTCAAGCCGATCTATATCGACCGTATCGTGAAGGGAACACTTCTTCCCGTGACCGATATCGAGATCATAAAAGAGACGCCCACGACGCTGGTTATGGACGCCCATGACGGCATGGGCATGGTCGCTAGCTACCGCATGATGGAGAAGCTGATCGAAAAGGCGAAGACGTACGGTATGGCCGGCGGTGCGATCCGCAATTCGACACATTACGGGATCGCGGGCTACTGGACCGGGATGGCGGCGAAGGAAGGCATGGTAGGGATATCGGGCACCAACGCCAGACCGTCGATCGCACCTACCTTCGGCGTGGAGAATATGCTGGGCACGAATCCGCTGACTTTTTCACTGCCGACGGATGAGGAATTCCCTTTCTGCCTTGACTGTGCAACATCCATTGTCCAGCGCGGCCGTATCGAGTATTATGCAAGGGAAGGGAAGGAAACGCCCAAAGGTACCGTCATTTCCGAAAACGGGGAAGCCATGACGGACAGTAAGGAGATCCTGAAAGCTCTGGTAGACGGGACGGCAGCGCTTGCGCCTCTAGGCGGTATCGGAGAGGAGCTGGCCGGATATAAGGGATACGGATATGCAACGGTGGTCGAGATCCTGTCCGCGGCCCTTGCGGGCGGGGAATTCATGAAAGCCCTGAGCGGGACGGATCCGGACGGAAAGGCGCGGATGTATCATCTGGGACATTTCTTCTTTGTCGTCGATCCGGACGCGTTCATGGGAAGGGAAGAATTCAAAAAGACCGCGGGCGGGATCTGCCGCGCCCTCAGGGCTTCAAAGAAGGCGCCGGGCGAGAGCAGGATCTACACCGCCGGAGAAAAGGAATATGAAGTATGGCTGTACCGGAAGGACAAAGGAGTGCCCGTAGGCGAGAGCGTCCAGAAGGATATCATCGCCGTGAGAGACGCACTGGGACTGGATTACAGATTTGATTTCGAGGGATGATCGCATATGAATAAAAAGAAACTCAGGATCAGTTTTAACGCACCGGTGGTGCTCTGTATCGTCGGGATCTGCTTTACGGCAACGCTTTTGAACTATATCACGAACGGGGCGTCCAATAAGCATGTCTTTTCCACCTGGCATTCTCCTTTGTGGAATCCGCTGACCTGGCTGCGTGCGTTCACGCATATCTTCGGACACGCCGACTGGGCGCATCTGGCCGGGAACATGGGCTATCTTCTGCTGCTTGGTCCCATGCTGGAGGAAAAATACAGTTCGGGAACCGTGGCATTTGCCGTAGCGATCACCGCTCTTATCACCAGCCTGGTGAATTACATCTTCTTTCCTTCGATCATGCTCTGCGGTGCGAGCGGCGTGGTCTTTGCCTTTATCCTGCTCTCTTCCTTCACAAGCTTTAAAGAAGGAGAGATCCCGCTGAGCTTTATCCTGGTAGCTGTCTTTTTTATCGGACAGCAGGTCATCGAAGGCCTGACGGTGAAGGACAACATCTCGAATATGGCGCATATCGTCGGCGGCGTCATCGGCGGAATCCTGGGCTATCTTCTGAATGTGAAGACAAAATTCGGAAAAGGAAGCTATTACTCCAAAAAGAATTAAAGGATGAGCATACGGACCTGTGGGGGAAAACGGCTTCGGCCGTTTTTCTTCCTGCAGCGGTCTGGAGTTTTTATGCATTTCGTAATAAAATCTTCATCTTTTATCCGCTGTTATTTTCATAATCAGCGCATTATAATCCGTTTAAGAGCTCTGAAAGAAAGAAGGTACCCAAATGAACAAGATACTGGTATGTGATGATGAAAAGGATATCGTCCGAGCCCTGGAGATCTACCTGAAGGCGGAGGGATACGAACTGTTCTCTGCATTTAACGGGCGGGAAGCCGTGGAGATCATGAAAAAGGAAAGTGAGATCCGTCTGGTGCTCATGGATATCATGATGCCGGATATGGACGGGATCGAGGCACTGACGGAGATACGGAAGTTTTCCAATGTGCCGGTGATCTTTCTCACGGCCAAGTCGGAGGATGCGGACAAGATCCTGGGGCTGAATCTGGGAGCGGATGATTACATCACGAAACCGTTCCTGCCCGCGGAGCTTACGGCGAGGGTGAGGTCGTCGCTCCGGCGTTATACGATGCTGGGAAGCGTTCCCGAACAGAAGGATGTGTATACCGTTGGCAGCATCAGCCTGGACGATCCGGCCAAGGAGGTGCGCCTGGACGGAGATATCGTGAATCTCACAAAGACGGAGTACGAGATCCTGAAGCTATTGATCGCGGAACCCGGACGGGTATTTTCGCCCAGGGAGATCTACATCAAAGTATGGGGCGACGATCCCTATGGGACCGAGAATACCGTGGCGGTCCACATACGGCGGCTGCGGGAAAAGATCGAGATCGATCCGGCAAAACCGAGGTATCTGAAAGTCATCTGGGGAAGAGGTTATAAGATCGATAACGGTCCGGCTTAAGGATACGGACTTCGGACGGAGGATAGTGTGAAAGAGAGTCGATACTTTCATTACTGTCTGTGCCGCCGGCCGAAGGCGGCGGAATGGAGATTAAGATGAAAAAGGGATTTGATAAAATAAGGGAGTTGGGGATCTTCAAGATCTTCTGCGCCGTGCTCTGCGCGGCGTGCGCAACGTTCACGATCTATCTGATCATGATGGTCCTGATAGGGAGGATTGGCGGCTATCACGCACTGACGGACGAAGAGATCACGGCGCTTGCTGAAGAACGGATCTGCAAAGACCGTATGGGAGAGCTGATGAATACGATCTCCATGGGCTGCATGCCGGACGTTCAGGCCGTAATGGCGGATCCGGAAGGAGAATTCCGGAAGCTGGAGGAAATATGGAGAAGGAACGCAGAGGATTTCTATAACGGGAACAGGGGGATTCCAGAGTATGCCGTTATCATTTCCCACAGATCCTCGTTCAGTGAACTGGATCTGAAGGATGAAGAACTGTATCTGTTCAAAAGTCCCGCTTACCGGGAGTGCGGCGGAAATATCAGAGGCCGGATCTTCCATACCGGCGTTTACCTGAGAAGGAATTCCGTCAATGTCATCCTGGATGATGACTACGGGGAATACGAGGATTACCGTTACGGCGATATGGGCTTTGACGGGGATCATTATGTGTATATCCTGTATCAGCCCGCACAGCAGCCGGACAGCAGCGTAAAGAGTTTTCTGGATCAGATCGCCTGGGCGGACCGTTACGGGATCGTCTGCGGGATACTGGCGTGTATCCTTGCGATCATCAGTCTGGTGCTGTTTTTGAGCAGTGTGGGTCACCGCAGGGGGAAGGACGGGATACGGCTTTCCATGTTTGACCGCATCCCGCTGGAGCTTGTCGCCGGAGTGATACTCTTTCTCGGATGGTGTCTGCTTGCGTTCTCGGGCCTGGCTTTGGACGCTTTTTACAGCGGGGCACGTTTTTTTGAAAAGTTCGATATCAATGACGGGAGCTTTTACACCTGTCTCGTGAGTTTTATACTGGCGCTTGGCGGCGTGCTGCTTCTGGGAACCCTGGCGGTCCGGATCAAAGCAAAGGCGCTGTGGAGCACTACGCTGACCGGATGTATCTTTAAGCTGTGCGGAAAACTGTTCCGGCTGTGCGTTGAATGGATCGGGAACAATATCCCGCTGTCGGTGCGGGTCCTGATCGCATTGCCTTTCCTCGCGATCATTTCCCTCGGGGAAGCGGGAGTTATGCGCTACGGTTCCGGAAGACTGGCGCTGCTCTTCGTCCCGGCCAGGATGGCAGGCTTTGCCCTGCTCATCTATCTGGTCTGGGCTTATGCCCGGCTGCGCGCCGGAGCAAAGCGTATCGCTGAGGGAAAGCTCGATCAGCCGGTGGATCTGAAATACCTGCTGCCGGATCACCGGATGTTTGCAAAGGATCTGAACAGTGTGGGAGAGGGGATACAGCTGGCCGTGGACGAACGGATGAAGAGCGAACGCTTAAAGACCCAGCTGATCACCAATGTGTCCCACGATATCAAGACGCCGCTCACTTCCATCATCAATTACGTCGATCTGCTGCAGCGGGAGAATGCTTCGGAGGAGGAAAAGAAGGAATACCTGGAGATCCTGTCCAGGCAGTCCGCGCGCCTGAAGAAGCTGATACAGGATCTGATCGATGCGTCCAAGGCTTCGTCCGGGGCCGTGGAGGTGGATGCGGCGGAAACGGATCTCCGTACCCTGATCCGGCAGGTGAGCGGTGAGTACCAGGATAAGTTTGAGGAAGCAAAACTCACGCTGGTCGAGAAGCGGCTGGAAGGAGAGATCCCGGTTTTTGTGGACTGTAACCTCCTCTGGAGAGTGATGGATAATCTGTTCGGGAATGTGCTCAAGTATGCGATGCCCGGTACCCGTGTCTATGCGGAGGCCGGAGAGAAGAACGGGATGGTCACGCTCAGTATCGGCAATATCTCCAAAGCGGAGCTGGGGATCAGCGGAGACGAGCTCATGGAACGCTTTGTAAGGGGCGATCAGTCCCGGAATACCGAAGGCTCCGGCCTTGGCCTGTCCATAGCAAAAAGCCTGATGGAGCTGATGGGCGGGAGCCTGGCGATCACGGTGGACGGGGATATGTTCAAGGCCGTGCTGGAGATGAAAAAAGGCGGTATTCAGACAAATGTCATAAATCCTTAATATCCGGCTATCTTTTTTCTTCATTTTTACCGGACTATAATGAGCCTCAGAAACGGGGGTGAACCGTGCAAAGCAACGGTCCGGACAGAAATGGAGGAGAAAGAATGGATGCGATCCTTTTCGGTTCATATGAAGTGGCAGCGTCGGTCGTACCGTGCCTGTTTGTGTACGGTATGAAACAGAAGGATGAGAAAAAAGGCCCGGTGCTTTTCTCACTGCTGACAACGATCCTGTTTGCATTGTATGTCATAGCGGTCTATCATGTGACAGGGGTGGGAACGGTGTATGATGTAAGCAGTTTCGGACTCCGGAGCCCAAACATCAGTCTACTGCCGTTTTCAACCGACATTGATATCCTGGGTTATTTTCTGAATATCCTGATGCTGGTGCCCTTCGGCTTTTTCCTGCCCCTCATGCGGAGAAGTTTTGACAGCCCGCTTAAGGTGACTCTTATGGGAGCGCTGTTCTCGGTATTTATAGAGAGCGCCCAGCTTTTAAACTACCGGGTGACGGATATCGACGATGTGTTCATGAACGCGATCGGAGCATACTGCGGCTATCTGATCTTTCGACTGTTCCGTAACAGGATACGGAGCATGCAGGGAAAGCGGGAATGTCCGGCCGGCCTCATCCTCCTGATCATCATCACAGCGTTTGCAGGAAGGTTTCTTCTCTATAATATCAAGGCGTTTGCGGAGCTCCTTTCGCTTTTATAATATAGATCATTACATGCAGAAACAGCCGTATCCCGGTCGGAGCGGCTGTTTTTGCGTTATGCCATTGCCTCCGGCAGTAGAAAATATAAGAGGTTCAAGGCTGTAAGAAAGAGCTGTCAGGGATTAGCTTTTTGAGGTCGAAGCTTTCTAATTGTGTATTATCCATAGGATTTGTTTGTACAAAATGCTGAAAAATGATATGATTTAATAGTATATTTGGTATTGCGGGAATAGTGACATCCGTGCTTGTTGGTATGCACTGTTATGGAATAGGGGAAATATGTTGTAGACTAGCTTCAATCGATGCAAATCTGAAATCCAGGTGAAGTTTGTTTGAGCGATGGATTAGAAAGATAATGTGATAAGTATGCTTTGAAAAAGGTATGGAGGTAGAAAATGATGGATAGAAGCAGAGAACTTAATATGTTCCGGGACACGATGCAGATTCTGGAACAGGGATTTTATGAGAAGAATGGAAAAAGGGTAGAGCTGAAACTTTCCCGGGAGGATATGGAGACGATCCGGGTATATCTGCCGGAAGATGTGAGAAAAGAGGGCAGCGATCCTGATTTTTCCCTGCCTTTTGTTATCGGGAGATGCGGCCATGACTGTGAGAATAAGGATTCTTTCGGATATGCCAGAGAGAAGCTTGGAAAGGGCTTTGAATTCGATCGGAACAGGAAAGGCCTTCTTGTTTTAAATCTGGCTAATCCGATTAATCCGGGTGGCGGTGTACGAAGGGGCGCGAGGGCGCAGGAAGAAGACCTATGCCGGAAGAGTTCGCTGTTGATCTCGCTGGAAAGTGAAACAGCAAGAAAATATTACGAATACAATAGGAACCTGAATACATATATGGGATCGGATGCTTTGATGATCACACCGTATGTAGAGATCATCAAAGATGAAAACGGTGAGCTGCTGGATGATACGGTAGTTGTTTCGGTGCTTACATGTGCTGCTCCGATGATCACCGGCGGTAAAGAGGGGATGAGTGAGGAAGAATATGAATCCATGGTCTATAAGCGTATCGTAGGAATGCTTAAGTGCGTAGCGCATCTTGGATATAGAAAACTTGTTTTGGGAGCCTGGGGATGCGGTGCGTTTGGAAATGATGCGCATGTGATATCCGATCTCTTCTACAGAGCCTTAAAAAACCTGGAATACAATGATCTCAGGGAAAAGGATTTATTTGACGGAGTGTACTTTGCAGTGCTGGACAGGACTCCGGATCAGTATAACTACAGGGAGTTTTGCAGGAATTTCACGCAGGAGAATTTTTATCGGGAAGAGGCACGGACTCATATTGACAAAGCAAAAGAGAGGATCAAAGCTACAGAGGTAAACCTGGATCGTATTCGTGGCTGTCTTATTGGCGGCGCTGTCGGCGATGCACTCGGATATCCGGTAGAGTTTAAGAAAGAAGCGGATATTTTCTCAAAGTATGGTGAAAAGGGCATAACAGAATATGTATTGGATCCAAAGAGCGGGAAGGCTTTGATTTCCGATGACACGCAGATGACACTTTTTACTGCATGCGGCCTTCTGGTTGGAGATACCCGCGGAGCACTCCGGGGAATCCGGGCTGAGCCTCGGTGCTATGTAGCGAGGGCATACAGCGATTGGTATGATACCCAGTATTTCAGTTTCGAAGATTTTGCAAAAGAGAAGCAGAAGAGTGAATACAGATGCAGTTCCTGGCTGATGGATGTTCCGGAACTGTTTGTCAGAAGACTGCCCGGGAATACCTGCTTATCGGCTTTGGAAGGGCGAAGGAGTAAATACCCAAGTATAGACGAACCGGTAAATACGAGCAAAGGATGCGGGGGGATTATGAGAGTTGCCCCGATCGCCCTCGATTACCGGGGGGATGAGTTGGGTGAACTGGATAAAGAAGGGGCCGAACTTGCCGCGATAACGCACGGTCATTCACTGGGATATATGCCGGCGGCAGTTTTTACGCATGTCATTAACCGTATAGTCTATGGCAAAAAACAGCCGCTTAAGGATATCATCCTGGAGGCGAGGGATACGGCTGCACGTATTTTTGCCGGTGACGAACATTTGAAGGAATTGACGAATATCATTGACCTGGCAGTTGAACTGTCCGGGAACAGTGAAGCGGATCTTGATAATATCCACAGGATCGGAGAAGGCTGGGTAGCAGAGGAAACACTTGGAATAGCTCTCTACTGTGCCCTTCGTTATAAGGATGATTTTTCTGCGGGTATTATTGCATCGGTAAATCATAAAGGTGACAGTGATTCCACCGGCGCGGTTACGGGAAATATCCTGGGCGCTTTACTGGGGTATGATGCTATAGAGGAAAAGTGGAAGGCGGATCTGGAATTGCATGATGTGATCATGGAAATGGCTGATGATCTGTGCCATGGCTGTCAGATGAGTGAATATGATTGGGATTATCAAGATGAAGACTGGGAAAGAAAGTATATCCATATGAGGTGGAAGGATCAGCTTTTAGGCTAAGCATGGCGAAAACTCAAAAAAGATCGTTTAACTAAGGGGGATAGGAAATGCGTATTTTACATACGGCGGACTGGCATTTGGGAAACATGATGCATAATGTAGACCGCAGAAAGGAACAGGAAGAGTTCCTCAGCTGGCTGAGCAATGTGGTGAAAGAACGGGAAATAGAGGCATTGGTTATAGCCGGGGATGTTTTCGATACTTATGGTCCGCCGAACTGGGCGCAGGGAAAATACTATCGCTTTCTTGCATCTCTGATAAATACGTCTTGTCGGAATATTGTGATCGTGGGCGGCAACCATGATTCCGGAAACCTCCTGGATGCTCCTGCGGAACTTCTTGATGCTCTGAATATTCATGTTGTCGGAACAATTGCTAATAAAAGGATCGGGGACAGGGTATTTGAATTAAAAGACAAAAACGATTCGGTAGCTGCTATATGTGCCGCGGTCCCTTTTGTCCCGGAGATCCTTTTAGCTGAATACTGTGAGGACCGTAAGAACTGTCCGGAGGGTAAATTCTCGGATATCGTGTATTCCGGCTTATATAGGGAATATCTTAAGGCGGCAGAGGAATTGAGAGCCGGTCGTGATCTTCCGATGATCGCAACGGGGCATCTGTATGCAGCAGGTCTGGAAGGCAGATATGCCGGCATGGAAGAAGAAAAAAAGACAGACGACGGCGTCAGACAGATGGATGTGGTGGGGAATCTCGGAAAGGTTCATGCAGATATTTTCCCCGATGAATTTGATTATATAGCCCTGGGACATATTCATTATCAGACCAGGATCGCCGGCATCGACAAGATCCGTTATTCGGGTTCTCCCTTTGTAATGGGCTTTGATGAGGCGGATCTGCCGCATTATGTATTGCAGGTGGATCTGCCTGCAGAGGCGGGGGGCCGCAGTCTGAATGTGGAAAAGATCGAAGTGCCCCGCACACTCCGGTTTTTAAGACTGCAGGGAAACATTGACGAGATCACCCGGCAGCTGCAGGAGCTGTTCGATAAAGCTTCCTCAGAGAATACATATGATATGTACTGCCTGGAAGTGTATTATAACGCACAGGATGCATCAAAACTGCGTAAGCTGATAGATGAGACTGAATTTCCGGAAAATGTCAGCGTGGTGAGCTGGAAAGTAAAAGAAAGTGCGAATGGATATCAGGCGGATTTTGGTGCTCATGATATAAAGAGTATGAGCAGCATACAACCGGAGGATATCGTCCGTCAGCTCGTGCTTTCTAAAGCGGCCATTGAGAAAGAAGGCCTGACAGAAGAAGAATATGCAAAAAAGCAGGAAGAGGAAGTCGACAGATATATGCCGTATTTTTTGAAGGCATTTGAAGCTGCATTGGTGGATAACACAGAGAAAGGCGGCCGTGATGAAAATCCTTAAGCTTTCTTTTGAAAACATCAATTCTTATGAAGGGAAGGTGGAGATTGATTTTACCGATCCCTGGTTTGAAAAAGGGCATAATCAGTTTGTTATCTGCGGGCCTATGGGAGCAGGCAAGTCTACCATATTGGATGCGATAACACTGGCGCTATACGGAAGTACCGCAAGGCTGGGAAGGCTGACGATGAGCTCCGATGACAGTTCTAAAGAGCTGATCAATAAGCGCTCAGGATATTGCAGAGCCGTGGTGGTCTATTCCTGCTCGAAAGGCATATTTGAAAGTACCTTTGAGCTTCATAAAGCGCGTGATAAGGCAGATGGAAATGTTCAGAAACCGCTTTGCAGACTGTGCAGGATGACCGATGGCGGTGAGCCGGTCAATATTCTGGACAGTACTACCACAAACGCGTTACAAAAAGAAAACGAAAAGATCATAGGGCTGACCTATGAACAGTTTATTCGTTGTATCCTGATCCCTCAGGGGGAATTTGACGCGTTTCTTACCAGTGATGATCGTGAGAAGGCGCGGATACTGGCTAAGCTTAGTCATACAGAACACTACAGGGAGGCGGCACAAAAGCTGAATGAAACGGCGTCGGATATCAGCAGGCAATATAAGCATTGGCAGGAGATGCGTAATGCCATTTCCGTGATGAGTGATGATGACAGAAAAGCCGCAGAAGACGAAAATCAGAAATTAGCAGAATCCGTTAACAAGCAGAATCAGGAGCTTGAGGAACTTGCGGAAAAGATCAATTGGCTCGGTAAGCTGGAGGATGCGGAAAGGAAGCTTACGGATGCCAATAAGGTTCTTGAGAAGATCATTGCGGGCCGGGAGCAGTATGACGGAAACAAAAATGAACTGGCCGATGCCAGAAATGCAGAGGACTGTGATAAAGAATACAGGACTTTATGCGACTGTGAAGAAGAGCGGAAGAATGTACTGTCCCGGGCTGTCGAGGCAAAACAGAATCTTGCGACACAGCGAAACGTAATGGAAAAGGATGAACGCAATGCAAAGGAATGCTCTGAGGACTACGAGAATAAAAAGCGGGAAAAGGAGAAACAAAAGGAACTCTGGGCTGAAGTGCGCAGGCTGGATAACGATATTTCCGTGGCCGGGACTGCACGGAAAGAAAAGAAGAGAGTATTTGACGACGCAAAGGCAGAAATGGAAAAAAAGAGTCGCGAATATGACGAATACAATAAGGAAATCAAAGCGTATGCAGATAAACTTGAAGAGCTGGACAAGTATCTTGTGCAGCATATAATGGATGAGTCTCTGACTGAGACATTGACAGGGTATGCGGAAAAAAGGAAAGCCTGGATAAAAGCAGAGAAACAGTTGAAAGATGCGATAAAAGATGAAGGGGATTTTCGGGGGAAGCAGGAGCAGCTGCTTAAGGAAAAAGCTGAGCTGCTTGCGGAAAGAGAAAAAATCTCTGATAGCCTGTATGAACTTGTGAGCGGGAAATATCTGCTGGTAGCCGAAATCCTGCGTAAGGATCTGAAGCCGGGAAGCTGCTGCCCTGTCTGTGGGAAGGCTGTCGGATGCGATGACGTAAAAGAACAGGAGTCTTCTGAAGGTAAAGAAGTCACCGGAGAACAGAATGATACTGCGATAGAAATAAGCAGGCTGAAGGATTCTCTTGAGGAAACGGAAAGCGCCATCAAGGAAAAGGAAACGGCTCTTTTTGGTATCGGCAAGGATATTGAGCTCGTGCAGGGATCTGCGGAACAGGCACGTCGTACTATGGAGTCTTTGACTTCTGAATTGAATGAGTTCCTTTCTCCCTGGGGGATTTCCGTAAATGCTGCTACAGATGCAGCTGAGCTTGAAAAAACAGAGAAGGATCTGACTGACAGGAAGACGAAGTATAAAGAAAATAAAGACGAGCGTGATCACATAAATGAGCTTTCCAAGGGGACAAAGGCAAAGCTGGAGGCTATTGATCTGAAAGTACTGCAGGAAAAATGTAAAGCTTCTGAAGATGATTTCAATACGGAAGATAAGAAATATACGGATCTGGCAGATCAGAGGGGAGAGAAGTTTGGTGATAAGTCTGTAGACAAGGCTGAAGAGGAATTTGAAAATGAGCTGGGTATAAAAGAGAAGGCTAAAACCGATGCAGATAAGAAACTGCAGGATACCCAAAAAATCATCACCGGACTGGAAACGGAGATCAATGGGTTAAAAAAGCGGGAAGAAGACGTAGCAGAAAAACAGGAGACACTGAAGACCGCATTCGGGGAGAAACTGAAAAAGTATCGCTTTGCTTCCGAAGCAGATTTTTTGGATTGCAGAAGGGAAAAGGAATATATAGAAAAACTGGAAGAAAGAATAAGAGAATATGAAAAAGAAAAGACTGCGGCAGAAACAGCATATGGGAATGCAAAAAGTGAATTGGAGAGTCTGCGGGCCGAAAACAGGACATCGGAATCCCTGGGTGATCTGAAAGAAAGAGAAAAAGAACTGAATCAGTCGAAGAGCGAGAATGATCAGAAGATCGGCAGCTTAATACGTACTCTTGAGACGGACAATGAAAACAGGGAAAAAAGGAAAGACGCAGATGAAAAACTGCAGGAGCTGGGAAATGAAGCGGAGATCTATAGCAGGATCAGTGAGATGCTCGGGAAAAAAGACGGTTCGGATTTTGAGGTCTTTGTTCAGGGGATTGCAATGCGCAGCCTTCTGGAAAAGGCAAATGCCTATCTGCAGAGTATCATCCCCAATTACTGCCTGGTACAGACAGCGTTGAATTCCGTCAGTTTCCATGTGCACGAAAGGATGGGAGACGGTACTGTGCAGGTGAGGGAACTCAGGAATTTCAGCGGTGGTGAAAAGTTTATCATAAGCTTATCGCTGGCACTGGCCATGGCGGAATTTGCAGGGCAGAATGGCGATGTGGAGTGCATTTTCCTGGATGAAGGTTTTGGAACATTAAGCGGAGAACCGTTGATCGAAGCTATCAATGCGCTTAAAAAGCTTAGCAGCAGCGGTAAGATGCTGGGCATTATCACTCATATCGATACAGTGGTTAATCAGTTTAACCGGATCGTTGCGGAAAAACGGGGGGAGAGAAGTGTATTAAGCGGCGGTGGAGTAAGCTATACCGAGTTGGGAAAAAAGAAAGCAAGGTAGGCTTTGAAAAGAGGAGCGTGTGAAAGTTTTTCTGTAAATGAGATATCCTAAGATAATTAACAAGCTGGATAATGGCAAAATCCATTGTTCAGCTTGTTTTGACTATACGTAATCCCGTTGCTTTTGTCAAGAATTATGTTAGAATACGATAGAGTAAAAACGTTGTCAGCTGAAAGAGATTAG
>JAEELW010000102.1 GCA_016282915.1 Lachnospiraceae bacterium | reverse complement strand
CGGCCCGATCAGGATCGGGCAGGGCGTGGAATTTGACTATTCCACGGTCCATGCGGTAAAGACGATCCACGAGCTGGGCTACGAAGCGATTGTGATCAACAACAATCCCGAGACGGTATCGACGGATTATACCACGGCGGACAAGCTCTATTTTGAGCCGCTGACCGTGGAAGATATCATGAACATCATCGATCTCGAAAAGCCCCTGGGCGTGATCGCTTCCCTCGGCGGACAGACCGCGGTGAACCTGGCAGGACCGCTGGCAGAGCTGGGTGTGCCCATCATCGGTACCGGACCGGAGGCGATCTTTACCGCGGAGGACCGCGACGCTTTTGAAGAACTGATCCGCCGTCTGGAGATCCCGCACCCGGAAGGCGTGGCGGTGAGCAGCATCCCGGAGGGGCTGAAGGCGGCTTCGGAGATCGGCTATCCCGTGCTCGTAAGACCGTCCTTTGTGCTGGGCGGCAGGGCCATGGAGATCGTGGCCAACGGCGAGATGCTGGAGCATTATCTGAAGAACGCCGTGGAAGTGGACAAGGACCGTCCGGTGCTGGTGGACAAATATATCGTCGGCAAAGAAGTGGAAGTGGATGCGGTATGCGACGGAAAGGATGTGTTCCTGCCCGGGATCATGGAGCTGGTGGAACGTACCGGCGTGCATTCGGGAGACAGCATCAGCGTATATCCGCCCTTCTCGCTTTCGGAGGATGTGAAGCGGCAGATCTGGAAATACACGGAGAAGCTGGGCCGCGGGATCGGTATCGTGGGGCTTTATAATATCCAGTTCATCGTGGACCGTGAGGATAAGGTATCGATCATCGAGGTCAACCCGAGAGCTTCCAGGAGCGTGCCTTTTCTGTCGAAATCCACGGGAGTATCGCTGGTGGATATCGCGACAAAGGTGATGCTGGGGATCAGCTTAAAAGAGCAGGGCCTGGCGGAAAAGCTCCTACCGGAAAAGCAGTCCTATTACGTGAAGGCGCCGGCCTTTTCCTTTGAGAAGCTGGACGGACTGGACGCCTATCTCTCGCCGGAGATGAAATCCACGGGAGAGGCCATCGGCTACGACCGCAGCTTAAAGAGAGCGCTGTATAAAGCACTGCAGGCTTCGGGCATCAAGGTGAAGGAATACGGTACCGTGATGGTGACCCTTGCGGATGAAGATAAGGAAGAGGCGCTGCCGCTGGTAAGACGTTTCTATGAACTGGGCTTTAATATCGAAGCCACGATAGGGACCGGGCGCTTTCTGAAGGAACACGGGATACGGACGCGCATCCGCGGAAAGCTCAGCGAAGGAAGCGATGAGATCCTCCGTTCCATACGCGCCGGTTACGTGAGCTATATCATCAATACCCGGGCGATCCTTTCGGGGGTCCATTACCAGGACGGTGTGGAGATCCGCAAATGCGCGATCCTGAACGGGGTGACGATGTTCACCTCACTGGATACGGTGCGGATCCTTCTGGATGTACTGGAGGATATATCGCCGAGGATCAGTGTGATCAATGCGTAAAAAGTTAAATGATCAGGAGAAAGTTACGGGGACGGTCCTTCTGCGGGAACCGTCCCCGTGTTCTGTTCAGACTGTTTTATTTCTTTGTCAGCGCCGCGATGATATCGAATAAGGAATTGTCCGTGTTCCGCCGGTCTACGATAGCGAAGATCTCGCCGTCGCCGGAAAAGGCGCCGTTGTCCCACCAGAAAACGGGGATGCCGCGGGAGGCCGCGACAGCGGAATAATAGGCGGCGTAGTTTACGCGGTCCTGGAGATTTCCTCCCTTGTCACGGGCGCCGAATTCGTCGATGATGACCGGGATGCCGGCGCAGATGTATTTTGAATACAGCTTGGTGATCAGAGTGGAGATGTCGCCGGTGGAGCCGGTGGAATCGATACTGAAGCTGTCTGTTCCCGGGTATTCCAGTGCAAAGCTGTAAGGCGTATAGCCGTGCACTTCAAGGATGATACGGTTTTCGAAACCGCCGCTGTCTGTCGGAAGCTTGAACCAGGCGTTGGTGCAGCCGTCCAGGCTGGCGCAGTAGCCCGGACACATCAGGAAGCGGGAGGCGTTGTTGCCGCCGGAAGCCCGGACGGTATCCACAAAGAGCTGGTTCAGTTCATTGATGCGCTTTGCGGCTTCCACGCAGTCCGGATTTGAGGGATTGAACCACCATTCGTTTTCGTGTCCCACCAGGCGCGGTTCATTCATCGATTCAAAGATGAGATGTTCGTCGTAATCCTTAAAGCGTTCCGCCAGCTGCGACCAGATACGGCTGATGTAACGGTCGGACTGGGCGGCGTTTGCCTGATCCGGATAGAAGCCTTTGGGGGCGGAATGATTATCGTGATGGATATTGATGATCACATACATTCCGGCGTTGACCGCATAGTCTACCACTTCATTTACCCGGTCCAGCCAGGCTTCGGAGATGGTCAGATCATCCGAAACATGATTGTGCCAGGAAACGGGCATGCGTATGCTGTCGAAACCGAAAGAGTGGATGTCTTTGATCAGCTGTTCGGTAGTGTGGACGCCCTGCCAGTATTCTTCGATGGCCAGTTCGTTTTCCGCATAGCCGTCGTCATCATAGGCGTCAAAGGTGTTGCCGAGATTGTAGCCCACGCCGAGTTTTGCGGTAAAAGCGGTGCCTTCGTTTTCGGGTACCAGATATTGCTTCAGCTCCGGTTCCGGGATCGTGATCCCCTCCGTGAGTTTCCCGGCAAAGATGCTTTCGGGCTCCGCTTCGGTGGGAGCGGCTTCCTCCGTGGGGGAAGGATCCGCAGGGGCCTCGGTAGGTGTGGCAGCCTGTGTGGGACTTGCTGTCGTTCCGGCCGGCTCTGCCGGCGTGTCGCTGCCGCAGCCTCCGAGAAGCAGAAGTGCTGCGAGCAGGCCGGCAATTTTTCTTTTCTTCATGATCATCTCTATCCTCCGATCGTCTTTATAACACCAAGCCCCGTCATAAGAGTCCTGCGCGGCTGTCCGTCTGTGCAGGCGCACCAAAGCGCATTTCCGGGGCGTGACCATCCGCAAAGATTGTAACGGATTGCGGCGGAGACTGTCAAGAATATGCAGAACTGTAGCTTGTTATTTTCGGAGCAACTTGTTATAATAGTTTTTGTCTGTGCCAAAAATCCGCGGCGCAACGCTGTTTATGACCGCGGGGACGGCACCTTACAAAAACGGCAGACTGCCGGGGAATGCAGGGGGTAAAAGGAGGGATATGATGGACTACGCAAAGTGTTTTGAGAACATCAGGATCGAAAAGAGCGATAAGGGTGTGGAGAACTGCAATCCCATCATCGAGCAGCATTACGGCGCGGATCCCTTTGCACTGGTGTACGGAGGGCG
>JAEELW010000101.1 GCA_016282915.1 Lachnospiraceae bacterium | reverse complement strand
CGCGATGCGCCGCATCGTCAACGAAGTGAAAGGCGTCAACCGCGTATTCTACGACCTGACGAGCAAACCGCCCGGGACGATAGAGCTGGAATAACAAGTTTTAATTTGGGGCACCGCCGTTTATCCACTAAAAGGTAAACTTCTTTAGCCTGCCCGACTTTACAAAAATTATAAAAATACCTACAAAACAGACCTTATCAGACGCCGCAAACCGTCTCCCCAGGGTCTGTTTTCTATTTGCTGAAATGCAGTATTTACAGGCCTTTGAGGGTGCTTTAAGGAGCCCCGGGGGAGGGTGCAAAAGGAGCTTTTCAGGAAGGATTTTTGAGGTGACCGGAAGGAGTCTTCGGGAGGGGGGAGGATAGAGGAGTTTGCCCCAAAGAGGATAAAGAGCTTTACCCAATGACATAGTAGAATTTGGAAATCCCGTTTTTGGGGAATTGTAAAAACGGCTGAAACGCCTGTATTTACTGGGTTTGAAGGAGGTGAGGTATAGAAAGCAAAGATGAATTTTCCCGAATTTGCCATTTTTGGGAAAGATTTGGGAAGTTTTTGGGGATGCTTGATTTTACTGGGTTTGTCGGCATTTTGAGGTATTTTTAGGCGTCTATTTGAGGCGAAAATCGGGTGCTTTGAAGCGGAGTCGGCTTCGTTTTTGGGAAGTTTTTGGGGATTTTTATGGAGGAGTGATATGAGGAAGAAGAATTTTAAGGGAAGAATGGTAAAGAGAAGTCTGCCAAAGTGTGGGGATGTCTGCAGGACATTTGATCCCATTATGACAGCTTATGCTGAGCAGCTTTCACAAAGGGACGATGTGGAAGAGTTCAGGTGTAATGTGTACCTGGATGGGTTATCTGAAGGGGACTATACATCGGATTTCCTGATCATCAAGACAGATGGCACCCATGCTGTTCGTGAGTGTGTTTACCGGAGCAGGATCACTAAACCGTTACAAATGAAGCTGTTGGAGATGTCAAGAAGCTACTGGCTTCACAGAGGGATAACGGACTGGGGGATAGTTACCAATGCCAAATAAGAATGAGGTTTACGCTCTGGGAGATGAGATCGTACGGATACTACAGATAAAAGATGATCAATGCCTTGTTATTGATTGCAGTGAGCGATATATGCCAATCTGGAAGCCTCTGGAAGGATTTGTTAGCTACTCTTTAATGGTAGAGACGGATTTATACACACTTAAAGGATTTGAGCTTGTAGAGGAAGAGAAGATAGCTCCGGAGCGTTTAAGAATTATGCGTGAAAGATATACCATTATAGCTCCGGTGCTTTCTTTTATCGGGGATGAAACCATGAGGAGCCATGTTATAAGAGTAAGCGCAGAAGAGAATGGTGTATCAAAACAAACCATAAGGCAGTATCTAAAACGGTATTTGGTACTGCAACACATACAAGCACTGCTTCCTACTGAGCGTTGTAAAGATAATGAGCTGTCTCTGGATCAGAAGAATATGAGATGGGGGCTAAATAAGTATTTCTACACTTATGAGAAACACTCTCTTCATACGGCTTATGTGAAGATGCTACAGGCAAAATACTGTGATGAGGCAGGAAAGCTTGTTGAGCGGTATCCAACATATTATCAGTTCCGTTATTTCTATCGGAAGACAAGGAGGATGGAGAATTATTATATTTCCAGAAACGGCCTAACAAATTATCAGCGGAATAACAGACCGTGTCTTGGAGATAATGTCAGAGTGTATGCGTCTGCACCGGGACTTGGAATGGTGGATGCTACGGTTTGTGATATTTATCTTGTTAATGAATCAGGCCAGGTCGTTGGGCGCCCTCTTCTTGTGGCTTGTATTGACGCATTCTCATCACTTTGTATGGGCTATTCGCTCCTTTGGGAAGGTGGTGTCTATTCCGTTCGGGATCTTATGCTTAATATTATAGCGGATAAGCCCATGCACTGCTTGAAATATGGTATCCATATAGAACAGTCTGCATGGCCGGTGAACAGCTTGCCTGGACGGATTATGTCTGATCAGGGTTCTGAGTATATAGGGGCTACTTTTGAACAGATCGTAGAGCTGGGCGTTACTTTGGAGAACCTGCCATCTTATCGTCCGGATCTGAAGGGACCGATAGAAAAGTTCTTCGACACAATTCAGGGCTTATATAAGAAAAGTCTCAAAGGAAAAGGAGTCCTAGAACCTGACTTCCAAGAGCGTGGTGCGCATGATTACCGCCGGGATGCTTGTCTAACCATGGAGAGTTTTGAAAAGATAATCATACGCTGCATTGTATATTATAACAGCGCCAATGTGATCGAAGAATACCCTTTCACCGAAGATATGCTGAAAAAGGGCGTGAAGCCATATCCATGCGATATATGGCGTTATGGCTGTTCACTGGATTCTGCGAACCTGATAGAGGTTAGTAGAGAGAGACTGACGCTGTGCCTTCTGCCAAGGGCATCGGGATCTTTCACACGATATGGGCTTTCTGTTAATCGACTGAGATATAAGAATGCGGCCTTTAAGGACAAGTATCTAACTGGTGGGAGTTGTGTAGTTGCATATGATCCGGATAGTGCAAGTTATGTCTGGCTGATAGATAGCGGGGAATATGTACGGTTTGAACTCATCGAAAGCCGCTATAAGAACAAGACGCTAAAGCAGGTTGAGGAACTGATAGGGACTTCAAAATCGCTGACAAAAGCGGAGAAGCGCAAGTCTTTGCAGGCAGAGATAGATCTTGCTGGGTTTATCCAGAATATAGTCGAAACTTCAGCCATCATGTCGGACAGTGATACAAAAGGGATCAGGGAAACAAAAAGAGTAGAAAGAAGCAGGAAGAGGAAACACCATGCGGAGGAGAGTGGATTATATGACTGATATGGGATATGAAAATATGATACCGCCATTACTATCGGGAGAGGCGTTGATAGATGCTATAAGTTATTATCCGGAATATGATGTGAATATTCATAATGCAGAGCCTTTTAATCGTTTGGAAAGACTGACAGATATTTACAAACTGTTTTACCCATTTCCTATGGCAATAGAGATTTACAGCAAGCTGTATCTTTCAACAGTGTATTCTCTTAAGAAAAAGAGTACGAAAGCAGCCATACAGCAACGGAATGATACCTATAAAGCTATGATCGGAGATCGACAGTACCGGGGGATAATCGGTGGCATGGATAGCCTTACCATTATCGGTGTTTCGGGTATAGGAAAGACATCAGCGATACAGACTGCGTTGAGTCTTATATCAGGAGGGCAGGTCATCGAAGCGGAGGAACCCTATGTCAAAATCATTCCCTGCCTGCAGGTTCAGTGCCCGTATGATGCCAGCCCTAAAGGATTATTACTTGAAGTACTGAAGTCTGTGGACGATATGATCGGGACCAAGTATTATGAACGGTCAAGAAAAGCCGGCGATACAACGGATATTTTGATAGGTACGGTAAGCCAGGTGGCGTTAAACCACAT
>JAEELW010000100.1 GCA_016282915.1 Lachnospiraceae bacterium | reverse complement strand
GCCGGGCGGTACTTCCGGAACAGGTATATTCAGAATAACGATACGGGGATCTGCAGCGAAGATACGTCTTTATGATGGTGACAGGATGCTGTGTGAGAGCGATGTGGCGGACGCGGTGCCCTTCGAACAGATCATAGAGGACGTAAAACTCTGGTCTGCAGAGGATCCTTATCTTTACAGGCTGGAGATAGAAACGGGCAGTGAACTCATCGGGGAAAAGGTCGGATTTCGTAAAGTATCCATCGAAGACGGTATATTAAAGCTGAACGGAAGGCATATCAAGATATTCGGCGTTAACCGTCACGACAGCTATCCGGATAGCGGCTTTTACGGGGACAGGGAAAAACTGCGCCGTGATCTTGAACTTATGAAGCTGCATAACGTCAATGCCGTAAGGACCTCGCATTATCCGAATGCTCCGGAGTTCTATACGATCTGCGATGAACTGGGACTCTATGTTATCAATGAGGCCGATATTGAGACACATGGCTGCGTTAATGTATATAACGGACTGAAATGGAGATGGGAGGACGGATACGGCGGCATCGCGCTGATCGCGAAAGATCCGCAGTTTAAAGAGGCGATACTGGATCGTGAGAAACTGCTGGTTACGCGTGACGTTAACCGTCCCAGCGTTATCTTCTGGTCGCTGGGTAATGAGAGCGGATATGGTGAGAATTTCCGTGAAGCTGCCAGGCTGATCAAAAAGCTGGACAATACCCGACCTGTACACTATGAGAGTGTTCACAAGCTGGATGATACGCCGGACGATGTTCTGGACGTGGTGTCCCGTATGTATTCCTCCGTTGAAGATATAAAGAGATTCCTTGCACGGGAAGATGAAAAACGTCCGTTCATACTCTGCGAATACTGCCACGCCATGGGGAACGGCCCCGGGGATCTGGAAGATTATCATGAAGTATTTATGAGCAGTGACAGGCTGTGCGGCGGCCTTGTGTGGGAGTGGGCCGACCACGCCGTGATCCTTGGCAGGACAGCAGACGGAAAGCTTAAATACGGCTATGGCGGGGACAGCGGTGAACGCCATCATGACAGTAATTTCTGTATGGATGCGCTCTGTTATCCGGACCGGCGACCGCATACGGGGCTTAAGGAATTAAAACAGGTCTATCGTCCGGTGAGAGTGAGCAAAGGGGATGAGGAAGGTAAATTTGTGATCCACAGCCTCCTGCGTTTTGTCAACGCCGGCAGTAAAATGGACTGTCGCTGGGAGATCAGCTATGATGGTGGAGTGGCAGATGCAGGCGCTTTTGAGTTTTCTGTTCCGCCAATGGGAAGTACAGAGATCCGTATCCCGGAGGCCACAGGCGCGTTTGAAAAAGATACATATATACGTTTCTGCTTTACTGCAAAGGATGGCTGCGGCGTTTATGAGAAAGGAGAGGAAGTATGCTTTGACCAGCTGAAGATCCATACTGCGCAAAGGAAAGAGAGGACGGTATCATCCGCAGCGCCTGCGTATAGTGAAAGCATATTTGAATACCGGATCAAAGCCGGCAGCACAGAGTATGTTTTCAACCGCCGCAAAGCATGTTTTGACCGTATCATCGTGGACGGAACGGATGTGATCGCAAAGCCGATGGAATACAACTTCTTCCGTGCTCCGGTCGATAATGATACGATGAGAGGCGAATGGTATGCGGCGCATCAGAATGATTACATTGTGAAAGTGTACGAAACGGATATAGCGGAAGAAGGAAGCTGCGTTGTGATACGGGTAAAGCAATCTTTCGGATGGAGCATCACACAGCCTTTTGCAAGGATGAGTGCAGAATACCGTATCGATGGTGACGGAGGATTGGATATTTCCTGTAATGCGGAGACATCGAATAAAGTGGGATTGCTGCCGAGGTTCGGATTGCGTCTGTTTGTTGCAAAGGAATATGATACCGTGGAATACTATGGATACGGTCCTTATGAGAGTTATATCGACAAGCATCAGGCAAGCTATATAGGGAATTTCAGATCGGCTATAGCGGATCTGCATGAGGATTATATCAAACCTCAGGAAAACGGGTCGCATTACGGATGTACGAGAATGACCGTGCTGGGAGCCGGAAAAGCGTTGGCATTCAGCAATCCGGATGGCTTTTCGTTCAACGCTTCGGAGTATACACAGGAAGAGCTGGCACGAAAGGGTCACAATTTTGAACTTGAGAAATGTGAGTACAACGTGATCTGTGCCGACTTTGCCATGGCCGGCGTAGGCTCCGGAGCCTGCGGTCCGCAGCTGGCGGAAAAGTACAGGATAAAGCTGCCTGAGATATCCGGAAAGATACGCATAGAGCCGCATTCGATAAAGGGGTGAAACCACGGGGAACAGGAATCCTCGCGCTTTTTGAGCAGTATCAGGATCTCCCCGTTTTATGGGGCCACCCTGATGCAAAAGGTGGGTCCCACCTTGTGATTTGGACGTACCTCATGGTTTCACGGAAGAACTGGTTTAAAAAGAAAGGATAAGGCATGAGTGAAAATATTTTTCCACAGTTGATCTTTAGTGCAAGAAGCATAAGCGGAGGAGAGGAATATGCGGAATTTCCTGCTTTTGGCCTTGGTGCCGAGCTGAACAGGCCGGACTCAGATGCAATATCGGATCGCCTTTTGGTAACGATAAACGCAGATAAAGATTTTGAAGGCGTGATCCGTATAGCTATGCCTGTCGGAAACGGATCTCCGCGTTTCTATCTCCCGGGATTCATGTACGGGACCAATCGCGGAGAAGCTCCGCTTAAGACAGACAGCCTTACTCCGCGTCTTCGGATTGAAGGTGAATTTCCTTCAAGTCCGTGGTGGATGGTGAGAGCGGACAGATTATCGCATCCCTGCGCTTTGGCGTATACGGATGGGCGAGTCAGAGGATTGGCTGCAGCACCCTACTTTCTATCGGCTGACGGCAATATTTTAGAGTGGTATCCCGGAAGCGCCGGGGAGTTCCTTCAGTATGCGGGTTTTGGCTGTTCGCTTGAGAAGAGGGAGCTGTGGTATACCCTGGGTTATGAAAATGCGCCGTATCTGTTTACGGATTCGCATAAGTATTCGAAAAGAGAAGAGCTTGGGGATAACTGCATCAGACTTAAGAAAGGTGGCAGGATCACGTTTCGGCTATACTGCTATGATCTTAAGGCGGAAGATGAGAGAAGTATCCATGATGTGCTTATTCCGGTATATAATATGTTTCATGAAGAGCCTAGGAAGTGTCTGACAGTGCCTGATACGATCAGGGATATTTCCGAGGCGATAGCGCGTGATGCGTATCTTGCGGACAGGCACTGTTATTCGGGCTTTGTATTTGATAAAGCGGAAGGATATGAGTACAGGATACTTCCGTCGATCTCATGGACCAACGGACTGGCAGCATCGGTACCTATGCTTATGTCGGCTCATACCCTTGGAGATCCTGAGATGCGGGAGCAGGCCCTTGACAGTATTGCGCATATCGTATCAACGAGTATCAATCCGGCAAACGCATTGCCATTTACAGCAGAGAATGACGGAGTATGGAGCAACAGAGGCTGGTGGTATGACAAGCAGCCGACTCCCGGCCATGCGGCATATCTGGTAGGGCAGGCTGTTTATCTGCTGTTAAAGGCATACGAATGGGAAAAGAGGGCAGGGACGATACATGATGACTGGCTGGAATATGCGAAAGACGTGATCGCGGTTACCGAGCAGAGCCGCAATGCCGACGGAGAATATCCTTATATCTTTTCGGACAGATCGGGAGCCGGTCTGGCATATGATTCTTTTTCCGGAGCATGGTGCATGGCGGCGGCAGCCTTCTATTGTTTTATAACAGGCGAAAGAGAATACCTGGAAGGGCTGCGTAAAAGCGAGCAGTGGTATCATAAGGCTTATATCTGTCGTGGAGAGTGTTATGGCGGCCCCCTGGATATTGACAAGAATATTGATTCGGAAGGTGTTCTGAGCTATATCAGGGCAGTGCGCTATCTGCATGAGATGACTGGTGAAGAGTGTTTGCTGGATCATATGCGGGATGCCCTGTATTATGAGTTTACATTTAAGTTCTGCTACAATTCGCCCATAAAGGTGCCGCCTCTCAGTAGGGTGGGGTGGTCAAGCTGCGGCGGGAGTATAACTTCCGTTACCAATCCTCATATCCATCCCATGTCCTCATCCGTGATCGGAGAGATAAAGTATTATCTCAGCCACAGGAGTGATGAGTACGTTGCAGAGCGCCTGAATGATACGATATTGTGGAGCTGTCAGTGTCATAATACATTCGACCGGGAGTTTGATTACGGCAGGAGAGGATGGATGTCGGAGAGATTCTGCTATAGTCAGGGACTGCTTACGGAGCATTATCCTGACGGAAGCGTTGCTTCTACCTGGTTTGCGCTTATGCCCTGGGCCTGCGGATCGATACTTGAGGGGCTAAACAGTCTGTTATAACAAAGTGATTGTATTTTTTGAAAAAAGTGCTTGACCCTCCCCCTGGGGCACCCCTTATCGTTAGGTATAACGAAAGGAGGAGGGGCAGCACTATGAAGGAAAGATACGGTTTTTTCAGTAATCTCAGATATGTCATCCGCGGCATGAACAGCGGTAAGGAAGGCCTTTTGGGCATTCAGTTATTGGGTACGGCGGCGGAGACGATATCGCTTTTTATCATTCCGATGATGGTCAAGCTCATCATCGATTCGCTTACAGCAGGTGAAGAGATCAAAAAGACCCTGATCCTGATCGGGATCAATTCGTTCGTCATGCTGATCGTATATCTGACAGCAGGCTATGTCGAAAACAATACCCCGTATAAAATGAAACATGCTCTTATACGCTTTAAGCGTGAGCTTACGGAAACCATGGTATCCATGGAGTATTCCAACATGGAAAATCCCAAGGTTCTGGATGAGCATGAGAGGATCCGTAATGTCATGAACGTAAAGACGCAGGGGATCGAGGGCATGATGGATTCTACGGTTAAGTGCGGGAAGCTGATCGCGCAGATGATCATGGCGGGGATCCTTGTCTCCGCATTGCATCCTCTTCTGATCGTGATCCTGTTGGGACTTCTGATTTTGTCTTTTATCGTTGTTGATAAAACAAAGCTTAAGGATAAGAAGCTGGTCTGGGATGCCCTGGGACCTTTTTGGAGAAAACATTTTAATATGGGCTATCTCACAAATCATTTTACCTCGGCAAAAGAGATAAGAGTATATGACATGAAGGACTGGATCTATAAGAAATATCTGGGCATCAATTCGGACATACTGGCGAAGTATAAGCTTTCAAGAAATATCTGGTTTTTGTTCTATGCATTAAGTATGCCGATCGCCCTGCTGGAAGAGATAAGTCTGTACGCATTCCTTATATGGCAGCTTTCGCGAGCCAGGCTTACTGTAGCTGAATTTACGCTTTATGTGTCAGCGGTGCATATATTTATAAAAGCTTTAAGTGACTTTATCCATGAGTATACCGAGATCAAAAAGCAATCGCTGGAAGTAAAGGATTTCAGAGCTTTCATAGACCGGTACAGGGTGCAGGATACAGCAGAAGAAGAGCTTTCCGAAGCGGAGAAGCGTCCCTCGTTTGAGTTTCAGGATGTCAGCTTCTGCTATGAAGGGCAAAAGAAAAATGCCCTTGAACATGTATCCATATCGATCCCGTACGGAGAGAGGCTGGCTGTTGTGGGCTTAAACGGTGCGGGAAAGACTACTTTTATCAAGATGCTCATGGGCTTCTACAAGCCGGCAGAAGGAAAGATCTGTTTAAACGGCAGGGACTGCGCCGGTATGAAAAGAGATGAGCTGTACCGGTATTTTTCCGCGGTCTTTCAGAATGTGGAGGAATATCCGTTTACGATCGCCGAAAATGTATCAATGAAAAGTATAGAAGAAACGGATGAGAATAAAGTGACGGACTGCCTTAAGCGCTGCGGCCTTTCGGAAAAGATAAGCAAGCTGAAATTTGCCGGTAAGACGCAGGTGATGAAGGTGATCGACAAAGATGGGATCGACCTTTCCGGTGGAGAAAAGCAGAAGCTCGCGCTTGCAAGAGCTCTGTATAAGGACGCGCCGGTGATCATCCTGGATGAACCCACTTCGGCGCTGGATCCCCTGGCAGAAGAAAAGTTATATACGAGCTTTAACGATCTGATCGGTGAGCGTACGGGTATATTTATCTCGCACAGATTATCTTCGACCAGGTTCTGCGATAAAGTGGCCATGTTTGAGGATTCGCATCTGGTCGAATATGGCACGCACGATGAACTGATGAAGAAAAAGGGCAGGTATTATGAGCTGTACCGGACGCAGGCGGATCTGTACAGGGAGGAGGAGAGTAATGATGCGGAAAGATAAGAAGATAAAAACAAAAGCGATAAGCTATTTTGCTGCCGCGATGAGAAAGTATAAAAAGGGATTTTATGTTTTCTATGCAGTGCTTATAGCGGCAATGATGATACAGCCTTTTATCAACATGTTCGGACCTAAGATGATGATCGATGCCATCATGGGAAAAACGGTCATTATCAGCATCATAAAGATCGCGGCGGTGATGATACTGGCAGATTTTGTGATAAAACTCATAACGGCTTTTATCAATGAGGAACTGGATAAGGAGTATTATGCCGGACTTGACAGATATCTGGAGGCGGCTGTCGGGAAAAAGAGCATGGAACTTAAATTCGAGACCACGGAAAACAAGGAGACGCTTGACGCACTGGCGGATGCCAGAACTGGGATAGACTCCGCTTACTCGGGCGGATCAAAAGGGCTCTTTAATGCGCTGGCAATCCTCATCGTAAATGTTGTTGTGATCATGCTTTCCGCATTCGTGGTATTCCGCTACACCGTTATCCCGCTGATACTGATCATTGTTAATGTATCGCTCAACACTTTCTTTGAGAGCAGGCTGAATAAGATCAAAATGGATCAGATACAGCAGCTGGCGGTAACGGACAGGGCGTATCATTATCTGCTCCACGGTCTTTCGGATATCAGATACGGTAAGGATATCCGGCTGTTTCATGCGAAGGATATGATGCTGGGAAGAGTTGATGAGTTTAATGATAAGCAGTCCGGGATAAATAAGACCCATGCGAAGAAGGCGCAGAAGTATCTGAACGGTTTAAAGATCAACCAGGCGCTTACGGCGTCGCTGACCTATCTGCTGCTGGCAGTGATGGTGGCGGGGAAACAGATCGGGATAGGCGATTTTGCGATGCTGGTGGCAGCGGTGACTACGATCGTAACGGCGATCAATCTGGTGCTTAAGCAGATCCTGGAACTGAAGAAATTCTGCAGCTATTCGGAGAAGTTTATCAGATATGTTGAAGGAAATGTATACGAAGAGAAAGGGGATAAGAAGGCGGATATCTCAGAAGGGATCGAGATCGAGTTTAAGAATGTGTACTTTAAGTATCCGGGAAGCATGGAATATGCGCTCAAGAATATCAATGCTACCATCCGAAGCGGAGAACGCTGGTCCGTTGTGGGTTTAAACGGCGCCGGGAAATCGACATTTATCAAGCTTATATGCAGACTGTATGAATGTACGGAAGGAGAGATCCTGCTAAACGGCGTGAATATCATGGATTATGAATACAGCAGTTATATGAAGACGATAGCTGCGGTTTTTCAGGATTTCTGCCTGCTCAATTTTTCGATAAAGGAAAACATCATCTGCGACAGGCCGGACTGTACAGAGGATGACGCATTAATTCCTTTGCTTGAAGAAGTGGGATTAAAAGATAAAGTTGATTCACTGCCGAAGGGGATTCTGACGCCGGTATTCAGATATTATGATCAGAGCGGCTTTGAGCCTTCCGGCGGCGAACAGCAGAAGATCGCGATGGCCAGAGCCCTGTACAAGGACGCGCCGGTATTGATACTCGACGAGCCTACGGCAGCGCTGGATCCGATCGCCGAAAGGGAGATATATGAACAGTTTAATTCGATGGTAAAAGATAAGACTGCGATATTTATCTCGCACCGTCTGGCATCCTGCAGGTTCTGTGACAGGCTGCTGGTATTTAAGGACGGAGAGATCGTAGAACGGGGAACCCATCAGAGTCTTCTGCAAAAGCCTGACGGTCTGTATGCAAAAATGTATAAAACACAGGAAAAGATGTATAAGTAATGGTATAATCGTTCTTATGGCAGTGGAAGGCGCTCTATGATGAACAGATCCGCTGCGCACCGGATTTCAGAAGGATAACAAAACAGCCCTGTCATTCCGGGGATGGAGAAGGATCGAGCGGGATAAGGAGATATAGCTATGGATAAAAAAATGACATCCGGGGAGATCGCAAAGAAAGCAGGAGTATCGCAAAAGGCGGTGCGGCTTTATGATGAGAAAGGGCTTCTTAAGCCGGCCGATTATTCCGAAGGAAACTACCGGCTGTATGATAAGGCATCGCTGAAGGTGCTGGAGAAGATCGTTGCTTTAAAAGCGATAGGCTTTTCGCTGGAAGAGATAAGGGATAATCTGTCGGCAGGAGAGGCATCGAATGTTGAGGAGGCTTTGCGCATACAGCTTAAGAATATGGAGGACAAACGTCATCAGATCGATAATGTGATCGCTGCGATTAACGGAGCGCTGGAGCGTAAAGGCAGTGAGCTGGACTGGGATGACGTGGCTTCGATCGTGCAGAGCATCAGCATCGATCAGAAGGCCGATGAGCATCACCTGGATGCGCTGAAACATACGCAGCAGGAGCCGGACTGGTATGTAAAGATATTTGATTCGCTTAAGATAAAGAAAAAAGAAAAGATACTCGATCTGGGCTGCGGCTATGGTAAGCTTTGGAGAAACAATTGGGAGAGGATTCCCGAGGGAACGAAGATCTGCGCTGTGGATGTTCACGGAAGCTGGGCGGATGATTTTGAAAAATATCTCGAGGAAAATAAAGACGGCCTTCCGAAAGGCGTAAAGTTATCTCTGTTATTTGAAGATCTGGAAACAGATGCGGCGTGGGAGAAGATCGCCGAAAATAAAGGATACGACCTGATCGTTGCGCATTACCTGGGATATGAATTGAAAGATCCCGAAGCGATGATAGAGCAGGCGGCCGTGATGCTTTCCGATAAAGGCGTATTTTCCTATAACGGGCCCGGCGCAGACCGGTGGCATATTTTTGCGCGGGATACATTTCATGCGCTTGGCATAAAAGCGGATTTTGTGGAGGAGAGGATCGCCGAAGAGAAAAAGAAGACCGATGAATGCAGACAAATGCTTATGAAGTACTTTGAAAAGATTGAAATGTGCGATGTGTATAACAAATGGCACTATACGGATGCAGAAGAATTATTTGATAAGCTTAGGGGCCTGTATGAAGATCAGGAAAAGCTCATAAACCTTAAGCGGGAGAAGCTGACAGAGTATTTTGAGACAAAGATCGGGACAGACGGCGAGATCGTCATAGAAACGGCCGCGCATTTCTGGCACTGCAGGAAATAGACGGAAACCACGAGGCCCGTCCCCATGTTTTACCCTGAATTTATCGGTGGGAATAGTGTTCCTGGCGGAACCTGATATAGAGCATTCCAAATAAGTCTGCAGATTATTCTTCGTGGGAGTCGGTTAGATTTCAGGAGTGATATCTTTGGAGTCCAGAAAGTTCTGGATATTGTGATAGCGTTTTCTTACGGCATCACGAGTCCTGCCGGGGATCCAGCTTCCGTTATGATGATGAAGGGTGTAGGTCAAAGGCGTTTTATAGATGATGCCGGTGTCGAAGCTTTTTGCACTCAGTATCTCGAAAGGATAAACGGTGATATCTCCGACAAACTGGAAAGCGCCGTTTTTCTTAAGACCATACTTTTCTATGACCTGTGTATATCGTACCGGGCAGGTTGAATTGTCCCAGCTTCCGTCTGTCTTCAGATAAGGCCGGTTCTCGTAGCTTTCGCAGATCTTTTGCAGGATCGGATGCTCCGGTCCGGCGCCCATTCCCGATCCGCATTCGATACGGTCTAAAGATTCAAAGCTCATATAGGCATCGTTGTATAAAAGATCATCGATGGGGCGCAGCATCTCCACATCCAGATCCATATAAATGCCGCCGTATCTGCGCAGCAGATCTACCCTGGCGTAATCGGAAGCAAAGGCAAAGTTCCCATACTCGACCGCCTGCTCAAAGAAAAGGCAGTGGTCAGCTTTATAATTCTTCAGATCCCAGATCCTTATCTCCATATCCGGAGCATACTTTTTCCAGGAATCAAGGCATTTCCGGTACAAGGGTGGTAACGGATCTGTCGAAAACCAGATCGCATGGATGATCCCGGGGATGATCCGGCGGTCATGCTTTCTGTAATCTTTCGGAGGCTTGTCAACCGATAAGAGTAAGGTATCTTCGTAAAGGAATTCAGGATATATCGAAGGGACTGCTTCAAAAGCGGACAGAGCGGCATCCGCGCGCAGCTGTGACAGCACCTCCTCATATCCGTTGACAGCGATCAGGATCACGGTTTTCCTGCGGTCTTTTAAGGCAAGTTCCGTCTTTCCTATTCGGGGGTAAGAACGGCCGTTGATCTCAACAGGCGTTCTTTTTTCATGGTCTACAAAAGCCTTGAGATTAGTGATCAGCCCGCTTTTGATCAGAAAAGGACAGGTGCTGTTACGAAAATGCTTCCCGCTGCCCCAGCAGAAGATATCCATATTTTTCAGTTGTTCAAAATAGTCAGTGATCGTCATATGCATATCTGATATTTTTTCATATCTTCGTTCTCCGGAACTGTTTATCCATGATGTTCTGGTGCAAAATACCACGACATCAGAGAATTGTCAACAGCAGAGTTACAATATGATGAGACAGGGGCATATGTATGCTTATTGTTTTTGACCGCATATTCTGATACAATAATTATGACTTTGTGATCATTTACTATATACACATAAACCTAAGGAGGATCATGTGAGTTTCGATCATACTCTGATAGAGCAGATAGCGGCCTCGCTTGCGAGACATTTTGAGAGCCTGTATTATATTGAGATCGAGTCGGGAAATTTTGTTCAGTTTATACCGGAACGTCAGCTGGAGATGGTCGAGTTTCCTGACAGCGGAGAGGATTTCTTTGAGCTTGCGCGAGAGAACGCGGGCAAGTTCATACATCCGGCTGATCTTGATAAGGTACTGGAAATATATGACAGGAAAAGGCTGAGAGAGCTGCTGGATAAG
>JAEELW010000099.1 GCA_016282915.1 Lachnospiraceae bacterium | reverse complement strand
TGCCGGGGATTCGGCGGCTTCCGCCCTGAACCTTTCCCAGGATTTCCGTTATCTGGTCTGCTCCAATGCAGGGGACAACAGCGTGATCATCTACAACATTGACCAGCAGACGGGGCTCCTTTCCAAGATCCTCTGCCTGCCGATCAGCGGCGATTATCCGAAGGATGCGGCGCTCTTTCCGGATAACAGGCATCTGGTTTCCTTAAACCATGAAAACAATACGATGACCTTCTTTGCTGTGGATATGGAAAAGAAGACCCTGGTGATGAACACGAAGGAGATAAAGATCCAGCAGCCAAACTGCGTGGTATTCCACAGACTGAAAAACTGAAAACGGCTCCGGCCGTTTTTTTTTATGCTGTAAAATGGGGCGATATAGCGGAAATTATAGCATCACGCCTTCGGATAAGCCTGTGGGAGTTCACATTACGATCAGTAATGAATACGTGTTGACAAATGGAAATTATAGTGATATCATAATGATATCAAATCAAATACAGATCCGAAAGGAAACGGCGATGGTGCCGGAGTTTTCGGATCACGTAAAGGAGGTAGCACTATGAATAACAATGTACAGGAAAAAATCATGAGAGGACATAAGATCGGCGGCCTGATGCTCTTCCTTGTGATCGCACTCTATATCCTCTGTGTACCCGGGATGATATTCGGGATCACCAGCGGAAAAGGCATCATCAATATCGTCTGTATCGTCTGGATGGCCCTGGGCTGGATCCTGCTGTGCGGGCTTAAGGTATTAAAGCCCAATGAGGCGCTGGTACTGACGCTTTTCGGAAAATATGTGGGAACGCTGAAAGGGGACGGCTTCTTCTGGGTCAATCCTTTCTGCACCGCTTTCAATCCCGCAGCAGGCACAAAGCTCGGACAGAGCGGTGATGTGGCGGTAAACAATAAGCTCACCACCGTGGCAACGGCCGCCGGAGCCGTTGATATGCAGACCCTTACCGCATATGCAAATAAAAAGATCTCCCTGAAGGTCATGACTCTTTCCAACAGCCGCCAGAAGGTCAATGATGTGCTGGGCAATCCGGTGGAAGTGGCTGTGGCTGTGATGTGGAGGGTAAAGGATACCGCAAAGGCCGTCTTCGAGGTGGACAACTTTAAGGAGTATCTCTCCCTGCAGTGCGATACCGCAGTCCGTAACGTGGTAAAGATCTATCCTTACGATGTGACCGACAATGTGGACACCACCGGCGACGGTGAAGCGGATGACGGAAGCCTTCGCGGCTCAACCGAAGTGGTGGCAAACCGCATCAAGGAAGAGATCCAGAGCAAGGTCGCAGGCGCGGGCCTGGAGATCGTGGACGCAAGGATCACCTATCTGGCATATGCACCCGAGATCGCGGCGGCTATGCTCCAGAGACAGCAGGCATCGGCAGTGGTGGATGCGAGAAAGCTGATCGTGGACGGCGCCGTAGGCATGGTGGAACTGGCTCTGGAACGCCTCAATGAAAAGCACACCGTGGAGCTTGACGAGGAGCGCAAGGCGGCAATGGTATCCAATCTGCTGGTAGTACTCTGCGGAAACCATGACGCGCAGCCCGTCGTCAATTCCGGGAGTCTTTACTGATGGCGGAAAAGAAACAGGTTCCCCTGCGCCTGTCGGAAAAACTCTATAACGCGATCGCGGCCTGGGCGGAGGACGACTTCCGTTCCGTAAACGGGCAGATCGAGTATCTCCTTACGGAATGTGTGAAACAGAGAAAGAAAGACGGAAAGTACGTAGGGCAGGCGATCGACGAAGCACCCGAGTTCGACATCAAATGAACATAAAGATGTATGGAGATCAAATGAACAAAAGCTGCCCCGCTATTGCGGGGCAGTTGCTTTTTTTATATAATATTGGAAGGTGAATCCGGAGATAAGAACTCAGACCGGTATATTGATCCGCTGAAGGGAGTATTATGAGGATAAAGAACGGAAAGAAATGCATAGGCGGCCTTCTCGCCCTGCTCCTGTGTTTCTGCCTTTCGGGCTGCGGAGAGGAGAAGGCGCCTGCGCCGGCAGAAAAGGCGGCACCGACGGTGACGGAGCTTTTGCCGGATGCGGCGGAACCGAAGGAAGAAGCGGCAAAGGAAGAAGCAGCGAAGGAAGAAGCACTGAAGGAAGAAACAGAAAAAGAGGGACAGAAGGAAGAGGAAGGGACGGAAGACCCGGATGAGCAAAAGGAGGATACGGAAGCGATGGATGTAAAACAGGAAGTGAAAAATGCGGAGCTCGTATATCTGGGGCACGCCAGCCTGCGGATCCGCACGCCGGAGGATAAGGTCATTTATATCGATCCTTTTTTCGGAAACGATTACTCGGAAGCTGCGGACCTGATCCTGCAGACGCACGGGCATTATGATCACAGCGCCCTGGATAAGGTAAGCGTCAGGAACGAGGGCTGCGTGGTCATCACGCAGAAGGAGGCTCTCGCAGGAGGCGTTCATCAGAGCTTTGATCTGATCGACGTGCATATCGAAGCCGTGGAGGCCGGCAATAATGCAAATCACAGCCTGGCAAACTGTGTGGGCTATGTGCTGACCTTTTCCGACGGCGTAAAGCTCTATGTTTCCGGGGACACCTCCAAAACGGCGCAGATGGAGGAACTGGCTTCGGAACAGATCGATTATGCCTTCTTCTGCTGTGACGGTGTATATAATATGGCGATGGAGGAAGCCTCGGAATGTGCGGCACTGGTGGGAGCCACGCACAGCATTCCCTATCACATGGTCCCTTCGGATAATGCGGCCGGATTTGACCGGAATGTTGCGGAGCGCTTTGAAGCAGAGGGACGCATCATCCTGGCAACGGGTGAAACGCTGGTCCTGAAAAAATGATCCCGGGATCCTGCAAGGGCAGGCTTGCTGATCGGAGTATCGTCCCTGAGCCGCGCAGCAGCTGCGTGGCTCAGGGCTGAAAAGTAAGCGGCAACATACATATTAGCTTGAGAGATTTATTTTTTCATGATATTATTACACACAGGCTGAAAAAAGCGGCAGAAAGCCGCGGCAAGGAGGATGATCAATGAAAGACACTGTTACATTTAAAACACCGGTACGTCTTGATACCGTTACGTCTCCGAAGGCCTCGGAAGAGCTCAAGGCCATAACGGCGGTAGGAGTCAGTCGTCTGGTGATCGATATGTCGGATACGGAATATATTTCATCCATGGGACTCCGGACGATCTTTGAGATTCAGAAGCTGGTCCAGAAAAGCGGCGGTACGATCCTCGTACGGAATCTGCAACCGATGGTGGTGAAGGTGTTTGAGATCACCGGTTTTGCGGATATCATCAACCTGGAGTAAGAGCAGAGGAGAAAAAAATGACGACCGATAAAATAGCCGTATACAGTGACGGAGGCGGTGTGGAAAAGGCTATGAAGGAAGCGGAGCGTGTGGCGGCTTTTCACGGAATGAATGAGGAAGACGCTATGTTCCTGCGTCTTTTGTCTGAAGAGATGATGGGGCTGGTCCGGGCGATCACAGGCAGCTTTGAGGGTGAATTCTGGATCGAGAGCGAGGAGAAGACTTACCG
>JAEELW010000008.1 GCA_016282915.1 Lachnospiraceae bacterium | reverse complement strand
GCATTTTTCTCAAACTCCTGATAAACCGCGTCATCCTCGCCTTTCTGAATACGCTCATTTTCCATGGCGTTCAGCTTTCTGTCCGTATTCTTCGAGAGGGTCGTCCCTACTTCTTTTACGAAGATGATCTTGTAAAGATCCTCGCCTTCGCCCTCTCCGTCGGGCTCGCCATACTCTTCCGCCAGCGCGGACAGGCTCATGCGCTGCTCTTCTTCAGCCTCTTCCGCAGGAACCTTTTCCTCTGCTGCCTCTTCTTCATCCGCAGCATAGACACGTATGCCGGCGTCCCCGAAACAGCCAAGCAGTAAGAACACGCTCAGGATCGCTGCCAGCATTCTCTGTACTTTTGTGCTTTTCATTGTTCTCCTCCTTCTTTCTTTTCAAAACGGAAAAGGGGATAACCCTCCACCGTCTTTTCCCTTATCACATCCATATCGCCATAACAGCGATAAAGATAAACATAAAAATATTCCCTAAAAAACGGGTCTTCACTTCTCTCCCATAATCTGACGCGGCTGTCTTCCACCAGTCCTCTTACAGGATTTTTAAGATCGATCTCCTCCAACAGGCTTCTGTAATACTCCTGTCCGTACCAGAAAGAGGACACCGGGATAAAATGATATAAAAAGCGGGAAGTCGGTAATTTCCCCTGTCTTACAAAAAACCTCCTCAATTCATTCCAGCCATAAACATACTCGAATACAATAGATGTATCTTTTGAATATGTTATCCATCCTCCAACCAGCCAGACCTGATCCTTTTCATACACCTCATCGAAACATGTATCATCCGCACCTTTGCCTGCGTATATTACATTCGAGGTATCATGCTCTATCGATACCTGAAGCAAGATGGAAAAGCCCAGTAAAAAAGGTAACGTTGCCAGAGAAAGATATTTTTTCCACTTTTCTTTCCCTTCTTTATGTCGGGACAGCATCAGTGCAAACAATGCCAAAAGCACCGACTGCCATACCCGTACAAGCGCGCGGCCAACATAAGTAAAATAGAAAAGGATCACAAAACTTCCGGCAAGTGCGAGCCAGAATCTCACATCACGAAGACCTTTTCCCGAAATGCAGATCAAAAGGATCCAGAATAAGGGAATCGCATTGCTGCTTTTTAATAAATCCCTTACCATCTTTCCAAGACATTTCAGAATACCCGATACTTCCGTCGAATATTCCAGCGTCTTTCCTGCGTCTGCCATAGCCTCTAATCTATCCAGGCTAAGGTTTTCCGTATCCGCATACATCCAACGGCCTGCCCCAAAATAGGTATATGGATCCACCCCTTCCGGTAACTCATCCAGTTCGTTCCATTCCAGTATCGGAAAATCCGCCATGGTCACCCTCGCCCTGTCATAAGCCAGATCACTCTTCCAGGGCTCGAAGGAATAAAAGATCAGCCGGCTGACGGTCAGTCCCGTAAATACCAGTGCCCAGGGCAGGATACGCAGAAGTTCGGCTTTGATCCGCTCTTTCCTGAAACGCTCTTCCGCCATGTTGGCCAGCACAAAGAGAGCGATGTAGGGCAGTGCCAGAAAAGCCGCCTGCCAGCGGAACATCAGGCCAAAGCCATAGAAAGCGGCGCCGGTGATGCGATTCGCCCGTCCTTCTTTACCGTCCTTTGCCGTGTAGATCCCGAGACAGCCCGTAAAGGTGAAAAAAGCCGCCCAAACCGTATAATTCACATTCCAAAGTACTATGCCGAAGCAGAGATAGGCAACACCTGCCGCCACAGCCACACGCCCCTGCCAACTTTCAAAACGTTCCCAGAGGATAGCGATCATCCAGCCCAGCGCCGCGATCAGAAGCAGATGCGCCGTAAGCGTAAATACATCCGCCATGGGAAGCAGAAGCTTTAATCCCGCGCAGAAGACACAAAGCAGCGGATGGACATACGAACAGAAATTATTATTTCCCAACAGACCGTTCACTATGATCGCCACATCATAGTTGTCCAGATCCGCATACAGCGTCCCCGTCAGGCAAAAGATCAGATAAAGCGCAAGTGCCGCCAGCCAGGGCAGGATCTTCTTTTTTGCTATAAAACTGTTACCCTTCGCAGACCTTCCGCACACGGATCGTTATGCACCTTCGACCTTTCGCCCCAGTGATCAATTATATCCTTTTTCTTATTTCTGCGTCAATAAATCCGGACAGCCGTTCGTGCTGTAAACTGCGCTTTTCGTTACGTTTTACAGCAGCCCCTTGATCTTCAGGTATTCCTCGATCACTTCCACGCACTGCTCGTAGCTCAGCTCACCGGTGTTAAGACACAGATCGTAATTATACGGGCTTTCCCATTCCTTTCCGGTGTGGTAACGGTAATAGTTGCGGCGGTGTTTGTCCATGTCCAGGATGTGCTTTTCCGCCTCTTTGCGGCTCATCTCCAGACGCTCCATCTCCACACGGATGCACTTTTCCAGAGGGGCGTATACAAAAATGCTCACCACATTGGGAAAATCGCGCAGCACGTAATCGGCCGCCCTGCCGATGCAGACGAAGCTTTCCCGCTCTGCCAGCTCCCGCAGCACCTTGGCCTGGAAGGCAAAAAGATTGTCATTCTTTGTATAATCGGGGCTTTCCGGAGGAATGATCTCTCCGTTATAGATCTTCTGTGTCACGCTGTACAGAAGGCTTTTCTTCATGGTCTCGTCCGCACGGGCAAAGAGTTCCTCGCTGATGCCGGAATCGTCGCTGGCCATACGAAGGATCTTTTTGTCATAAAAATCCACCCCGTGTTTTTCGGCAAACATCTGGCCGAGGATCGTTGCCCCGCTGCCGCAGGTACGTGTCAGGGCAAGTACGAAACGCTTTTCGCTCATTCTGCTCCTCCTCTCTGACCTGAAAAGTAAGCATAAAACCGCTTCCGAAACAATAATAGCAGCGGCCCTGCCGGTCGCTGCTACTATTATACCATCCCTTTCGCCGGGATGAAACTGAATTTTATTGATCAATTTCCGGATTTTCCGCTTCCGGCGTAGGCTCCTCCTGCTGCTCTTCCGCAGGCACTTCGGTCGGCGTCGGGCTTTCCACGGGCACCTCGGTCGGTGTCACCGTAGGCTCCGGGATCGGCGTGGGCGGATCCGTAGGTCTCGGACCGGGCCTGGGCGTGGGCGTCGGTGATGCCATCGGACCGCTGTCGGGCTTGGGCGTAGGCGTTGCCGTAGGTTCCGGCGTAGGCGTCGCCGTAGGAGTGGCCGTTACTTCCGGTATGCTTTCCGTAGGCTTCGCTTCCACTGTCGGTGCAGGCGTAGGCGTTGCCGCAGCAGGCGTAAGCTCTGCCGCAGGTGTCGCTGTCGGCTCAGCGCCGGCTGTCACCTCGGCTGCGGGTGTAGGCGTAGGCTTCTTACCCGGCTTGGGCGTGGGCGTCGCCGTAGGCGGAATGGTCGCCACCGGAGCTTCCGTAGGCGTCTGCGCAACCGTAGCCGTAGCCGCGACTGTCGCTGCCACTGCAGGATCCGCCGCCACCTGAGGCACATCACGTGCTTCCACCAGTTCCTTCACGGAACCTTTTTCGGCTTTGTCCGCTTCCGCGGGACTGTCCTTCGTCACTTCGTAACGTCCGGTACTGATGCCCTTTTCCTGCGCTTCTTTCCGTTCCGAGATACTGGCGTCCACCACATAAACTGCCACATCCTCGGCTGCAGCCACACTTTCCGCTGCGGCCTTCAGGTCGCTTCGCATGCTCTCGTCATCCGTTACTACGGAGATCAGCATGGCATTGTCTTTTTCCTCGCCCAGAAAACCGTCTTCATAAAGCACATCCTTGGTGTTCTGAAGAGCGCTTTCCAGCTCCTGTCCGCGTATCCCGTCCCGGGTGAGCCGCTCGGCGATCGCTTCCGCATCCGCGTTCAGGGCACGGACGCGTAAAACCTTGCGCTTTGCGTTCATGGCATATTCAAGGGAAGGATTCACATCCACCGTGACATAGGCACATTCCTTCAGGTTACGCCGGTATCCCGTGATCCCCAGTCCGGTGATCACGATAAATAGCGCCGCTGCCGCCGCAATGGTACGGAAAGCGCCGCTGTATATGATGCTCTTTTTAGGCAGCTCGATCTCCTGACCCACGGTATATGCGCGGTCGGGGATACGCTCCACCCTCCCGTCCTTTGTAAGAACGGCAGCATATTTGTTTTTTATTTCCAAAACTACTGCTTTCATAGTATCCTGTATCCGGCCTTCGGCCGTTATGATGCAGCCCGTAACTTCCGGCCGCAGCCGCACGGCAAAGCGCGCAGCCCGGGATCAAAAGCCCTGCGGGCATCTATCTCAATGCGTCCAGATATTCCGCCAGAAGCGGAAAATCTCCATGTAAGATCTCAACAACGGCAATGATATACCTCCGGTGCCGGTCGAGAAGCTTCCGCGGGAGGCCCGTCCCGTTACACAACTCCCTGACCGGAAGATTATGGCCCTTTCGCATTTTTGCGAGCAGTTCCATATCACCGGAAAGTAATCTCACTGCAGAAGCGCAGGCTTCTCTGGTCTTTCTCGAGTGCGGAGAAGCCTCCGTCAGATCGAAAAAGGAAAAACCGTACGCCGACAGGATCTCCTGTGCAGCCGCGATCTCGTCCTGCAGGGGCGTGGTCCCGACGGTCTCCCGGCTTTCTCCGCCGCCGCTCTGCCGGACATTTCCGACCAGGCGATCCCCCTCTGCGTCCTCTTCGTCCCCGGAATACTCTCCCACAAGGACTTCCGGACTCACCGGGATCTCGCTGCCGTAGGCGGCATTTCGTCTTTCCTCATCCAAAAGCCTTCTGCGGATCACGATGCCTGCAAAGCTGCCAAAGCCGCCTTTTTCCGGCTTGTAGGTCCTTACCGCCTCATGAAAGGCGATCAGGGCTACAGACCACTCATCATCGGTATCCCGTATATAGCGTTTCAGACATTTAGACGCACAGCCGAGAATATAACTTTTACTGTCTGCTGCAAAACGGTTGAATTCTTCATCGTTCTCCCGCGCCTGCAGCGCTCTTTCGGAAAATTCGTCCATTCTGTGTTTCAAATCCCCTCAAATCAGCAAAACTCTGGTAAAATTATAATATGAGGACGGATTTTTGTAAACCTGCAGACAGGCACAGCTTACCCTCTGCTTATATATTCGTAAAAAAGCGCAAAAAAAACGGGGTAAAAAAAATATTTCTCTGACCCCGTTTTTTTACGTCCTCTTTTCGAATATATAAATATAGTGCAAAACTGTGAGGAGACAGTATCAGGAGACAAGGGAGCGCCTTTCGTACAGGGGGGCGTTCTTTTAATTTCCCTTTATTTCCTTTACGATCGCCGCCGCTTCCGCCACTTTTTCCTTTATCGTATCAAAAGCGCCCGCACGGATCAGGTCGCCCTTCACCATCCAGCTGCCTCCGCAGCAGAAGATCCTGGGATCCTTCAGATAATCACGCACGTTTTCCGCATTGATGCCGCCGGT
>JAEELW010000098.1 GCA_016282915.1 Lachnospiraceae bacterium | reverse complement strand
TATGGAACGCGTTCAGTACCGGCGCATCCTCATCCATCAGCGAGAGGATCAGATAACTGGCACTGCTGTCGTTGGCAAGGCGCTTGTCCTCCTCCGAAGGGCGTGAAGGCGATTCCGGGTGGGAATGCCAGTTCCCCAGGGGCTTCAGACCGGCCGCCCGCATGTCCTTGATCGCCGCCAGCTGTTCCTTCGGATCGATCGTAAAATGCTCATTGGTATGGTCGATATTGGTGAGGATATAGACCTTCCGGATGCTGCGGCTCCCGTCCGGCAGATCCTCCCCGGCGATCAATCCGCAGGCTTCCTCCGGCCGGCATTCCATCGCATGCTGACGGATCAGCTCAAAGTCCGCCTTTTTCATCGTGATCTTCATAATATATCATTTCCTTTCCGGATCAAAAGCAACAGAGAGGCAGGCTCTGCCGCCCTGGTCAACGCTCAGTGTTTCAGCTCGCATGCTGCCTGTTCGTAATCGATCAGCTCCGTGATCGCCGGCGTGTCGGAGCATACCGCACAGCCTTTGCCGCGGGGCGGCAGCTTGATCTTGTGAAACTCCATCTTCAATGCGTCGTAGGTGAGCAGATAACCCACCAGCAGTTCGCCCGTCCCCGTGATATATTTCACGGCTTCCATGGCCTGGAGCGAACCGATCACACCGCCCATGGCGCCGATGACGCCGGCCTGTTTGCAGGTAGGCACCGCATCCTTGGGGGGCGGGTTTTTGAATATACAGCGGTAGCAGGGTCCCTCTCCGGGAACGACCGTCGTAAGCTGTCCCTTAAACCTTATGATACCCGCATGCGAAAAAGGCTTTTTGGCCATAACGCAGGCATCATTGATCAGGAACTTGGCCGGGAAATTGTCGGTGCCGTCCAGGATGAAATCGTAATCCCGGATCAGATCCATGACATTGGCGCTGCTCACGAATTCATGATAGGTGTTGACGGTCACATCCGGATTGATGGCGCGCATGGTCTCCGCAGCCGATTCCACCTTCAGTTTGCCGATATCGTTTGTCGTATGGATGACCTGCCTCTGCAGATTGGACAGATCCACCACATCCGCATCTACGATCCCGATGGTTCCCACGCCGGCCGCTGCCAGATACAGCGCCGCGGGTGCTCCCAGGCCTCCGGCGCCGATGATCAGCACTTTGGCATTCAGAAGCTTTTTCTGACCCTTTACGCCGATCTCTTTCAGTATGATGTGTCTGGAATAACGTTCCAGCTGTTCATTTGTAAATGCCATAAACGACCTCCTTCCCGGAACGGTGCTTCAGTAAGCACCGCCTCCCATGAAATACAGGAATTCCACCTCGTCGCCTTCCTTCAGAGCATGGCTCTCAAATGCATCGTGGTCGATAAATTCCTCATTGACCGAAACCGTTACGTATTCCGGCGTTTCCACATTTTCCGCTTCGATCAGCGCAGCCACCGTAAGGCCGTCGCCCACTTCCTTCTTCTCTCCTGCTACCGTGATCTTCATTTACTGTTCCTCCTGTCTTATTTAAATGATGAAGTACCATTCCTCCGACTGTCCTACTTCTTCGGTATGGCGTGTTTTTCCGTTCGTCCTGTATTCCATCTCCAGATTCTTCATGCTCACGATGGTGTTCGCATCGATGGATCTGGTGATAAAGCTGTTGCCTCCGATCACCGTATTCTCCCCTATGACGGTTTCGCCTCCCAGGATGGACGCTCCCGCATAGATGGTCACGTTGTCGCAGATCGTCGGATGCCTCTTTTTGCCCGAGAGCTTCTGCCCGCCTCTGGTGGAAAGTGCTCCCAGGGTCACACCCTGATATATCTTTACATTCTTTCCGATCACCGTGGTCTCGCCGATCACGATCCCCGTTCCGTGGTCGATGAAGAAATATTTATCGATCTCCGCACCGGGATGGATATCGATCCCGGTTTCCGAATGTGCATATTCCGTCATCAGTCTGGGAAGCACCGGGACCATCAGCCTGTACAGTTCATGCGCGATCCGGTACACCGTGATGGCAACCAGTCCCGGATAGGCCAGTATGATCTCTTCCAGACAGCCTGCCGCCGGATCGCCGTCAAAGGCCGCCAGCAGATCGGATTCGATATATTCCCTGACGGTGGGGATCCTCTTGAAAAACTCCTTACAGATACGGTAGCTTTCCTCTTCGCGGTCCTTCGCCGTCATCGTCCCTCTTTTGGTACAGAAATCCAGGGCGAGGGTCACCTGCTTGTTGAGATGATAGAAGATATTCTCAACCGTCACGGCAAAGGTATTCTTCGGATTATAGATCTTCACCGATCTGTCCCTGTAATATCCGGGATAGACAACACGGAAAAGATCCTTTACAAGCTCCCTGACTTCCGCTTTGTCCGGTTTGTTATAGATGCTCACGGCATCGATATTCTTTTTTCCGTCCAGATCCGCGTAAAGCGCTCTGACGATACTGTCGATCTCATCCTCTTTGATGATACTTCCCATGATTCTTTTAACACCTTCTTCTGCAGGGGCTTTCTGCCGGAAAGGGATGCTACCCTTTCCGGCATATTGCCTTACTTACGCAAATGTCTTCAGTACCTTCACCATCGCATCGATATCGTCCGGTGAATTGTAAAGTGCGATCGTGGGACGTACCGAGCCTTCGTAACCGAATCTCCGCAGTACCGGCTGTGCACAGTGATGTCCCGTGCGGACCGCGATGCCGTAGGCATCAAGCCTGGCTCCCACTTCGTCATCGGAGTAGCCGTCCAGATGGAAGGACAGTGCCGATGATTTGTTCAGTGCCGTACCGATCAGGTGCAGACCCTTTACCGTCTTCATCTCTTTCATCGCATAGGTCAGCAGCTCATGCTCCCAACGGTATACGCAGGGCATGCCGATCTCCGAGAGATATTTCAGCGCAGCGCCCAGTCCCACCGCGTCCGCGATGCTTCCGGTCCCCGCTTCGAACTTGTTCGGAACGGGATTGTAAATGGTTCGTTCAAAGGTCACATCCGCGATCATGTTGCCGCCGCCGTGATAAGGCCTGGCCGCTTCCAGCAGCTCCCGCTTTCCGTAGACCACGCCGATACCTGTCGGTGCAAAGATCTTATGACCGGAAAAGACGAAGAAGTCCACATCCAGCGCCGATACACTGACCGGGATATGCGCTACGGACTGTGCCCCGTCGACCAGGATCCGCACACCGTGACGGTGCGCGATCGCCGTAAGCTCGGCGACCGGCGTCACCGTACCGAGCACGTTCGACACATGGGTGACCGACACAAACTTCGTCCGCTTCGTAAACAGTTTCTCATACTCATGCAGGATGAGCTGCCCCGTTTCATCGCAGGGGATCACTTTGATCACCGCTCCGGTCTCTTCCGCGATCAGCTGCCAGGGCACGATATTCGCATGATGCTCCAGGATGGATACGATGATCTCGTCACCCGGTGCAAGCTGCGGCTTCACATAGGCGTTAGCCACCAGATTGATGGCCTCGGTCGTACCGCGGACAAAAATGATCTCGTCACGGGACGGCGCACCGATAAAGTCCCTTACCGTGTCGCGTGCGTCCTCGTATGCATCCGTCGAACGGGCTGCCAGTGTGTGCGCACCTCTGTGCACGTTGGAGTTCTCATGCTCGTAATAATATTTCAGACGATCGATGACCGCCTGCGGTCTCTGCGTGGTCGCGCCGTTATCCAGCCAGACCAGCCTGTTCCCGTTGATCTTTTCATTCAGGATCGGGAAATCGCTCCGAATCTGTGCAAGGCTCTTTGAACCGATGCGTATCGTCTCGTCTCTGGAAGTATATGGTTTATCGTCCGCCGCTGCACGGGGGGTACTGTCTCCGCCGACAGAGGTCGGCGCATCGATCTTCCGGCCTTTCTCCGCGGCTTCGGTCTGCGACAGCACCACCGGTGCATAGCTCCTGCTGCTGCTCTCATCAAGCACAGGCACATCGGAGCTCACCGAAGAGAAGGACGCTTCCGGTGCACTTGCGCCCTGCACATCCTTAAGCCAGGGATCCGCGGATTCACCGCCGTATGCGAAGGGATGCTCCCAGTCAAACTCCGGGATATCGATCCCGGGATCCGGGCTGCCCGCATTCCGTGCGGCTCCGCTCTCCGGTATACCGCCGAAACCCGGCGAAGCTACGCTCTCCGGCACTCCTGCGCCGTATCCTGCCGGAATATCCGCAAAAGGCACGCTGCCGTATCCCTGAACAAGTTCATTTGCATTCACTTCGGGCACTGCCGGTTCCGCAATCTCTTCCTGCGAAACACCATATACATTTTCCGTCAGATCGGGAAAGAGCGCATTCGCCAGCGCATCAAGCTCAGCTGCGGAGGGAACGCCCGCGATCTGCTCAATCGTAGTCATAGTATTCACCTACCTCTACATCTTCAAGAACTGCGATAGCGTCATCTGCAAGGATCGCTGCCGAGCAGTACAAAGACAGAAGATAAGATGCTACTCCCTTATCATCAATACCACGGAATCTTACGGAAAGGCCTCTGGAGTGCTCATTCTTCAGCCCTGCCTGGAACAGACCGACCACGCCTCTCTTCGCCTCTCCGGTACGGATCAGCAGGATGTTGGTCTTGCCGCTTTCCGACTTGGGATTTTTTAAGCCATCCACCAGGAGCTTGTCGGTAGGAAGGATGGGAATGCCTCTCCAGGTAAGGAAGGTTCCGCCGGCGATGTTTACGACTACAGGGGGTACGCCTCTCTTTGTGCACTCTCTCTCAAACGCCGCTATCGCGCGGGGATGGGCCAGGAAGAAGGAAGGCTCTTTCCAGACCTTGCTGATCAGCTCGTCCAGATCGTCGGGTGTGGGGGCGCCGTTTCTGGTCTGGATCCTCTGGGAATCCGCAACGTTCTTTAAAAGACCGTAATCATCATTGTTGATCAGCTGGCTTTCCTGTCTCTCACGAAGGGATTCGATCGCCAGTCCCAGCTGTTCCTGCACCTGATCGTAGGGAGCACTGTACACATCCTCGATGGCGGTGTTCACATTGATGATCGTGGAGATGGAATTGAGCACATACTCACGGGGCTCGGTCTCATACTGTACAAAACCGTCCGGGATAATGTCGCTCTTCTTGGTCTGGCTGCAGAGCACATCCAGAGGGGTCTCACCTTCCACTACTTTATTAACGCGATAAATGCCCGTCTCCAGTCCCTTGAACTCCAGGAACTTTGTAAGCCACTTGGGGGTGATGGAACCAAACTGCGGCTTTGTCTTTGTGACATTCGCCAGATTATAGGCAGCCTTTGCGCCTAATGCATTGATCCCGTCTTTCTTTACTTCTTCGTTTGCCATTTCTTTTTTCCTCCGTTTCTGCTGTAAGCATCGGGACCGTAACGCTCCCTGCGCTTACGTTTTGTGAATATTACCGGGGAAGAACATGAATTCCTCCCATAGTAAGCTTTACAGCCATGCTCCCTCGTGAGGGAAGATGATATCCTTCATGGCGTCGATGCCTCCCTGCAGGCTGTACATCGGGCCCGCGTAGCCTGCCTCCCGCAGAGTATTGATCGCGAGTATGCTCCGTTTCCCTTCTTTGCAGATAAAGACCGTATCCAGCTCGGGATCGAGCTCGTTCTTCCTGCGCGCCAGCTGCCCGATGGGAATGACCACCGCATCCGGGAAACGCAGGATCGCTCTCTCATGAGGCTCGCGCACATCCACAATGGTAATGGGATCGCCGCTTTCGATACGCTTCGCCAGTTCTTCCGGCGTAAGGGCGGGAATCGGTACCTCCTCTTCCTTTGCCTTCAGGCCGCAGAAATCTTCATAATCGTAGTCTTCCACTTTGGTGATCTGCGCATTGCTGCCGCAGACCGGGCAGTCGCATCTTTTCTTTACCTTCAGTATCTTTGAGCGCAGATACAGGCTGTCGACCGTAAGGAGCTTTCCGTCCAGATGCTCGCCGATGCCGATGATCAGCTTCAGGGCTTCGTTGGCCTGGATGCTCCCGATGATGCCGGGCAGAGGGCTGATGGCACCGCCTTCCGAGCAGCTTGGTACCAGACCGGCTTCGGGCGGTTCCGGAAACTGACAGCGGAAGCAGGGGCCGCCGTTTAAGTTAAAGATCCCCACCTGTCCCTCAAACTGATAGATCGCGCCGAATACCAGCGGTATGCCGCAGAGCACGCAGGCATCGCTGATCAGATAACGCGCTTTGAAATTGTCCGTGCAGTCGATGACCAGATCATAACCGTCGATCACCGATACGATATTGTCCGCCTCCAGCTTGAGATTTTCGGCTTCAAAATTGATATTCTTATTCAGGTTCCGTATCTTGTCCTTTGCGGACGCCACCTTGGGCCGCTTGAGATCCCTGGATGTATGAAGCACCTGGCTCTGCAGGTTTTCCAGACGCACCTCGTCAAAATCCACGGCCTTGATGGTTCCCACGCCGGCCGCTGCAAGATACTGGATCACCGGGGAGCCCAGTGCGCCCGCGCCGGCGACTACGACTCTGGATGCCTTGATACGCTTCTGTCCCTTCACGCCGATATCCCGAAGCATCAGCTGTCTTCCGAAACGCTCCACCTCCGCATCGTCAAAAAAGACCGCTTTGCGCCGTTCATCCGGTATGATGCTTTCCTGCGGTGCGCCGCCCGCTACTGCCGGAAGCAGCATGAGTTCCGCATCCGCGGGCAGCTCTTTATCCCACTCCCCTTCGTCCGTACGGTTCTCATCGCCGACATAGATCTGCACAAAACTTCTCAATTTTCCATTGTCTTCAAAAAGGACTTTCTTCCCGTCCGGATATTCATCCGTAAGCAAAGACAGTATTCCGCGGATACTTTTTCCTTCCAGCTCGATGAGCGGATTTCGTCCGAAGAAATTTCTTAAAGTTGCCGTTACATAGATCTTCATGAATCCTTCTCTCCTGTTGTCGTTTTCCCGATGCCGCCTGTTCTCCGGCCCCCGTTATCTGTATATTTCCTCATTTGTTTCTGAAGATCCGCACTCTCCCGGGACATGCCCCGGAATAAATCCGGATCCGCTGCGATCCTTATATCTGAGCAGCCGCGGTCTCTACAGGCACTTCGCGTGCCGGACTGCCCGGATCTGACTTTAAATATGCCCTCAGTCTTCCACTGCCCCGTTCCTTTAAGGAAAGGATCAGGTACAGCATCCCCGGGATCATATAGCTTTCGTCCGTTTCGGAAAGCACGGCTTCCGCCTCCGTATGGCTGTGAAAAAAACCTATGATCTTTCTCTGCCCTTTTTCCGCTTCCTGTTCCGCCCGGTAGAGCTTCAGCGGATCGATCTCAAAAAAACGTTCCGCTTCCTCTCCTTTTATCCGGTTTTCCAGCACCCGCAAGCCGCAGATCCGCCGTTCTCCGGCCTCCGCCAGTAGTACGCCGCAGGCTTCCGCCGGGAAGGCCCGGCCGGCCTCTTCTTCCATATCCCGCAGCGCTTCCGCCGTGATCGTGATCCCTGTCTCAGCTTTCATCTGCCGCATCTTCGGAAGCCTTCAGGGCCTGCAGGAAATCGGCGATCAGATCTTCCGCATCCTCGATTCCCACGCTGACGCGCACGGTATCGTCGTATACACCGGCCGCTTCCCGTTCTTCATCATTCAGATGGATGTATAATGTAGAAGCCGGATGAATGACCAGCGTCCGCACATCACCGATGTTGCTTGCGATCATCGCATATTTCAGCGAATCGATGATGCGGAACGCCTTTTTCCTGCTGCCTGCCCTGAAATTGAGGATACCGCCGCCATAGCCTTTCAGCAGTTTTTCAACATAACTGTGGAACGGGTGTTTTTTCAGGGTCAGGTAGTTTACCTCGATGCCCGGCTGTTCGTCCAGGGCTTTTGCAAGCCGGTCTGCGTTTTCGCAGATCCTTTCCATCCGGAGTCCCAGCGTATCGAGCCCGATGTAGTTCAGGAATGCATTCACCGGCGCCATACAGCCTCCCATATTTTCCCAGATATCCGTACGCAGACGGACGATGAAGGCGGCCTTCCCGTATTTTCCGAAATCGGCCAGCGCCGTATGTTTTTCCGCCTTCCAGGGAAACTTTCCGCCATCCACGATCACCCCGCCGATGGCGTTTCCTCCGCCGTTTAAATACTTGGAGGTGGAATGGATCACCACATCCGCCCCCAGCAGAAGCGGCTGCGCGATATAGGGCGTCGCCGTAGTGGAATCCACAAAAAGCGGGATCCCGGCTTCGTGAGCCAGGGCGGAGATCCCCGGCACATCGAGCACACGCAGCGCCGGGTTGGAGATCAGTTCCCCGAAGATCAGCTTTGTATGTTCATTGATCAGCGGACGGATCTCCTCTTCGCTCATCGTTTTTGCAAAACGGGTATGGATCCCGAGTTTTTCAAGGTCATGAAGCAGGTCGATCGTCCCTCCGTAAAGCCAGCTTGCTGCGATGATCTCGTCGCCGCTTTCGCAGACCGCCAGTATGGCTGCCGTGATCGCCGCCATTCCGCTGCTGCAGCAGACCGCTCCGCTTCCGCCCTCCAGCTCGCTGATCCTCTGTTCAAAAGAGCTCAGAGTCGGATTGCCGATCCTGGAATAGGCATAGCCCATGCTCTTATGCTGAAAGACCTTCTCCAGTTCCTCCATATTTTCATAGCGGAAAGCCGTCACCTGGGACACCGGCGGAAGGATCTCCCGGGAAGGATTTCTGACGATCGCTTTTCCGTGAAGCAGTCTGGTATTAAATTCCATCGTTTCTTATCTCCCTTCCCCGCAGAGGGGGCTTTTCCTATACAGTAAAAACCCGGCGGCTTATGATACAAGTCTCCGGGCAGTTTCTATCGTAGGTGCTTTTCACATGATCAGGGTCGTGCGCGCTCACAGTCGCCGGCCCCGGCCGGAAAAACCTGCCCGGGTCATAAGCATTCGACAATACTGACAAGTCTTCGCTTTTTTATCGATCGTGAGAAACTTCATTTACGCCTCCGCTATCCTGTCTTTGAAATACAGACATCATACTAACACTATTCCCCTAGTGTGTCAATAGGTTTTTGTATCAAAACATTGTTTTTATTCACAGCCGAATCGCGCACCCGCTGCGCGATTACGGCCCAATACTTATAGCGCGGGATGGGTTTGCCCATCGCTGCAGGCGCTCTCAAATGGCAAAACCCGTCTATCACGGCCTGCGGACCGTGATAATAACAAAATAACAGTCAGACAGCGGAAGGCTTTTTTGCCACTCTTGTCCTCCCCCCGCAAACATGCTACACTTTAAAGAAAAACAACAGGAGGTATCCCCATGGAAACGGAAAAGGAAATCGAAAAAGAAGTAAAAACGACTGAAAAGGCATCGGAAGAAAAGAACTCGGAAGAGATCGCGGAGAACAAACACCGCATCAGCGTGGAAGCCCACAACAAGGAGATGGCCACGACAGAAAAAAAACAGCTGAAATACCAGAAGCTCTCTTTCCTGATGGCTCTTTTCAGCTGCCTGTTTACCGCTGTTATGCTCGTGATCCTGATCATCGTGATCCAGGCCATCATGCCTAAGGTGGAAACGATCTACAACAGCACCATGGTATCTCTGAATAATCTGGAAACGCTTACCGAAGACCTGAAGACCGCTGATCTGTCCGGAACCGTCGGAAATATCAATACACTCACCGTTCAGGCTACCGGCGACCTTGGCACCACGATGGAAAAACTCAACGGGATCGACCTGGAAGGACTGAATGAGGCCATCAAGAACTTGAACGATACCGTAAAACCCCTGGCAGAATTCTTCGGGGCATTGAAGAAGTAGAACGTTTTGCTCCCGGGCCTTCTTATGAAAGCCGGAACAGGCGGCATGCATTCTCCCGGCAGGCTTCACAGACTGCTTCCGGCGACAGTGCCTTGACCTCCGCGATCTTTTCCGCGACATAAGCTAAATAGGAAGAACAGTTACGCTTTCCTCGGAAAGGTTCGGGGGTCAGATACGGCGCGTCCGTTTCAAGTACCAGGGCCGAAAGCGGCAGGTACTCTACCGCCTCCCGCAGCTTCTTTGCATTTTTGAAGGTGAGGACGCCGCCGATGCCGAAATAAAGCCCCAGATCCAGGAAATCCCGCGCCATCTCACGGGAATAGCTGTAGCAGTGCATCACGCCCCCGATCTCCTCCGCATGGTTTTCTTTAAGGATCGAAAGCGTATCCTGTGCGGCATCCCTGCTGTGGATCACAATAGGCCGGCCCGTACGCCGGGCCAGCTCCATCTGTCCGGCAAACCATTTCTGCTGAAGCGGCTTATCCGTATCTTCATAATGATAATCCAGACCGATCTCCCCGACGGCCACCAGCCTGGGATTTTCTTTCAGAAGCTTCTCCAGTTCCTCTTCCGCTCCCTCTTCTTCCAGCTCTGCCACATCGCTCGGAAATACGCCAACCGTTCCGTAAATAAATTCGTAACGCTTTGTATATGCGTCATTGATCCGTGAACTGTCAAGGTCTACGGCGATATTGGTCAGCCTCTCCACTCCCTTCGCACGCATATCCGCGAAAAGCTCTTCCCGGTCCGCATCATAGACTTTTTCATTATAGTGAGCATGTGTATCAAAGATCCTGAACGCCACTGCCTTTTCCTCCATTATGCTGCTTTTCAGTCTCCTGCCGGCTGCTGAACGCAACGTGCTTTCCGTCATGCAAGACCACTTCGCCGATGGGCGGCATGCCTGCTGTTCAAAAGTATCTGCCCTGGTGCGCGGCCCGGATCTGAACCGTAACGCCTTTACAGTTTTTTCAGTTCACTCAGCGCGATGGGAAACGAGATCGCCAGCGTGAGCACGTCCGCCGCCGTCTGCGTGATCTCCACGCCGAAGAGTCCGAAGATGTTCGGAAGGAGCAGGATCAGCGGTATAAAGCAGATGCCGTTCCTGGCCGACGATGTGATGGAAGCCTTCACTCCTTTTCCGATCGACTGCAGCATCATATTGCTCATGATCACCATTGCGGAAAGCGGCAGGGCACAGCACTGGGCGCGCAGTGCCACCTTACCGACCGCCACCACCTCCGGATCCTCACGGAATACCGTGATCACCTCAGGGGCAAAGATAAAACAGCCCACTGCGAGCACGCTCAGAAATACGGTTCCCCACTTAACGCAAAACCAGAAGCCCTCCTTTACCCTTGCGGTAAGGCCGGCGCCGAAATTGTAGGAACAGACCGGCTGGTAGCCCTGGCCGAATCCGATCAGCGCCGAGTAGAGCAGCATCACGATACGGTTTACGATGGACATCGCGGCAATGGCGGGTTCGCCGTACACGCCGGCCGCGCGGTTCAAAAGCATCGTCGAGATCGCCGCCAATCCCTGCCGGAACAGCGACGGTGCGCCGCCGTTGATGACCTGCAGCAGGTAATAGCCGTTGATCCGTATATCCTTCCAATGCAGACGTATATTCTCTCCCCGCCGTGAGCCGATGAAAAGAATGAAAAAACTCGTGATCTGCCCGGAGACCGTAGCGATCGCCGCGCCCTGAACGCCCATGTCCAGAGCCAGGATCAGGAGCGGATCCAGGATCACGTTGATGACGGCACCGGCTAAAAGTCCTGCCATCGCATAGACCGCACTGCCCTGGAAACGCAGCTGGTTGTTGATCACAAACTGCGCCATCATGAAGGGAGCGCCGATCAGTATGATACGGCCATAGGTTTCCGTCAGGGAAAGCGTAAGCTCCGAAACATCTTCGGAAGCCAGAAAGGACGCGATCGGCTTTATGAAGATATTGCCGGTCACGGCAATGAACACTCCCATGATCACCGCCATTACAAAGCCCGTCGACGCCATCTGCGAAGCCTTTTCCTTCTCCCCTGCCCCCAGCATACGCGAAAGAAAATTGCCCGAGCCGTGGCCGAAAAAGAAACCAAAGGCCTGGATCACGGCCATCAGGGGGAATACGATCCCCACGGCCGCCGTTGCCAGCGTCGCATTCTCGGGGATCCTTCCCACAAAATAGGTGTCCGCCATATTGTACAGTCCCGTCACCAGCATGCTGATGATCGTGGGAACCGACAGCTTTAATATCAGTTTTGGGACCGGAGTTTCCGTAAGGAACGCATGCCGGTCCGTTGTTTTATTCTTCATTTCCGCACGCATAGGCCACATTATAACACAATCTCCCGCTACAGACCAGTATGGGTTCTTCCCCTTGCATTTTGTCATGCATCGTGCTATCATCTAATTGTTGTTAGATAAATGCAACAAATATTAGAAAGAAGGCGTAATCATGGGAAATTCCGAAAATGCCAGTAAATCCACAGAATCCTCTGAAAACTATCTGAAAACGATACTGATCCTGAGCCGCAGGCTCCCCGTCGTACGCAGCGTGGATATCGCCAACGAGATGGGCTTCAAAAAATCCAGTGTTTCCATTGCGATGAAAAATCTGCGCGAGAAAAACCATATCACCGTCACCGATGCCGGCTATATCTACCTGACGGAAAGCGGACGCGCCATCGCCGAAACGATCTATGAGCGTAACCGTTTCATGTCGGAGATGCTGATGCACTGGGGCGTGAGCGAGGAGATCGCCGAGCGCGACGCCTGCCGCATCGAGCATGTGATCAGTCCCGAAACCTTTGCTGCTTTCAAGGATCACTGTACGAAATGCCTGCATTGAGCTTGGGAGCGCGCTTCTCTGTTCCGCAGTCCGCATAAGTTTTAAGCATACGCATAATTTCCGCCCGGGTCTTTTCCCGGGCTTCTTTTTTGTCGATATAAGTGATACGGGACGCATACGCCTGGAACGCTCCTTTCCGGAGACGCTTTCCTGAGGCCTGACGGCTGCGCCGCCGAATAATCGATCATGTGCACAGGGATGGAGGCATGCGACGGATAGGGAGATCCGACGTCATGCTTTTATTTTCTTCCATGCCGGAGACGGAACGAATGCATCGAAGGGTGAACATGAAGAAATGAGGGCATTATGATCATTGACTCATCTCGCACAGAGATGGCGTCCGCACGCGCTTATCAGAGCCGCAGCAGTGAACTGAAGCTCTTCGGCTGGGCGCAGCGGCAAAACGAAAACGCGGTAAGTTCGGAAAGCGAACGTTTCCGCAATCTTCTCAACCGCTACAGCAGCTATGGAAACGGTGATGTGGCAAAAAGCAGCCGGCGCTCCATGGAATTCGAACAGCTCCGGCAGCAGATGCTGTACATCTTTCTGCAGCGTCTGCATGCGATCTTCCATCCTGCAGTCTATGGCAGCGACGGCGGCGGATCCGGCTCCTATGACTATTCTTCTTACGAGGCCTATGCTTATGAGGAGTACGAAGAGACCTCCTATTCCGCAGCCGGTACCGTAAAGTGCGCCGACGGCCGCGAGATCAGCTTCAACATTGACCTAAACATGAGCCGAAGCTTTTCGATGTATTACGAGCGCGCCGTCCGGAGCAATCCCCTGAGCGTACCGCTCTGCGACCCGCTCGTCATCAACCTGAACGGCTCTGCCGCGGGCTTCTCCGACCAGAAGATCCGTTTCGACCTGGATGCAGACGGCACTTTGGACGAGATCCCCTGTCCTTCCGGTGGCAGTGCTTTTCTGTCGCTGGACCTGAATGAAGACGGGAAGATCAACGACGGCAGCGAACTCTTCGGCACAAAAAGCGGCGACGGTTTCCGTGACCTGGCCCGTTACGATTCGGACGGAAACGGCTGGATCGACGAAGCGGATCCGGTCTTTGAAAAGCTCCGCATCTTTGTCTGCGACGAAAACGGTAACGAAAAACTCTACCGCCTGAAGGATAAAGGCGTGGGCGCGATCTGCCTGTCCTGCGCCGACACGGATTTTGACCTGCGCGATGCGGGTAACGATACTTACGCCCGCATAAGAAAAAGCGGCGTCTTCCTCTATGAGGACGGAGGTGCCGGAACCATACAGCATGTGGATCTGGCGAAGCGGGCTTTGAATCTGAGGGCGTAGAGAAATTCAAAAAAGGATATGATGCAACGGATTGCTCAAGCAATGAGCCAAAGTGACGGTCTCGTGCTTGCACGAAAGACCGTCACCTTGGCGAATGCCCGCATCGAACGCGACAGCGTGAGATGCTCATGTTCGTGCGGGTTCCTTTGATTGATTTCAGTAAGGATATGATGCAACGGATTGCTCCGCTGCTTCGCAGCTCCCGCAATCCGCCAAGAGCATTCGCAATCCGCTGAACTGCCTGCTTTGCAGGCAGTTCGCTTCTTGCTCATGTTCTTGCGGGTTCCCAACGAAAAAACAGCAGCTCATGCAAGCATGGCTGCTGTTTTCCGTTTGGAACCCTGTTGCATCATATCCTGTGGCTGCCTCCGGAATGGCCGCCGCCACCGCCACCGCCGCCGTGGCCGCCGCCACCGCCGGAGGATGAAGGCGGATCATAGACCTTGGTGGTATTGGTCAGGATCATTGAGGGGTTGGCCATCTCAAAATGCTGATACAGGCCGCTCAGGATCTCGGCATCCTTCGCCTTCCGCCGGCGCCGGCTGAAACTGATGAGTCCGAAATTGATCATCATTCCCAGAACGATCGCCAGAAAGATATTACTGATCCATTTCATGGGGCGAGCAAGCTCTCCGGTCTTCAGATACTGCCCTGCCTCCGTGATTGCATATTTTGCGTAACCGTAATAATCCTTTCTCGCCACATTATTATAGGCGTTATCCATGATGGTCTCGCCGTCTTCGTCACTGATGGGTCCGTTCAGGCTTCCGAAGGCATACAGTCCGATGGAACCGCCGCCCAGATCCGGATCCATGATCATCGCAAAGATCAATCCGTCCGGTTCCCCGTTAAAGCAGGCATGATAATAATCGACGGCTGTACTCTCGACCACACTGTCCGTCACCGTACGGTCGCTGACCGCAACCACAACGGCCACGTTACCGTAATCAAGTATTTGCTGCATCAGGCTGAAAAGTTCCGCCTCCTGCTCCGGAGTGAAGAAATCCAGCTGGTCGTCGAGTACCGCCTCCCGGCCGTTACTGCCGCTCGCATAAAGATAACCGTCCGCTGCCGCAAAAGGCTTCAGCGGGATCAGAAGAAAGAGAAGAACTGCTGTCAGTAAAAGCTTATACCGGCGCACTGTCATCACCTCCCTTTCTGTTCAGCTGCGGCAGAGGCCGCGTCGTCAGAAGATTATACTGTTTCAATATGGCCATCTGACAAAAGATCGTGACTGCAAGTATGGCAAAAACGCCGCCGTAATAGAGCATGTCACTGGCCGCCTGCGACATGCTGATGATCACATTGAAGCCCATACAGATGCACATCAGTATAAAACCGATGCGGACGATCCCTCCTCCGGAACTGAGTTTTCCGGCTTTGCTTATTCCCATGATCGTCATGATGATCGTAACCACCCCCACGGCGAGCGCAACCAGTTCCGAGCCCAGGACGCTGGCGATCACGAAGAAAACCTCCGTTCCCATGCTTAAAACGATAGAGACTATGACAAAAACAATTCCGAAGACACTCGAAGCCGTCGTACTGCTGCTGCGGTCTTTGACCTGTTTCTTCCGGTAGGCCGCAGGATCGTTCTTACTCAGAAATCCCTTATCGTCCTCATGCTGCTCTCTCTTGATCACCTTGTTCATAACCGACAGAAGCAGGATCATATTGATGATCGAGAAAAAGCTGCAGACCGTCAGAAGGTTTGTCGGCTTCATGGCCCTGAACAGCGCAAGTACGCCATACATCAATATGGAAATGATCAGGCCCAGCAGGAGGAACTTCCGGTTATCCACCGGCAGGTCGCTCACCACCTTGCCCGTCTGTCCGTTTACCACCGCATAGGCCACGCGGTCGTTCTTCCTGAAGGAAAGGAACCAGACCGGGAAAAATGCGGTATAGGGCTTTCCGCCCTCCAAAACCGTCCGTATGGACTTTGCCTGGGCAGCGTCGATCGTCACCCCCGGAAAGACCCTCTTCTGCTTGACGTTTTCAAAGATCCTTGCGCCGGCAAAGACCATGGCGTCCCCGACATAGACATCGCCGGGCACATCAGCCAGATCGGCATAATAGCCGCTCATATAATTGGAATTGAAATCCACCATCGTATGCGCGTCGAAAGGCGCGATCCCCTGACTGAAATAATCATCAAAGGATGCGCTTGCGTCATAAGACAGCCCGCGATAATATGCATTTACGATACAGCTGCATTTATAATGTTCCGTATATACATAGTTTCCGCGCCGGTAGCTCTTTTTCCCGTTCAGGTTCAGCGGCCCCTGATAATCCATATCATAGACCCAGTAGGGCATATAAATACCGCGGAAATGATCCAGATACTCCGGATCACGCAATTCCTTCGGCGTAAAGAGCGTCTTTCCTACATGTTTCCTGTAAGCCTCTTTGCAGCCGTTTTTATCTACACGGAAGGAGATCAGTTTTTTCGGCTGCGGCATCCGCGCCATACGGGCGTTGAGCATCACTGAGGATCCGCAATAGCTGCAGAATCCGTTCACCGATTCCTCGGTGGAATAGATCGTACCGCCGCACTGCGGGCAGCTGTACGAGATAACGTCCATGACCTTCTGCTCTGCTTCCGCTCCGGCCCCGGCTGCCGCCGTTTCCGTCTGCGCTTCCGTATAGCCCCCTTGTGTGGCTGCCTGGCCCTGACCTGGTATAAATGTGCCCTGAGGCATGGTTCCGCCTCCGGCCATGACTCCTGCCATCATTCCCGGCTGGCCTGCCTGGCCTCCGTAGCCTCCCGGCTGGCCATACTGCTGCGCGGCCATTCCTCCGGCCATCCCGCCGGCCATCGCTCCCGCCATCATTCCCGGCTGACCCGGCTGGCCTCCGTAGCCTCCCGGCTGGCCATACTGCTGTGCTGCCATTCCTCCGGCCATTCCGCCCGCCATGGCTCCCGCCGGCATTCCCGGCTGACCCGCCTGGCCTCCGTAGCCTCCCGGCTGGCTATACTGCTGTCCGGCCATCCCGCCGGCCATGGCTCCCGCCGGCATTCCCGGCTGACCTGCCTGGCCTCCATAGCCTTCCAGCTGTGCATACTGCTGCGACGCCATTCCTCCGGCCATCCCGCCGGCCATGGCTCCCGCCGGCATTCCCGGCTGACCCGCCTGGCCTCCGTAGCCTCCCGGCTGCGCATATCCGGCCTGCCCCGACGGACCATACCCCGGCGAGGGGCCAAACTGCCCCTGCTGCGGCCCAAGCTGCCCCGGCTGGCCATAGGCTGCCGACGGGCCGTTCTGCCCGCTCTGTACAAAGGCCGCATTCTGCTGTATCTGCTGCTGCGTGAGGCTGTCCTGTGCTATATCGCTTCCGACGGAAGGCGCTTCCGCTTCACTGCTGTGCGACTCTTCCGCCGCTTTTCCCTCCTTCACCTCTTCCGGCCGGAACAGGCTGTCACAGGAAGGACATTTCAACATCTGTGAGGAAATATCGAAGCGCAGCTCCGATCCGCAATTCGGACATACGGTCATTTCTTCACCCCCTAGGATCTACTGCGGTCTATCCGACCGCGCCAAAATTCCACCATTTATCAGTTTAACATAAAAAAGAGCCCCGCACAATAAAATGTATGAGGCTCCTGCTCTCCGGGATCATGGCTGCGTCACTGCTCGATATATAAAGCGGGACGCAAACCTCCAAGGACGCCATCTACGTAGTTGCTGTGGAACCAGCCCGCGAGGCCAAGGTAGTCGACAAGGCACGCAAAATCGGAATAGGGACCGGGCGAACGCAGCCACCACCACGCACCCCCGCGCCCGATACAGTCGCGGCTGTAGTTTTCGGAGGCCAAGTCCCCCCATCCCTCATATTTCGTACCGTTGTAATAGTCTTCGTCTATTACATAGCTGTATACTCCCTGCTGCTTCGCATAGGCCGTCGGCGGGATGATCAGCTCCTGGCTGTAGCCATACTGAGACTCCTCATACCAGCTGCTAAAGCTGTAATGGGAGATGACTTCCTCTACGCTGAGCAGGAAAATCCGGTCTCTTGTACTGTTTCCTCCGGGTGTTCCATAAAGTGGGTTATCCGGATTCGCCACGTTTGTGGTATTGATCAATCCCTGTTCCGTCTGTGTAAATGCATGATTCAGGAACTCATTGTTCAGCCAGCCCCTTAAGGTGCAGCTCTCCCAGGTCACATCGGTCTGTTCCGTGTTGTAGGGCCGGCAATCCAGCACATAGCGGCTCACGAGGAACGTGCCGTTCCCGTTTTCTTCCAGCACTTCCCACTCGATGGGCTCCGGGCCGTTACTCTCGTCTCCGTCCTGCTCATAGGCACCGAAGACAATGTAGCCCGCCTCGTTCTTATGGGGCAGGATGTCATCACGGTTCGTCCATTCCCCGCTGCGCCAGTTCGCCGCTCCGATCCCCGCCGGTTCCGGCGTTGGGGATGGCGTTGCGAGCTTCGCCTGCTCCTGCGCCTTCAGCTCCGCGAGCTGCCATTCCAGTTCCTTGAGACGTTCTTCCATCGCCACGCTCTCGGTTTTCTCCAGTCCTTCCTTTAAGATATCAATAGCCGCCTGCAGATCTCCCTTTTCAACATAAGCTTCCGCCAGGCCCAGGTAAGCGTCCTCCGCTTTCGGGTCGATATCAATAGCTGCCCTGTAGGCTGCGATAGCTTTGTCATAATCCAGTTCGTCCAGATAGCGCTGTGCCAGTTTTAACTGCTCCTCATATTTCTTTGCCGGTGAATCCGACATTACAAAAATCAGTACACCCACCGCGATCAGCAGCACTGCCACTGCCGCAATAGCGATCACCAGGCCTGTATGGCTTTTCTTTTTTCTCACTGTATTGGAATCCATATCCCTTGTAGTCCCTCACATTTTATAAAGCAATCATAGCACATCCGGCAAG
>JAEELW010000007.1 GCA_016282915.1 Lachnospiraceae bacterium | reverse complement strand
GATATTCAGCTCGCAGACTTTTGCGTCCGCGGCGTCCAAAACCTCACCGGGCAGCTTTGTCACCACGACATCGCAGCCCCGCTCTTCTCTCAGATGACGCAGGAGATAGCCTCCCACAAAGCCGGCAGCGCCGATGATCAGCGCCTTTTTAGAGCTGGCTTGCATACCTCATCTCCTGTTTTACCAGTGTGATATCGGTGGCTACCATGCGCTCCACCATCTGGTCAAAGCTGATCTCGCGCTTCCAGCCCAGCTTTTCCTCTGCCTTTTTGGGATTGCCCACCAGCATTTCCACTTCGGCAGGACGGAAGAATTTGGGATTGACCCTGACCAGCACTTTCCCGCTGTTCACATCGGTACCGATCTCGTCCACGCCGCTGCCGGAGAATTCCACCTTGATCCCTGCCTTGTCAAATGCGGTCTTTGCAAAATCACGGACGCTCCTGGTCTCGCCGGTCGCCACCACATAATCGTCGGGCTCGTCCTGCTGGAGCATCAGCCACATGGCACGCACATAATCCTTGGAATGGCCCCAGTCGCGCTTTGCGTCCATATTCCCCAGTTCCAGGTGATCCACCAGGCCCAGCTTGATGCGCGCTACCGTATCGGTGATCTTTCTCGTAACAAATTCCTTGCCGCGTCGCTCTCCTTCGTGATTGAAAAGGATGCCGCTGCAGGTAAAGAGACCGAAGCTCTCACGGTAATTCTTGGTGATCCAGTGTCCGTACAGCTTAGCCACGCCGTAGGGGCTGCGGGGATAAAAAGGCGTATTTTCATCCTGCGGGATCGCCTGCACCTTACCGAACATTTCCGAAGTGGAGGCCTGATAGTAACGGCATTTCGGATTGACCACACGGATGGCCTCAAGTATATTGGTCACGCCCACGGCATCGATCTCGGCGGTGGCGATGGGCTGGTCCCAGCTGGTCGCCACAAAAGACTGCGCCGCCAGATTGTATACTTCATCCGGCTGGGCGATGTTCAGTGCCTTGATCAGTGACACCACATCCGTCATATCCGCATAGATAAAATGGATCTTATCCTTGATATGCGTTACATTCCCGTAATCCACTACGCTCTTGCGCCTGAGGATCCCGTATACCTCGTATCCCTTTTCCAGTAACAGTTCCGAAAGGAAGGATCCGTCCTGGCCGTTGATGCCGGTGATCAATGCTTTTTTCATAAGTTCTCCTCACTTTGATGATTCTTATAATTCAGTATAAACAACATATAATTATACCTAATCACAAGAAATACTTCAAGGTGATTTATTTTTTCCGGTGCTCCGATAGTCTGATGTCCGCTCCCGCCGGACGACGGCCGCATTTTCCGCTCCCGATCCCGCAGGATCCTATCGGAAATATCGTTACTTTTTGACCCCTTCCGGGGATTATGATAAAATAAGCTATTATGAATGGAACGGAAGCGGAATTTGCAATATGGGAATCTGTATTATATGCTTTTCTGAACTCCTTCCCCCAGGTGGTACTGGTAGCAAAGGCGTTTAAGAGCAGACTGCGTTTTCAGGCCCCTCTCTCCTTTGCCCTGATGCTGCTCGCCTCTCTCTGCTATATGATCGTCACTCCGCTGGGCGTGCTTTTGCCGATCCCCGGCCCCATCCAGGACATCGTGATCTCGGCGTTTTATATCCTTCTGATCTTTGTCTGCGTCCGGGAACAGCTCGGAAAACTCATCTTTGTGATCCTGGTCCTTATGGACTTTGGCAATCTGAACCTTGTCGCCTCCAAATGCCTGGAAGGCTTTTTCTTCCCGGAGTATGCCCTGGGGCGTTACCGTTACACCTTTTCCATCTGCATGCTGCCCAATGTGATCCTTCTGTCTTTCCTGGTCTATAAGCTGGTCTTTAAGGATATCTGCAGCGGGGAAAGCGAGGATGACCTTCCCGGGGAAAAACAGGATTCCCTGATGTGGCGCTATCTCTGGATCATACCCGCGATCTTTTACGCGATCTGGATGCAGCATTTCTACCTGAGCGGAAGAACGGCTCTGGAAAATGCACTGGATCCTCTGAGCACGGGCTATCTGATCGTGATCGACGCCGGAAGCCTGCTCATCTATCATCTGATCATCCGCCTCGTTTCACTGCAGCGGGAAAGCCGCAAGCTGGAAGCCGAAAACCACCTGCTTTCCATTCAGAAACTGCAGTATGACAATCTCAAAAACAGGATAGACGAAACCCGGCGGGCCCGCCACGACATGCGTCATCAGCTGCTGCTCCTGCGTTCGATCCGGGAGCAGGAAGACCTTTCCCTTCTGGACGAGCTGATCGACAGCTTCCCCCAGCTCTCGGAACTGGATCAGGCTCTGGTCTACTGTGAAAACGAAAACGCCAATACGATCCTCGGTTACTTCGCCGGTATCTCCGCGAAATCGGACATACGTTTCAACGCACATGTGACGCTTCCCGAGGAGCTCTTCATCGACAAGATCCATCTGGCCGTGCTTCTGGGAAATCTTCTGGAAAATGCCGTGGAAGCCGGGCTGCAAAGGGAGCACGGGCGCTTTATCAGCATCAGCGGAGGATATAAGGTCCTCGAGAACAGCGGCAACGGCATGATCTCCCTGGTAGTGGAAAACAGTTATTCCGTTACGCCGCGGCAGCAGAACGGCCGTTTCCGCTCCACAAAACACAGTGGCGACGGCGTCGGCATCGAATCCGTACGCAGCATCGCCACTCTTTACAACGGTACAAGCTCCTTCACCACACATGAAGATATCTTCACCGCATCGGTAATTCTTTACGAATCATAAGCTGTCAGGCTTTTTCACGCTCACTCTGCTCCCGCTTCCACTTCCAGATCCAGTTCGGCGTGATAGCTCTGCTCGATCTTTTCCGCTCCTTCGCCCAGGATCTTTTCCGCCAGACGTTCCGAAGCTTCATTCAGTACCGGCACATAGATCTCGGTATCTTCCGGATAGGACTCCAGCTTCTTCATCGCATGACGGAAGAGTGAAAGGAGCCCGGCCGGATTGTCGGAGTCGGAGCGTGCCCATTGTATGCATAAGGCCCCTTCTTTCGGCTCATCCCCATAAATATCTCCGCTCCCGTCACCTTTTGTAAAGATCAGCACACTGCTCAGACTCGGCCCATCCTGCTTCACGCAGGAGACCTGCTCTTCGATCCACCCCTGTTCCTCCAAAGGCTTCAGATCCATCTCCTCCCTGTAAAGAAGTTTCCGCTCCATCGTTGTAAGATCCGCAACGCTCCTGCAATCCTTGCTTCCGCCCTCAAGAAGGCTGTTCTCCCTGAGTTTTTTCAGGCTGATCCTGTAGCAGCCGCCCGCCTGCTTTTCGGTTTCGAACTCCAGATACTTCAAAAAGCCTTTGAAGGCCTCCTTATCATCTCCGCCCTCGACAAAATCGCAGGAAAGACGGATGACATCCATCCGGTCCACCATGAAATCCGTTGCCTCGACCAGCAGTTCCGTTCCGTAGCCCTGCCGGCGACCGGATTCCGAAACCGCAATGGATAAAAGTTCGGCTTCTCCGCCCTCATGCACGCGGAATACTGCCGCGGCAAATGCGGTATCATCATTGACGAGACCCAGGGCGAAGACATCCGGATCCAGAAGGAAGGGATAAGCATCCTCACGGATCAGGGGACGAAATGCAAGTGCGTTATCTTTGTTTATCTGTATTAATTCAACCATTTTTCACCTCTCTGTGTTTAGTTTGCGGGCTGCTGGGCTGCGGCGTCTGCCTGCATACGTTGCCGGATCGCACTTGTGAACGGGTTGTTCAAAAGAGCTGCTGCATCCAGCTGCAACAGATTGTTCGCCTCCAGCTGCATCATCTTCATGGCATTATATCGGTACAGATCTTTCTCCTGTTCCGGTGTCAGCCCTTCCGTCCATCTGCCGTTATCCATCACTTTAAGAGACGCCATGGTATCCACAATGCCAGCGGAGCGCAGCATGAGATTATTCATCATACGCATACTGAACTCAATATCCGAAACACCATGATCCGTAAAGGCCTTACTGACACCACTCAAAATTCCTCCAATGTCACCGTCCCTTATCTGATCGCCGATAATCTTAAACACCTGGTCCAGAGATGCCGGTCGCACCAAAAATTCCTGATTTGCCTGTTGCATTAACTCATGTTCGATATCCGGGGATTTCTGTATCTTACCGGCCGCATAATCCTGCAGCTCATCCTGCAGTTTCGAACGACGGAAATACTCTCCGATCTCTTTCATGGCATCCGGTCCGACCGATTCTATTGCCTTTGTAAGAAAATCTGCGGGGATCATCTTTTTTAAGAACATATTAAACGTTTTCAGAGTCCCGATAGTATCTCCCCGGAACAGCTTGATCGGATCGATCGTCGCATTGGGGTTCTTCGTCCGTTCCCGTTCCTCTTTCAGCTCCTTTTCAAGCAATTTGCCGAAATTCTCAATGAAATCCTTCTGAACTGCCGCTATCATCTCCGGACTCCTCAATTCTTCCGGCGTGGCCTTCTCCACCTTTCTCGCCAGCGCATAAGATTCTACTGTATTATAGGTTTTTCCATTGTAAGTAACTTCTCCCAGGATATCGTTGATCTGTTCCCGCGTCAGCTGCTTTCCTGCAAGCAGATCCGAAATGTTCATCAGCTCGGCCTGTGCGGCTTCATCCCCCTGCGAAACCTTTGCATACAGGTCGTTCATTTTCTTTTCCAGCAGCTGCATACTCATTTCGAACTGCTCCGTACTGCAGCCGGACAGATCCACCACACGTCCACCATACTTATCACCGATCTCGTCCGTACGCATGCCACCGAAACTGGAGGCAAACTCGGGATTTCCCATACCGTGACGGTGTCCGGTCATGTTCATCACACCGGGGGCATCCGACTCAAAACCGACCAGCAGACCCGTATAGGCTGAATCACCTCCCTGATCCACATGCATGTACACATGACCGCAGCTGCCATCGTTCTTCAGCTTTCTCAAAGTACCGCCGCTGCCGCCCACACCGTCATTTCCGAGACCGCCGACGGCCACATTCATGCCCTGCTGGCCGTAGAAGGTCCCCAGCTTCGATTTCTTTTCGATCAGTTCGCTTCCCGTCTTTGACTTTTTCTTCTTGCTCAGTTTGTGCGTCGCCGCGGTACGCTTGAAGAAGCCGGCCTTCAGCCCGTGCTCTTCCCCGCACATGGCATCCGTCGCCGTTTTATCTCCCGGAAGGGTGAAGGCCACACGCGAACAGTGCGCAAAGGCCGAAGCCATTCCCTGTTTCCATCCACTCTTCGTCTTTCTTTCCGTTTCCTTATCCGTATCAACACGCTCCAGCTTTCCCATATGTGCTGCCAGCAGTGTTTTGGCAATAAAGATCTGCGATTGTTTATTCCGCTCCAGTTCCTCCGGGCCGATCCCCTCGGATGCATCCGCCTGAGGTACGGTATAGAGCGTCGAGCTCATGATACGCTGGTTGCAGAGATCCTCCATCTCGGCACACTGCGCCGCACTGCATCCGGCAAAAGCACCTACTCTTATCGTAGCACCTTTGGCCAGCAGCGAAAGGCCCACACGGAAAAGCGGGTTCATCAGCGCCGCGACGCCTCCCTGATTGAACAGTGCATTGATCAATTCGTTCGGATCCGTGCTGTCCGTTCCCGAGATCGTGATCTTTTCCAGATATTTCTGTGCCGCCATATTTCGGAGCACCGGGTCGAGCTGTTCGAGGTTCTCATAGTTGCCCGCCATCACCTGCTGCAGAAGATCGTTCTGTGTCGTCTTCTCCTTGGTCCCATCCTGCTTCTTGAGCTCGATCTCTTTCAGCATCACGTTCTTGACGAACCATCCGGTACCCAGCTGCTGCGGATCCGCAAACTGCGTCGTCACATTTTCCTTCGCGCTTTCATAACTGCTCTTTGCAGTTTTTTCCGCCTGCTTCTGCTGTTTCTTCCGGTCCATTCGCGAAGGCTCGGGCTGCTGACCGGCTGCGGGAGGATCGACAGGCCGCATACCCCGCACTAATTCCTGATAGCTGCCCCTGGTATCGATCTGCACACTCCCCATCGCATAGCGGCGCCGGTACAGATCCATATCCGTCCGGCTCAGCTTGAGCGATTCATCGATCACAGCCAGATGCTCGTTCACTCTTACAAGGCTTTTCGCCTGAACGTATCCCTCTGCTTCCGGCTCGGCGGCCAGCCGATCCCGTTCCTTCTCCAGTCTCGTGCTGACCTCGCTATCCACGATCAGATCGTTCAGGGACATACCGAGATCCGCTCTGAAAACACCTCCGTATTTCTTTTCCGCTTTTAACTTTCCTACGTCTTCCATACTCATACTCCTCCGGGATGATTTTTCTATCTACGCTATAATATATACCTTCCGGGAGAAAAAAAAAGAAATACTGCACCAAATGTCAAAAAGAAAGCACAAAGAGCAGAAAAGCTGTGCTGACAGTCCATTGTTAATGCCGGAAAGAAGACCTTCACTCCAGCCCGCCGTAGCCTGCGGCCGAGAGCATTTCGCTCACTTCATAGACGTCGTTCAGGCCGGTCATGATCGCCTGTGAGATGATCCCGTCCCTTCCGCTGAAGGGACGGAGCGGGCTCATGCCGTACAGCATCAGCGCATGATCCGTTTCCGCAACGCAAAAGCCCGCGCCGATACAGAGTTTCACAATAATATCGCGATTACTGGTATGTTTTTCACCGGAAATGAGCTTGTATCCGTACCGTTCCGATATCCCCGTCTGCTGGAACAGTATCCTTTGCGATACACCTTTTATCCGAAAACGCTCCCTCATATACTCTGTAAACGTAAGGTCCATCTTTCTCCCCTCCTTATGTGTGATCGCCGCCACCATAAGAGGTGAAATCCCAAAACTCCTAAATCCAGATATTTACAGGATCGCAAATGCGCCGATGATGCAGAGCGATCCACTGCCACCTTATGAGCAGAACTTCCTGTATCCCCGGCTGTCAATACATGGAATTCATAAGCTTTGCGTCGATCCGCAGCATCACTTCCGTATAATATGCCAGATCTGCGGCAGACAGACTGTCCTGATCGATGCTGTCCAGAGCTTCCATCGCTTCGCTGTATTTCAGCATGAAGTTCATATAGTCCGTCATCATACTCATCATCTGTGTTTCGTCCGCGCTCATATATTTATTCATAAACGCGATATATTCGTCAAAGAACGCCTCGTATGCGTCCATCTTTTCTTTGAACGTCTGCGTGACCTTCCCATCGTCTTTCGCAGACGCACTGACATCAGTATTTTCAGCTTTCGTCGGCTCGGCCTTTGCCTCCTGCTCTTTCTTTTTGTCTTCCGGGTAAGTATGATAGGTGATGACGATCTCCACATCCGGATCAAAACTGTCCTTCTTGGAAAAGGAGGTGTGACCTCCGACCGAGACTTTTTCCACATCCCCGTCGTCATGAAGAAATCCGTTGATCAGGTCAGGATCCGCTACAAGCTTGATATTGCTGAAACCTGCGCCCTCAAGGATCTTTACGACATCTTCGTAGCTTTCCCCCTTCAGTGCGGACGCCTTTTCCGGCATAGCGATCTTTGTGCTCTCCGCCGGCGCCGCTTCCTCTGTCCGCTTTATCTCCTCTGCCTCCACTTCCTGCTCGTAGGCTGCGGAGGATCGTGAAGAGCTTCTGCTGCTTCCGCTGACAGAGGATATGATCCCTTTGAACAGACCGATGATGATCGGCGGCCCAAGTAATACGGTAAGCGCAACGATCAATACTTTCTTCCCGAAGGGTTTGCTCTTAAACCATCTGACCAGGGGATTTTCCTTCACGGGCGGGGTACTTCCGTTTGACATGGGATCCCCCTGTCCCTGCCAGGTACCCTGTGCCGCGGAATGATCCTGTGCCTGCGGGTCGGGCCCGTTCCGGAAACTGCCCTGCATCTGCGGAGCTTCCCGGGTTTCGGTACTGTCTCCCGGTATATATGTTCCGTTTCCTGCTGTAAAGGACGGTTCTCTGCTATCTGTTGCCGCCGCACCGGCTGATCCTTTATACACAGCATTATCCGTATTTTCAGCCGGTGCTGCACTGCTCTCTCCGGCCACAGGACCGGCTGCAGCAGTGCCGCTTTCCGCAGACGAAGGGCCGGGCATATAAAAGATACCGCTTCCTCCCGTCGGCGCCTCAGGCGGTATGGTGCTGTTTCCGCTTTCTTTCGCCGGTACGGAAGCCGGGATAAAACTGTTTCCACTGTTTTTCGCCGGTACGGAAGACGGAATAAAACTGTTATTGCTCTGCATTGCAGGAGCTGATACGGGTATAGATCCACCCGCATTTCCCCGCCCCGTCCCATTCACTGTAAGGTCAAGACTGCCTGTACCCCCGTTTACCCATCCGTTTGCAGCAGGATCTCCTATCCCGGTCCAGCGCTGCGCTCCGGCTGCTCCGATCTGCGCTCCGCAGTACATGCATTTGGGAACGCGGTCCGATACTTCCTTACCGCAGCTGATGCATCTGATCATAGCCATAAGCGTTTACCTCGCTTTCCATAAAAACCATATCTCTGTTACAATATCCGATCCTGTGTACTATGCCTTTCCCAATGATCCGAAAAAGCGTCCGGAAATCCTGCATTCCGAAGCCCCCGCTCCGCAGAATGATGCGTTGCTGCTCCGGATTTCCTGATGAAGTCCAATAAACTACACAATGTTATTAAAGATCTCCTTCAGAAGCTTTCGTCCGCCCTTTGACGCCAGTGCTGCCCCGCCGGCTGCCAGCGCGGTTCCCGCAACACCGGCCAGGATCTTCCCGCTCTTTTTGTCCTTTTTATCCTCTTCCTCCATGAAACGCTCAAATTCTTCCTGCTCCTGAAGCTCCATCTTTTTCTTCTCCAGCTCGAGCTGCTGACGCTTCAGTTCCATCTCCTGTTCATAACGCTGCTGTTCCATGCTTTCACGCGCCCGCTGTCTGCAGAGCTCTTCATATAAACGGTAAGCATCCGGGAGCGTGGCTGCCTGCGCACTTTTCAGGATATGAAGGATCTCGGACAGTATATCCACCCTGCGGTATGCTGCCGGGACCAGATCGATATGACTTGCCTCCAGCGTACTCTGAAGATACGAGATCTCCGCCTGTGTACTCTGGATCTGCTGCATAAGCCGGTATTCGGCCTGCTCCGGCGTCTCGCCTTTATTCACCGAAAATGCAGCTTTAAAACTCTTCTTAAAAGACGAGAAAAGCTCTGCCTTTTCCCGCCGGACATCCGCCAATTGGCGGTTCAGGCTGTCCATCTCACCCTGCGCCGCATTAATCGCCGTCAGAAGACTGATCAGCGTCTCTATGGTAGCAAGCAGATTTCCATCCGCCGTCGCAGATGCATAAGTATATACCGTTCCGCAATAATCACAGACCGCATTCCCCGTCAAAGGATCCGGCCTTACCCCGGCTCCGCAGCCCTGACACAGAAATGCTCCCGTCCCTGCCTTGATCTTTACAGCTTCCCCTGAAACACCCATCATAGCCACCTCCTTCCGCATCTTCATTCTATCAAAATAAAAACCGCAGAATTGCCCCCAAATCGGGGGGAATTCTGCGCAGGCAGATCTTTATTCCACGGGCATAGCGCTTCAAAAAGCCGGGAAAATGATAACTGGCAAACTCGTGAATAATGTGATATCTTTATAAAGCCAAAAACAGGACAAGCTGCCCGTTTGCCATGAAAACAACACGTAAAAGAAAGGACGATAAACGATCATGGGATTTGAAAAGGGCTGGAACCCCTTCATGGAATACAATAATATCGAGGTGGTGAGCGTATCAACGGAAAAGACCGTTCTGCTCGCCCGCATCGGAAACACTTCTCTGAATCCTTACGGAATGATACACGGCGGTCTTCTGTACACCATGATCGACTGTGCCGCCGGTATCACGGCCAGAGCCGACGGACATGCATATGTAACGCAGAACTCCTATGTCAATT
>JAEELW010000097.1 GCA_016282915.1 Lachnospiraceae bacterium | reverse complement strand
GTGTACGTTTTTCTTTTCTCTTGCCATAATAAAGGCCTCCTTAAAGTATTTATATTTTACCTTAGGAGACCTTAATAATACATAACTATTATATTTTTACAGACTTTTTTTCACAGACTCTTTGAAAAGAGGTTTTCTACTTCTCATTTTTCTTTCCTCGAAGAGCTGCAATGACATCGTCCACATTGTCTTCGTTGATTACACCCGGCTTTTCATCCTGATATTCAAGCAGATTCTCCTTGTTTTCCAGCTCATACTGACGGGTATGGGAATAGACATATTCGTAATCCCCATTCTCAAGAGCGTTCTCAATGAACATCCTGTTCTCTTCGGAAAGCGCTTCATAAGACCCATAAAGCTCACAGACGGCCTTCTTTATTCTGTCGATAGTAAGTGGATCTCCTTCCTTTTCCTTTTCCCAGAGAATGCCTATTATATCGGACAAATCGTACTTATACTGACGGCCGGATCTCAGTTTCATGGCTACCAGATATTCCCCGGAAATCGTTCTGAATGTCACAATATTGGAAAACGTTTTATAGTATTTCGCATGTTGTGCAATCTTCGGCGAATATGAATTTGTTTTTTTGAAATCATCATTCATCCAGGCATTAGGCAGACCATATTTATCGCTCACATAATTGATCGCATCCTTCATGTAGGATGATGCGTTTATTATTGCGTCTGCATCATATGTCATCTCGCGGAATCCATAATTGATCACAACGGAAGCACCCCCTATCAGTATGATCTCTGCAGGTGTATTCTTTCCGCTTCTTTTTCTGTATTCCTTTGCCAGTTCCTTCAAATACTGATCGAGGTTTTCTTTCGTAAGTGGTTTATCAGACAACATTCCGCACCTCACTCTCAATGATGTTGAATCTCCTGAATTCCGGAATTGCCTCTTTTTCCGCTTTTCTCTTTGTCTCCTCCGTCTTCATAACTTCACTTGCAAGAAGAACACCTGTCGGATAGATCGGATTCTTTAACCGCCGGGATCGTATATCATTGTACTTTGTGCAAACAGGAACATCATTCACTCGAGATAGATAATCCAACATCGCAAGCAGATATAACGCTTCCGGATACCAGTGCTTTTCATAAAGGGATCTGATCTCATCCGTTTCAAGAACATGGATCATGAAATCAATATCTCCCATATCCTTCACATGATGGCAGGTATTGCTCTTGAAAGTCTCAAAAGAACTGCGATACTCTTCTCTGGAAGACTCCAGAATATCCTCGATCGAAACCTTCAGCACTTTCGCGATGCGGTATACTGTCCCAACCGCACATTTTTCCATGTCTGCTTTCCCGCTGCATATATCGCTGATAGTGGCCTGTGGCACGCCACTTTCCTTGCTCAGGCGATACATAGACATATTGTTTTCTTTCAGTTTTTCTTTGATCAGCATAAACATACCACCTTCCCTGATCACGATTATATCGGTTTGCCGATGTATTTTCAACAGTTTCTTTGTATCGGTTTATGAGGTGAACTTCAGACCTTATCAGCAACAAATATTGCCAGCTATTGTAAAGAATGGAAGCGCTCGGTTCAAAAATGCAGTTTCCCTTGTACAGCTTCGCGGTTAGGCGCAACTAACGAACAAATATTCGAAAATGAGGAGTTTTTTTGGGACAGCATTGTTAATAAAATGAAGTCACAAGGATCGGGAAGGAACAAAAGAGAAGAAGTCGGAAGTATGGCAAAAAGGACTGTGCCGGTAAGCCGGGCATCGGCATTGCCGGAGCAGTATCAAGAAAAAGGAAAGGAGCAAACCATGAAGAAGGAGTATTTTACGATCACAGGCATGAACCATTACTATGGCAGCGATTTTATGAAAAAGGGGATGACGGTGAAGCTGATCAAGGAGCCGGATAATGAGTATGACAAGGAAGCGATCCGTGTGGAGATGAAGGGCCTTGGAAAGATCGGCTATGTGGCAAACAGCACCGGAACCGTTCTTGGTGAGAGCATGAGTGCCGGACGGATCTATGACCGGATCGGGAAGAAAGAAAAAGGGAAGGTGTGCCTCGTATTGTCCCGGGGAGTGATCTGCGAGCTGAAGAAGGATTGAAAATGATGGAAGAAGACAGGATGCAGTGATGCATTTTGAGGAGGGAAATCAATATGGGTGAAGAAGAGGAACTGAGTTTAGAGGACCTGCAGGAGATGATCGATGAGGGGGAAGAGATCGATCTGGACGATCTCATCGCAGATGTTTCCGAGGAAGCTTTGGAGAAAGCGGAAGATAGTGAGCGGGAAGACCACTGCAATGAGTATGCTGATGCCATGCGGACAGCCCTGGCACAGGAACAATATCATAAGGCCTGGTTGGAAGCCCGGGAACTGGGAAAGCTGTCATACCCGGAGTATAGAGATGAGATCGAATCCTGTTATAAGGAGTGTGCGGATCATGGAGTGGAACCGGCGCTGATCCATATGATGGAGAAGGGGATAAGCCGAGAGCATAACAAGGTGAAAGAAGATGCCTTTCCGTACATAAAAGAACTCTCCGGGAGAGGCTATATTCCCGGTTTCCGATGGCTGGCGGACTGCTATTATTATGGTATCGGATGCGAGAAGGACATGAAAAGTGCAGAAAAACTGTATTTCGAAGGGATGCTTTTTGATGATGATGATTACTGTCGGGAGAAGTATCGGTATTTTCATCCGGAACCGGCTGAATTTGATGGTGGAGGTCTTATCAAAGAACTGGTCCGGGATATGGTATATACATCTTCTGACTATGCGCGGCTGAGGATCGGAGAATTGATCCTGGAAGGGCAGATTTCAGAATACGCTCCCGCATCGGCATATTCCCTGCTGAAGCCCAGACGGTCGGAGTATGCTTCAATATATAAACTGTCCTGGCTGGACTTCAGGAAGTATGATGATGGATTCTATTTTTCCCTGCTTGGCGAGTGTATGCTGAGAGGGATCGGAACGGATGCGGATCCTGTCGTTGCTCTGCAGATTTTTGAGTTGGCTTTAGAAGACCTGGAATGGATCGTAACGGATCCTAAGGATGAATATGCCAAGGAAGCTATAGAGAAAACCTACCACGAAGAAAAAGATTTTGTGGAAGCCTTAGATAGAACGAAGAGACTTATACAAGAGGCGAAAGATCAGATTCGTGAGCAAGGCGAATATAATATCATGACGGAGCATAATGGGGTGGTAGATCCGGAAGAGATATTCAAGGAGTGGGAAAAAGAAGTGCCGTTGTATATAAAGAGGGCAGCCGGTTGAAAAAGAGTATAACAGGGATGTAGTGGATAACAAAAGGGGAGGTTAGGCGATAATATGCGGAAGTGTGATTGTTGTGGTGTTATTGGATTATCTTCAAAAGAAACCAAGGTTGTGTCCAATGGTATTCAGGATTTTCATGTATGTATAAACTGCTTTGATAATATACAAAAGGTGAAATCCGGAGAGGCTTCCGGAGAGAATCTTATTGCCAAGAATATCGACCATATTGATAGCGGTATTGTGCGGATTCTTCAAGAAATTCAATCGGAAAGTTCTGGTATTACTCAGGGGACGGGAAGTTCTGTTATATCTACACTGAGCAATAATTCTCCAGGGGAGTCGGGCGTCGGAAACGCCATAAAGGTGTTGGCTGTAATCCTGATCATACTATCGCTGATAGGTTCGTTTGCGCTGTTCAGGATTTCGATTGTTTATGGTATTGCAGGCATAATGATATCTGTGCTTATCGGTATGCTCTGTTATGGAATAGGGGAAATATGCTGTAGATTAGCTTCAATCGAGGCAAAGCTGAAGCATAGATAAAACGCTGTAACATAAGTTACGTCAGCAAAGGGGCTGGGATTGTGCATATTTACCAATGGTTTTGTTGAACGGAGCGGCCTTCTGTGGTATAATTTAACAGTATGTGAGGAGGAAGATACGAAAATGGCAGGAGATATTAAATTCGAAATAACAAAGCACATTGGCGTTTTGTCCGAAGGTTCCAAGGGCTGGACCAAGGAGCTGAATAAGGTTTCCTGGAACGACAGGGAAGAAAAATACGATATCCGCGAGTGGAGCCCGGACCATGAGAAGATGGGCAAGGGTGTGACGCTCAGTGATGAGGAAGTGAAGAAGCTGAAGGAGCTGTTGGGCGGAGTGTAGAAGGCAGGAAGATCATCATGAAAGAACTTGTATGCCGGAATTGTAGCAGCAAGGATATCGAGTATAAAGGGGGCTTGAGGGGATGTACTCATTGCGGAAGCAAATTCCTTCCGGATAAACATGAAAAACCGGAGGAAAGCAGACTCGATAAGCTGGAAGAATTCATCGATATCGTAAATGAGTGGCAGGATATAGAAGACTGGGACGAATCGCAGTGGAAAAAGAAAGATAAGCTGGAAAGAAAATGGCGTTCCATGGCGGAAAAGATTCTCGAGATCGAAGCGAACAATCCGTTTGTATATACAGCATATATGTTAAAACGGATCGGGGCCGGGCTTGACAGCAAGAGCACTGTGCAGGATTTTGTCCGTTACGCCGGGATCGTAGCGGATAATGCAGATCCGGAGGAGAGAGATAAGGTTTATCCTGCTGTTCGGATGAATCTTTCCGCATATAAAGATGAGTGCCTTCTTGCAGATCCGGAGCTTGAAGAACAGATTGAAAGCATTATGGAGAAGATTGGATGAAAATCTGTACGAAAAGTATAAAATGTCAGGGAGAATGTTTTTTACAAGATAAAAAACTGACCGGATTACACATCATTGGAAATAGTGCTAATAAAATATATACTCATCCTAAAACCATTAACAGAATATTTCCTTACAAATAATCCATGCATAAACTCTTTTCGGGGGCAAAAATGACTTATACTTTATTCAATGATTATACTGAATGGAAAAGAAATGAGGATAACAGGCCTCTATTTGAATCAGCAAATATACTTTTTCAAGCTGCTGTAAAGGAAGTCTGCATAATAGATGGGGTATCAAATATTGATCTGGAGGAGCTGTTTCGTCATATCGAATATCTAGGGTTCTGCTCCTTAAGCAGTTTTGATCTACCTTTAAAACTATGGCGCGGGTTTTATACTGGGTATGAGAATAAGTTTGTAAGATTATTAGGAGCAGAATGTATTAACTGCGCTGTTTTTTCTTTAATTTTCCAGAAATATCATAAAAACGAGATTCTTGTCATCAATAAAAATTTTCTTACTAAATACAATTGGAAAACCTTAATGCCATTTTTTGAACATAATTTATTAAAACATATTTTTCTGCCGATTGACGATATAATGGGTGAGTTTTTGCCTGATTCTCCTGTTCCGCCACCTGTTACATACTACAGAAACTTTGTCAATTCCGTTTTTGATCCTGTTCTGGATAAGTTTTATTTTGTAGCAGACATATATGATCATACCTCCGAAATGATCGATCATAGTTATCCTACTGAGGAGGCATATTACAGACAGGAGATATATGAAATAGAAGAGTCTGACGACATGAAAACTAAAAAGGAAGAACTATTTGCTTTATCCCCCAACGATACTGATGGGATTTCTGATGAATTCTGGAGGGAATGGAACAGACAAAGAGAAGATGCTCCACCCAAGAATGTTTCTATAGAATATAATCAAAAACAATCCACAGATAGTCAAACATCTGACCTCAATAAAAGATTGGCTGATATAGAGTCAAGGATTTCATCTACCAGAAAGGCTGTATTTATTCTTTTTGTTATCGTGGTTTTTTTCGGAATTGTCGGATATAACTGCTTTGTAAATCGAATAACTGGTGGAGGGGCTATGTTATTGATATCCACGATAGCGTTTATATTAATTCATTGTTTGTTATTTAGGGGGTTAAAGCATGTAAATGGCTATCAAAACAGTCTTATAGCGCTCATACATTTGAGAAATAAATGTATGAGTGATATTGAAGAATTAGAAGGGAAATCAGAATAAATGGATAAAAGCCGTACAAATATTAAAATGAATAAATATATAATCCCCACACTTATTGGACTGTCTGTACTATTATGTAGCTGTTCAACGACGGATACCACATCCCCATCCACGCCTGAAAACACTACAAAGACCGATTTTGATAATGAACTTAATGAGACAGATATTCCGGGAATTGACGAAGAATCCTTCGATAAAATGGATAGTATTGAGGCCATCATACATGATAGACAGATAATACCTGAAAATACAATTGACGGTATTACATATTCCGCTTATTATAAGTATGATCTTACCCAGACAGACGATTCTTTTTTATCTGGACTACTACAGATCCTTGAAGGGAACAACTCTCTTGAAGATATAAATCAATATCTGTATGCAGATAATAAAGCTCTGGTTTTTTGGAAAAGCATCAGCACTCAATACCATAATTATGTAGAGAAAGTTAATATTGATAAATATGGCAAAAATGAGTTTTTCCATTTTACTTTACATAAAAATGGCAGTGATCCTAATTATAGTTTTAATGGAAACTATGCTCCAACCAGTCACTTTCTGTGGAACAATTACAAGATCTGTTTTTATTACAGTGCTGCAAATGCATGTTTCTTTTATATTTTTCCTCAAGATACCGGTACTGGATACTATTACGTAACGGATGGTAAATACGGCATTGATTATCCTTATAGATTCTTCATGGAATACTCTTTTGAATGTGTAAACAGTATTCCAGAAGGAAATTCCTCTATGCACGCAATTAATTATCAGTCGGAAGGTATTACAAAATCAGAAATATATACAAGTGGAATCATAAAAAACGGATTACGTGATGGCCATTGGGATGAAACCTATTGGGACGATACCTTCGGAACACACACAGAATCAAAAGATTATGACTACGGTAAGCTAATTACAGAACGTTTTTATGATCATGCAGAGTTCATCACATTTACTGGAGAAACTTTTAAATTCGAAGATGATGAAGAAAGAGTTATCAATATGTGATTTTAGTACCTACAAACTTGCTATTTTTATATGAGTATTACTACTGAAGTGAAAATTTGCTTAGAATTTCACGATAAATAAAGGAGTATATATCCCATGTCTTTAGTAAAAGCTCAATGCCTTAACTGTGGCGCCAATCTTGAAGTTGACAATTCTAAGGATGCCGCAATATGTCCTTATTGTAAAACTGCATATATAGTTGAGACCGCTATAGAACAATATAATCATAAAATCAACTCTCACGGAGCAAAATCAACCACCGATATGATCAAGGACGGGATTGCTCAAATTAGGCTTGAAAAATACGATGATGCTGAAAAAAAGTTTCACGAAATTAGTTATGATAATCCTGAAGATTGGAGAGGATGGTTTGGATTGGCACTTACAGAATTTTTAAGCAAAACTAATACCATGTTTCCGATGAATGAAAAATCCTGGGATTTGTGTCCTGCCGAAATCAGAATGCATAAAGAAACAATCATACAAATAACAGATTATAATAAAAAGCTTGAGGATGAACAAACCAATCAAATGAATCTTCTTGATCAAGGTCAATCCATCACTCCATCAAACCATGTTATAAATAAACGAGGTAACGCCATTTCCGAACTTCACGCCAAACTTAATGATACCGAATCGAGGCTATCCTCTACAAAAACAACAGTTTTAGTTTTTTCGGCTATATACTCCATATTGGGCATTATTGGTTTTATACAATTTATGCATGGAAGAAGAATAATCGGTGGCTTTCTGTTATTCGCTACAGCATTGGCTCTTTTAGGATTATTATTTACGCAGGTTTTAGGAATAAACTATGATAACATTCTTGGCATTCATATTGCAAATGGCCTAATTCCGCTCATAAATCGTAAAAAATCATTGATGAATGATATTGAATCTCTTAATAAGAAGAAGGATCAGGAATCAGAAAAAATACTACTTGAAACAAACCGACGTATTGAAGAACTAAACAATTTGAAGGCCTGTCAAGACGCAGAAATCTCAAGGCTCGAAAACGAATATCAGCAAATCATTAAAAAAACCGGCTTTGCTTCTGCAAATGAATACTTGATTTGTATTCTTGAAAAAAACATATACCTTTGAAGCATATTTAATATCCCTTTTCGGAATTGTGGGTCTAAGTCAAATAGTATTCAAAGGAAAAAATATGGATAATATACTTATTGAAAATATAGATAGAGTACATACTACTGATATGGGAGTAGACAGAATAAAGAGAAACCTTGGCCTTGGCGAAATAGATGTAGTTACCTGGTGTAAGGAAGAAATCTTAAAACCGGACGCAGATATAGAAAGGCATGGTAAGAATTGGTATGTTCACATAGATGGGTGTGTGATTACGGTCAATGCGACTAGCTATACCATTATAACCTGCCATAAAGAATAGACTTCAATAACAACAGGAACACTTTTCCGAAAAGGGATTGTTTAATTAGTGTCTGCTCAACAAGTCGCCCATTGAAACAGACTGTTGAGTATTGAATTATCAGGCAGAGTTTTCTGCCATTCGTACCTTGAAAAGATCGAAATCATAATACAACGCAAAAAGCATTTTGCCAGATGGTTGATATTCATTGCAATGATCGACAGTGCGATCGAAGCACGGGTCGTTGTATCAAGTTTTGTCCGGATCAAGCCCATGCCATAGCATCTCTTAGCCAGGCTGAATCCCCGTTCCACTTCGATACGGTCCACTGCCTTCATAAACGGATCTGCCTACAATTTCACGGTAAAGGTCACAGAAGCTGCCCCGGTGGAGTGCCGGGCGCTTCATATGACCTTAAGTGCAAAAAAGACTATCAGCATCAAAGGACTTAAGAACTTTACCTGGGTTTCAGACGATGACAAGATCGTGAAAGTTGATAAAAAGAAAAAGATCCAGGCGCTTTCCGTCGGGGAAACAACACTCCGTACGGAATATCAGGGCAAGGAGTACACGATCATAACGAAAGAGATACAGAATGCAGGAAAGAATAAGTATAAAGTAACTCTTTCAAAGGATAGTACGCTGCAGATCGACTTTGCATCCATCAATCAGCCGGTGATTTTTAAGAGCAGCAAGGGTGAAACCGCTTATGTTGATGCGGCTGGAACAATACATGCAAATAGACCGGGAAAAGCAAAACTGACAACCAAGATCAACGGAAAGACGATCACAATATCAGTGACAGTGGAGTAAAAGGAGACTTTGTTCATGTTCTGTAGTAATTGTGGAAAAGAAATAGAGGACGGTGTTAAATTCTGCAAATACTGTGGGCAGAAGATTGTAGAAGATAAAGAAACAGAAAAAGTCACGGTGCTGGAAGATATCGGAGTGCCAAAGGAAAGCGGGATTGCGTCAGATACGGTGATAGAAAAAAAGAAGAGAAATACAGGTCTGGTTATCGCAGTGGTGGCAGTGGCAGTGCTGCTGATCGCGGTGGGGGTACTGATCTTTGTAATGTCTGACTCTCCGGAAAAGAAATATGAGGAGCAGCTGAAACTGGCGGAGCGCTATCTGGACGAACTGGATTACGACAAAGCCATTGCAGCCTACAGGGCGGCTATCGATATTGATCCGAAAGCGGAGGATGCATACCTGGGCCTGGCTGATGCCTATGTTGAAAAAGGGGAGCTGCAGGCGGCTATTGATATCCTAAAAGAAGGCCTGGAGAAAACCGAGAACATGGCGATGGAAGAACAGCTTGCGGAGCTGGAACGGCAGCTCGCAGAGCAGAAGGTACAGGAGTTGTCAAAGCGTACAACGCCAACCCCAACGCCGGAATCGATGGGAAAAGAGGAAGCAAACTGGCGCGGTGGGGACTGGACAAATCGTGATGACATCCTGCCGCATATGAATGAAGAGGGATATATCGTCTTTGGGGCCTATGAACAGGACGGAGACGCATCTAATGGTCCGGAGCCTATCGAGTGGGAAGTTCTGGAAGAAAACGGGAACGGCACGTTTCTGGTGAGCCGCTATGTGCTGGATTGGCAGTCCTATAACACGGAACAGACCAATAGGACCTGGGAGAGCTGCACGCTCCGAAGCTGGCTGAACAATGAGTTCCTGAATCATGCATTTACACAGACGGAACAGGGAATGATCAATACTACAAACGTGGCAAATTCTGATAATCCTGTTTGGGGTACGCCCGGGGGAAATAGTACAGGAGATCGGATCTTTCTGCTCAGCGTAGAGGAGGTTATCTCCCATTACAGCTTTAACAGCTGGGACGATGAGGATCAGTATGGTTACAGCCAGAAGCTGATTATCCCGCCGACGACTTATGCGAAGCGGCAGGGATCAACTCGCCATGCAATAAATGAGGATTATTATAATAAATTTTATTCTTCGGTGAATTACAGTTGCGACTGCATAGGGCGCGAGGGTGGGGTGTGGTGGCTGCGTTCGCTCGGCAACAATTCCGATTATGCGTGCAGTGTCTACTCCTATGGCCGCGCGGGCTGGAGCCACAACGACAAAGAAGTTAACGAGCATGGAGGCATTCGTCCCGCTTTATATATAGAGCAGTGACACATCCATGATCTCGGAGAAGGGATCTGTGAAATAATATGTAAGGGAGAAATCATGTTTTGTAGATATTGCGGAAAAGAAATTGAAGACGATTCGGTTTTCTGCAGATACTGTGGCCGAGAACTAAAGAAAGACCAAAACCTTGGGAACGATGAGGCTCCAGTATCCCGCCCAAAGAAAATGTCACTAAAAACCATTATAAAGTATATTATGGAACACAAAAATCTGCGAGAAACGCTTGACAATACCACCATATTCTGTATAATACTCTTTGGTTAGTTGTGCGGGTGTAGTTCAATGGTAGAATGACAGCCTTCCAAGCTGTATACGGGGGTCCGATTCCCCTCACCCGCTTTTGGCAGGAAGTAAAGAGGTCCCCGCTTTTGGGGATTTTTCATTTTTACGGTGTAAGGAGCAACGGTATTGGTTTTCAGTTCGCTGATCTTTTTATGGATATTCCTTCCGCTGGTCTTTTTCGGAAATCTTCTTGCCGGACGCAAGCTTTCCAATCTTTTCCTGCTGCTGGCAAGCCTTTTCTTTTATGCCTGGGGCGAGCCCGTGATGGTGCTTCTGATGTTTGTCTGCTGCCTGTGGAACTGGGCGGCCGGGCTGCTCATCAGCCGCAGTAAGCACAAAAAACTCTCCCTGGCGCTGGGCGTGACCCTGGATCTGTCCTTTCTCTTCTATTACAAATACATAGGATTTTTCTGCGATATCGTCAATTCTGTTGGCGGCGGATCGATACTTCCGCGGCCCGAGGTCGCCCTGCCCATCGGTATATCCTTTTTCACCTTTCAGGCGATCTCATATCTTGCGGATGTTTACCGCGGACAGGTGGCGGCGTCGAAGGATCCTCTGCCCGTAGCACTCTATATCTCCTTTTTCCCGCAGCTTATCGCCGGGCCGATCGTGCAGTACCGCAGCGTGGAGGCGGCGCTCAGGGAGCGGCGGGTTACGACGGCGGATACGGCCGACGGCTTCCGGCGCTTTGTCTACGGCCTGTCCAAGAAGGTGCTCATCGCCAATGTGCTGGCTGGCTGTGCCGACAAGGCTTTTGCGCTGGAAGCGCTCGATATGCGGGCGGCCTGGATCGGGGCGCTGGCCTATACGCTTCAGATCTATTATGATTTTTCGGGCTATTCTGATATGGCGATCGGTCTGGGAAAGATGTTCGGCTTTACCTTTCCCGAAAACTTCCGTTATCCCTATCTTTCCCGCAGCATCTCGGAATTCTGGAGGCGCTGGCACATCACGCTGGGAGCGTGGTTCCGTGAGTATGTTTATATCCCCCTTGGCGGAAACCGCAAGGGCAGGGGGCGTACGCTCTTTAACCTGATGCTGGTCTTTGCGCTGACCGGGCTATGGCACGGCGCCGAGCTTTCCTTTATACTCTGGGGCCTTTATCACGGGCTGCTTTCCCTCATCGAGCGTGTGGGACTGAAAAAGCTGCTGGAAAAGAGCCGGGTGATCTCGCGCCTGCTCTGTTTCTGTGCGGTGCTGCTGGGCTGGGTGCTGTTCCGTGCCGAGAACTGCAGCGAGGCTTTCCGGTATCTGGCGGCGATGTTCACACCCGGGGCGGAGACGGTCCCCCTGTGGCAGCTGGGCGACCGCAAGTGCTTTATCTTCCTGATCCTGGCGATACCCGGGGCGGGGCTGATCCAGACGCTGGTCCCCGAAAAGCTGCGGACGAAATATACGGGCAGCGTGATCGAGGCGCTGATCTGCATGCTGCTCTTATTCTTCTGTGTGGCCTCGCTTGCGGCCGACAGCTACAATCCGTTCATTTATTTCCAGTTTTGAGGCGCTTATGAAAAAAACGGGAGCATCACAAAAAATCTATCTTCTGAGCTTTTTCCTAGGCATCATGCTGCCGCTGCCCTTATGGTTTCTCGTGGGGCGCTTTGTTTCGCCGGCAGCCGTGGAACGCCGGCAACTTGCGGAACGTCCGGTGCTCACAGGCGAAAACTATGAGGAATTCCCGCGGCAGTATGAGGACTATTTCAACGACCATGCACCCTTCCGAGATGCTTTGATCATCTGCCATTCCGTTACCGACATGCTGCTGTTTCACGGCTCTTCCGAAAAAGTGATCGCGGGAGAAAAGGGCTGGTATTATTACTCTGCAGTTGCCGACGGCGATCCCATCGGCGACTACAGCGGGAAAAATCTTTATACCCGTTCTCATATGGAAGAGATCGCCGAACGGCTTGTGGCGGCCCGTGACCGCCTGGCTGAAGACGGGATCGACTTTGTACTCTTTCTGGCCCCGAATAAAACGCGGGTCTATCCGGAATATCTGCCCGGCAGCTACGGACAGCCTGCCGAAAAATACAGGCTCAAGCAGCTGATCGATTATCTCCGGGAAAATACGGACCTGAAGGTGGTCTACTGCCTGGATGCCATGCTGGAAGCGAAAGAGAGCGTAAAGGAGAATATCTGCTATATGACCGATACCCACTGGAACGCCCTCGGTGCCTACGCCGGCAGCCGTGAGCTCTGTTCCGCCCTGGGCGCGGAGCTTCCGCCGATCAACGATCCTTCCTATACCGTTACGGACAGCGGCAGCTATTCCGGCGACCTGGCCAGACTGGTCCATCTCGAGAAGTTTATCCATGAACGGGAATATACGCTTTCCGGCTTTGAGAATACGGCCGTGGCGGTGGATGAAGACAAGATCGAATATGTCTCCGATAAGGGAAAGGATCTGCGCGTCTATCTGTACAGGGATTCCTATGCCGATGCGATGATCGAATACGTGGGATCCGCCTTTTCCGCTACCCGTTTCGCCTACTTCGATTCTTACAGCTATGAGGATATGAAAGCTTTTAAGCCGGATGTGTTTGTCTACGAAGGCGTGGAGCGTTATCAGAATCGGCTCGACCGCTTCAGCGTGGAATAAGGAGCTTACTGTTCGGAACGGGGCTGCGCATTTGCCGCGCTGAGGCAAATACTTGTTTTGGATCTGATTTATTGTTATGATATCGGTATGACTGTCAGCGGACGGGGGGGAAGTATGGCGGTATACGTGGTTTCGGATCTGCACGGATATTATGACGCTTTTCTGGAGGGCTTGAAAAAGATCGATCTTAAGCCTTCCGATCAGCTCTATGTCATCGGGGACGCGATCGACCGCGGCGACGACGGCGTGAAGCTGCTGTTATATATCAAAAATCACAAAAACATGGATCTGCTGATCGGCAATCATGAACTCTTCATGCTCAATTCCGTCGCTCCCGACGGGAGAAATCACTGTGTCGGAAAGGATACGATCCTGTGGCTGTATTTCAACGGCGGGGATACTACTTTTGAGGAATATGCGAAACGGCAGATCAAAACGAGAAGGAATCTTCTGGCCTGGCTGAGGGATCGTTACGTGATGAAGACTCTGGAAGTGAACGGCCGTAAATTCTGCCTGACTCATTCGTATTATATAGAAGGACAGGAAAACCGGAGGCTCAGCGAGATGAACCCGCAGGATGTGTGGAGTATCGTCTGGAAGTCGATGTTCCGCGATGACGGGCATACCTCGGGAGAAGATATTTACGGAAAATACGATTACTGTTTCGTGACCGGGCACGTTCCCGTGCTGCGGGTAAGGGAAGAGTTTGGGGGAGACGGGGATTACAACGTGCTGGCCCCGTACCGGAAAGGAAATCTGATCGATATCGACGGAGGCTGTGCCTACGGATATGATATGGGACTGCACAACGGCCTGATCTTTCTCAGGCTGGACGATATGGAGGTATTTACGGTCCGGCTGTACGATACGTTAGCTTCGTGATGCGGCACGGACGATGCGGAGTCATTCCGCATAAGAAGAGGAGGAGCTTATGGAAAAGAGGAGATTTCTGAGCAGAAAGAGCGGGATGATCGCGCTGACGGCGCTGATCCTGGCCGGCTGCGGAGGCAATGCTGCGATCGACAGGAATACGGAGCAGGCAGTGGAGGCAACGCCCACGCCGGAGCCCACGAAGGCGCCGGAAAAGAAGCCGGAGCCCACGAAGGAGCCGGCTGCGGTCGTCACGCCGGAAGAAGAGCCGCCGGCAGAGCCGGACTATTTCGCTGTGTATGCGAGTGCGCTGAAGGAAAACCTGGATATGATCCGGGACGGATATGATCCGGAAAAAGATTATTATTACAGTTCGACCGGCGTGATCGAGAGAGTCATGTATGAGGAGAGCGAAGCGCTGCTGGACAGCATCGGTTACGCCATAGAGGATATCAGTAACGACGGCATTCCCGAGCTGCTGATCGGGGAGAATATATCGACCTATCCCGGGGAAGAAGAATGCGCTTATATCTACGCAGTATACAGCATTCCGGAAGACAGGATCATGACAGTCATGGAGGGCTGGGCGCGCAACGCCTACCGCTGGCTGGGAGACGGAAAGTTCCTGTATAACGGCTCGGGCGGTGCGATGTACAGCTCTTTCGGGCAGTGCAGCCTCCTTCCGGGCGCAAAGGAGCTGGCCTGGGACGAGTATTATTTCACCTATGAGAAAAACGGAGCGATCGCCTATTATACCAATAAGAGCGGCGTCAGCGATCCGGATAACGCGACGGAGCTGAATATCTCCGGGGAGGATTTCTGGAAACAGGAAGAGAAGTATCATCCGCAGAAGCGTGACTTTATCCCGATGCGCAGCCTGGTGGAAGAGATGGGAAAAGTGGATCCGGCGCTGCTGCTTAGCGAGCAGGAAAGACCCATACTCGGCAGCTGGGAAGTGCGCAGCTATGTAAATATGGCGCTGATCGGATACCGTATGTTTGCGGACGGGACCTGGCTGGCGATCGAAAACCCGTCCCGGCTCTCGGAAGGCAGACCGATAGAGGATAAGCCTCTTTCCGGGAACTGGCAGGGAGCATACGGCGGCCTGGACTTTGATGGTTTTGAACTCTACCCGGAAGACGGATCTGCTTCCGTATACGTAAAGGTTTATTCCGATGAGTACGGGGATAAGGTCATGGAGATCAACGGCACCGAATACTATAATAACGGAGAGCATGAGTATACCGAGATCACGGGCTCCTGGCTCTTCCCGAGAGGCGATTCCATCGTCTTTGACGGAGACGGAGAGTGGAATTATTACGATGACGGAAACAATTGGGTACTCGGCGGGCACAGCGTGATCGAAAGCGGTCCGAACGGGATCTGGCTGCGGCTGCACACGCAGGCGGGAGATACGGGGCTGACGATCTTCGGCCGCGGGATCTATCATAGCGATGCAACGGGCACAGATGTGATCGATATGGACTTTGACCCGATGTTCAAAGACTTTGTCGGCGAGGCGGCAACGCTGAGCAGGGGACTCTGAAACTTTTTCAAGGAAGCTGGCGGACCGGTCTCTTTACTAAGGGACCGGTTTTCTGTTGCATAGGAAATTGCATTTCCTATGCAGCAAAACCCCTCCGAGAGGATGCGCACTCGCGCAAGATGTAAATGTTGCTGCGCAACCGCACTCGGCGCGGGCATGTCGCAGGCGACATGCTAATTTATTTACCCATAAAAATCCCAGTGTCAGACCGTATCTTCTGAAACCGGGTCGTCAGGGGAGAAGATATCATGAAAAAGAAGATCAAAGGGGAAAAAGGATTCGGTATTCTGTCAGGCGCACTGCTCATGGCAGCTTTTCTTGCGGCCTGCGGAACGGAAAAAGAAGAAGATTGGGACAGGACTTCACACAACGCCACGCCGACCACGTCGGTTCACAGCAGTGGCGGGGATACCGGTATGGCAGATGAATTGTTCGTCACTGCGGAAAAGGGAAAAGAATTCTATGTGATGCGTGTGAAAGATTTCTATCTGGAGATCCCCGGTTCCTGCAAAAACATACTGCTGGGGGCAAACGGAGAGTATCCTGAGATGGAAGACGGACAGATCGTTCGGGTTGTTGCGGATGTGAATTTCTTAAACGGCGGCGTGGCAGGATACTGTAACAATATCAGTATCGAGGAGCTGATCTCGTCGACAGAAGTGGATTATACGGAAGCACTTTCACAGCTAGCGATCCCGGATGCCGGGACGACGGTGATGGATTATGATAACAAACTCCTGCGTTATGACATCGGCGGAAGAGTCTTCCTGATCACCGTGAACGAGCAATATATCGAGGCCTATACGGAGGAAGGGCCGTATATGGAATATGAATATAACGCAACAAGGGATGATAGACTGGAGCCCTTTTTTGAGCAGGTGGCCAGAGAGGACGCTTCCGCGGGCGCGATGATCCTGCCGGATCTGAGCGAAGACGAGATCCTAAATATGTCGGATGCGGATTTCTGGTATTACGGGAATCTGGCGGCGGAGCATCTCCTTGGGGATGCGGCCACACCGAATCTCCTCAGGAGTGACTTCGGGCTGTACGAGGAGGACGGATACCGTGTGATCGGAAGGAGCGCGGAGCGTTCGGCGGCCGACAGTGATGCTGCAAAGGAGGCGGCGGAGGAATATTGGAAGCCGTTGGGGAAAAATACCTTTGAAGATATCCGGCTCATCGCGGAAACGGACGAATTCCGGCTGTTTGCGGCGGATCATTATTTTGACGGGAAATTCAGTATGATCGACACGCTGCAGGTCTATAAGACAGATTATTACGACGCGGAAAGCTCAGTCGCCGGTTTCGCGCTTGATGAAGAAAATTTCCGTCATTTCATCGCATACGGCACGGCGGATCCCGTGGCCGGATCGGAGTGCTGCATCGGGGAATATGTGACGGAGGATGAAGAGAAACTCAGCCTGCGACGCTATCAGCTCCATATCAGCTTCGGGGACTATGGAGTGAATGACGAGGTGTATCTTGACGTACGGGAATGGCAGATCCGGAAGGCGGACGCTGTGGTCAGTTTTATCGGGGAGATCTGGCTGCGGGAAGCGGAGATCCCCTACCGGATCAACTAGTCAGCCCTGCCCTTTTGAGTTTTTTTCAAGATGCTGTGTGCGGTTGACAATAAAACGGAATATGATATACTAGATATTGCGTTTGAGTTAACAGAAAAAAATTACGGTTAAAAGGATCCCCGGCCGCGGAAAAGGCGGCGGGAAGACAGCGATGGCGAAGACAGTGATACAGGTGAAAGACCTGTATAAGATCTACATGATCGGTACAAATAAGGTGAGGGCGCTGAACGGCGTCGATTTTTCGGTTACCAGAGGAGAATTCTGCTGTATCGTGGGTACCTCCGGATCCGGAAAATCGACGCTTCTTAATATGATGGCCGGTCTGGAGAAGCCCACAAAGGGCGAGATCATCATCGCCGGCGAGCATATCGAAAAAAAGAGCGAGAGTCAGCTGGTGAATTTCCGCCAGGCCCATGTGGGTTTTATCTTCCAGTCCTACAATCTGATGCAGAACATGACGGCAGTGGAAAATGTGGCGATGCCTCTGACTTTTCAGGGAGTCGGCAAAGCGGAGCGCGAAGCCAGGGCCAGAAAGATGCTGAAGCTGGTGGGTCTGGAAAAATTCATGAAACACCGCCCCGGCCAGATGAGCGGCGGCCAGCAGCAGCGTGTGGGTATCGCCCGTGCACTGGTGGTGAATCCCGAGATCGTCTTTGCGGACGAGCCGACCGGTAACCTGGACTCGAATACGACCATGGAGATGCTCCATCTGATCCAGAAGATCGTACATGAAAAGAAGCAGACCATGATCATGGTTACTCACGACAATAATCTGGCCAGCTACGGAGACCGCATCATCCACATCCGCGACGGAAAGATCTTAAAGATCGAGGACAAACGCCTGGAGGCGCAGGAAAGAGCGGCAGCGGAAGCCGCGGCGCAGGCGGATCCGGGAGCGGTGCAGAGAACGGAAACACTGCAGGGAACGGAAATACTGACGGAGCAGAATAACGGATAAGGGAATAAAAAGTGCAGAACACGGAAGGGACGGAGGAACAGAACTGATATGAAAAGCAAGATACTGAAAAAGATCGGCAGAGTGATCCTGGGAGGACTGACGGCACTCTTTATCTTTATGGCGCCGCTGCCCGGCAGACCGGCCAATGAGGCGCAGGCCTATTTCGATGCAACGCTTCTGGTTACGAAGGATCCCGGAGCACATATCACCGATGAGGATCGTAATGTGGCTTATTACTGGATCCTCGATCATATCAATACGCTGTCCACGCTTTATGATCTCTCACCTGACGCGGCAAAGCGCATGAACGAGATCTTTTACGAAGCCAATGTCTTTATCGCGGAGACCGAGCTGACGGTGGAACAGCTGGTTGCTTATATGAACGAGGTGGAGGCAAACCTGACCGCGGCAGCGGCGATGAATGTGACCGGTGCCAACCAGTTCCTCTTCCTGACCAATGATACGAAGGTGCCCAGCGGGATCTACAACCAGAGCACCTCGGTAACGCTCTCGGTGGTGAACCTTGGTGTGACGCTTCTGCAGGACGTGATCATCACGCCCAACGAGAGCACCGATCCGTCAAAGTGGCCCTTCGTGATCAACCATGCCGAAGACGCCAGAAAGATCTACCGTCTGGAGCCCGTGAAAAACCTTGATGACGCGAAGCAGTGGTCACAGGATGTGAGTTGGAGCTTCGTGGTCTCGAAGGACGCGATGAGCGGTACTTATCCCATCAGCTTCCACGCCAAGTATTACCGGGACGGCCAGATCGAGGAAACGGATCTGACGACCTATGTGAACATCACGGGCGCGCCGGGGAACGGCAGCCTGAACGAGAGCTCCCTGGAAGGGAAGACTTCGACGCCCAGGATCATCGTGACCGGTTTTACCACCGATCCGGTCAAGGTCTACGCAGGCGATACCTTCCATCTGAGCATCACGGTGCAGAACACTTCCGGCAGCACTGCCGTGAACAATATCCAGTTTGATCTGAAGGCGGCCAAAGAGGGCACGGGCTCGGATTCCATGGGTTACGAGGCGTTCCTTCCCACTTCGGGATCGGCGACGATCTTTGTGAACCGCATTGAAGCCGGCGCTACCACCGAGCTGAATATCGAGATGACGGCGCGCAGCGATCTGACCCAGAAGCCCTACGTGATCGAGCTGGATGCGGCTTACGAGGATGACAAGAACAATCCCTATACCGCGGCGACCAGCGTGTCGATCCCGGTACATCAGGAGGCCAGGGTGGATACCGGCGACGCCGAGATCGTGCCGGCTTCGGTGCCTGTGGGCGGAAGCGTCAACGTCATGTATTCGATCTACAATAAAGGAAAGACCACGCTCTATAATGTGCAGGCTGATTTTGAAGGCGATTCGGTGGAAGGCGGTTCTACATTTATCGGAAAGCTGGATCCCGGCGCCAGCGGCAGCGTGGACGCGATGCTGAATGCGGTCGCGCCTACCATGGATGAGGGCATCGTTAAGGCGGTCATCAGTTATGAGGATGAGGCCGGAAACGTGACAAAGATCGAGAAGGATCTGCAGATCTTTGTGTATGAGATGGATTACAGCGAGATGGGCGGAGAAGGCTGGGTGGATCCCGGTATGATGGAGATCGAGGAAGAAGGCGGCGGATTCCCCTGGGGGATACTCTTCGGCGGCGTGGCGCTTGTGATCGTGGCCGGGATCGTTACCGGAATCCTCCTCGGCAGGAGCAAAAAGAAAAAGAAGCTGAAAGCGGAACAGGATGCGCTGGACGACGGGATCAAGGATCTGGATGAGGAAGATGATGACGAACTGTAAGCGGAGCAGCGGGGGCAGCGCCCCCTATGCCCGAAACGGGAGGAATGGGATATGAGACCGGGCGATCTGATGCTGATGAGCCTCGGCAGCCTCTTCAAACGTAAGGTGAGGACGATCCTGACGATCCTGGGTGTGGTGATCGGTACCACATCGATCGTGGTCATGATCAGCCTCGGCGTGGGAATGAAGGCATCCATGCTTTCCCAGATGGAAAGCTATGGGAGCCTGACGGCCATACAGGTTCAGGAATCCTATAATTATATGGACGGGGGCCAGCCGGGAGGCGAGAAGCAGGAGGAGCAGCATCTGGATGATGCGCTGGTGGAGACACTGAAACAGCTGCCGAATGTCGCAAGCGTGGACCCGCAGATGCAGTGCAATGCGATCGTAAAGACCAAGGGCTATATGACCTGGGCCCAGGTGACCGGCGTGACGCCCGAATGGATGATAAGACAGAAGATCCCGCTGAGCCAGGGGCACGTTCCCGAATCCAAAGATCAGCTGGAATTCGTCTACGGGAATACCCTGATCACCGATTTTTCAAAGGAAAAGGGCGGGGGCAGTCCCTACTGGGAGACCGGGGAACTGCCGCCCATCGATCTGATGAACGATGCGATGTTTGTGGTCTTTGATGTGGACCGCTACTGGAACGGCGGCAGCACTGATGAAAACGGCCAGCTCATCCCGAACCCGAAGAAATACGTGGTGAAGACGGCCGGCGTGGTGGAGGGCGGACCCGATGACTGGAACCAGTATTCCTACGGGATCTACTGCAATATCGACGCGTTAAAGACCGTGCTGCAGAAGGAATTCAAGGGCCGGACGATCCCGGGGCAGCCTACCAGGAAGAACGGAAAGCCTTATAAAGAGATGTTCTATAACATGATCATCGTGAGCGCCGATTCCATGGAGCATGTGGCGGATCTGCAGAAACAGATCAACGAGATGGGCTATCAGACCTACGCCAGCGCCGAGTGGATCGAGTCGGATATGCAGATGATGAATATCGTACAGGCTGTCCTGGGCGGTATCGGCGGTGTGTCGCTTCTGGTAGCGGCCATCGGCATCACCAACACGATGATGATGAGTATCTATGAGCGTACCAAGGAGATCGGCATCATGAAGGTGATCGGCTGCCGGATCCGGGATATCCAGGCGCTCTTCCTGATCGAGGCCGGCTACATCGGCCTGATCGGAGGCACCATCGGTGTGGGACTGAGTTATATCCTGTCCATGGTGGTGAACCATCTGACGCAGGGAGCCGAGATCTTCGGACTCGGCGGAGGCGGGGGCAGTATTTCCGTCATCCCGCTGTGGCTTTCCGGGGTCGCGGTGATCTTTGCCATACTGATCGCGATGCTGGCGGGCTTTTTCCCGTCGCTTCGGGCGATGAAGCTGTCACCGCTCGCGGCGATCCGTGCGGAGTAAAACGGGCTTTTATATCGCAAAGATGAATTAATACGAAAAAGCCATGTTTAGTACTGGAAATTTTTTCCTGTACTATGTATAATGTAATCGGACGATTATTTGTTAAATTACGGGAGGCTGCAGAGTGCAGGAGGGAAAAGGCCTGCAGCGTTTTCCTGTTATATTTGTGGGGGATGCATGGAACGTTCGGAAATCGGAAAAATCTGTCTGCGGTGCATGAAAGTGAGCGACGCGGAGGGGATATGCCCCTTTTGCGGCAAAGAGAAGAGCGGGCAGCAGACCTGGTCGAAGGCGCTGGCGCCGGGAACCATACTGAATCAGAAGATACTGATCGGCAATATCCTGGGTAAAGGAGGATACGGGATTACCTACATCGGTTTTGACATGTTGCTGGAGTATCCGGTGGCGGTCAAGGAGTTTTTCCCCGATGAGATGGTTGACCGCGGCCCGGACGGCAAGACGGTACTTGTTCTGGATGCGGTAAATGCCGAGGAGTACGAAAAAGAGACTAAAGCCTATCTGCGTGAAGCGAGGATCCTGGCGGAGTTCTCCAAATTCCCCGGTATCGTTTCGATCAAGGATCTTTTCTACGAGAACAATACGGGTTACCTGATCATGGAATATCTCCAGAGCGGTAACCTCCGGAAATATATCGACGACAGCGGCGGATGGCTCTCGGTGGACGAGAGCCTGAGCCTGATGGAACCGGTGATCAGCATACTCGGTAAGCTGCACAAGTCCGGTCTTCTTCATCGTGATATCAGCCCCGACAACATTATGATGGACGAGGACGGCAGCATCAAGCTGATCGACTTCGGCGGTTCGAGAAAGATGGGCGTTGCCAACCAGCAGGTCTTCCTCGGGAAGTGGGGCTTTGCACCGCTGGAGCAGATGCTTTCCAAGCTTTCCGAACAGGGACCGTGGACGGATATCTACGGGATCTGTGCCACGCTCTATTGCATGATGACCGGGGATGTGCCCCAGTCCTCTTATGAGCGGAATGAAAAGGACGAGCTGATCAATCTGGCCAATTACACGATACAGATCGACAAAAAGCTGGCAAAGGCCATCATGAAGGGCCTGTCCATGAAGCCGCAGGACCGCCAGCAGAGCATCGAAGAGCTGTACAAGGATCTGTACGGGATCTATCCGGACGAAAAGAGCGTACCGATCGTGAGCTCCAATGACGGGCCGCATATCCTGCGCGACCGCAATGACCGGATCTGGTTCGGAGAGTATCCGATGAACGAGATCACGGGCGCACAGCTCACTTCGGATATCATTTATGCGGAATATGACAGCGATAATGTGGCGACGGTGGACGGCGAACGTTATATCCGTCTGCCGCTGATGAAGAGTAAGAGCAGCGATTCCCTGGATCTTTTCAATGTGCGGAGGCACGGCGAGGAAGAGGTGAGTGGGTACCGCTACTTCAAGTTCAACATGCTTTCCTGGCGTATCATGCAGAACCGCGCGGGACGTGTGACGCTGCAATCCGAATATATCATCGAATACCGGGCTTTTGACAAGAAGAAATACCTCGGGATGAGCGACCGCGAGATCATGAAGATACGTAACGGTATCTATTGGGAAGCGAGTGAGATCCGGGGCTGGCTGAATTCCAGTTTTGTGAAGAAGGCTTTCAAGGAGGAAGAACGGGGCTTCCTGAACGTGACCAAGATCAGTACGCCGATCTCCGCGTTCTCGGACCGCACCACCTACGACAAGGTTTATCTTCCGTCGATCGAGGAGATCCGTTTCGGCTTCGACATCGACCTGAGTCTTGCGAGAGGGCTGAAAAGAGACCGCCAGCCGGTAGATGCGGCGCCCTGTTCCCAGTATGTGGCGGCGCTGGCGGACCAGGTGCTCTCACATTCGAGCTTCGGCCTGCGCAGCCGCGGACATATCGACGGAAAGGATTCCTATAAATGTGCCGAGAACTTTGAAGGGCACGCCATGGTGGACGACCGTCTGACGCTCTGGAAGCTCAATGAGGAGATGGGCATACGCCCCGTCATCTGTGTGAAAGAAGCGGACATAGAGGATATGAACTGATGAGAAGCTTTGTCATTAGCGACATCCACGGTCATTTCGACACCTTTATGAAGCTTCTGGAGCTGATTGATTTCGGAGATTCCGATTTCATGTATATCGTGGGCGATGTGATCGACCGCGGCAGCGACGGCATCCGTATCCTGCAGTATATCATGCGGCAGAAGAATATGGAGCTTTTCCTCGGTAATCACGAGCTTATGATGCTCAATGCCATCGATTTCGACCGGAAGCGGGATCAGGGTCTGATCCGCATAGATCCCTATGATGATCATCTGACACCTGTCGAGTTGTGGACGCACCCGGCCAACGGCGGGGAAGAGACACAGCTGGATTTTTATATGCTGAGCGAAAAGGACCGGAATGAGCTGGAAGAGTATCTGCGCAGCCTCCGGCTGATCAAACGTATCCGGATCGGCGAGTGCTCCTATCACATTTCCCATTCCTATTCCCTGCCGGATCGTTTCGGCAAGGAGCTCTTTTATAAAAATGCGAAACCGGCCGACGCCGAGCGCATCGTGTGGGAATCGCTCTTTGACCGGCCGGGAGATCCTTTCCGGGAGACGGCGGAACGGCCTCTGGCCTACAAGCGGGATATCTATATCGTCGGACATATCTTTACGCAGCGCCTGAACCATGTGGATGAAAAGGGACGCGGAAAGATCTTCGAGTGTCAGAAATACCGGGGATATCATATCGTTGACATGGATTGCGGCATGGCGATCAATTCACGCTCCAGCCGTCTGGGCTGCAGGCTCCTGGAAACGGGCGAGGATTTCTATGTGCCGCTGATCGAAGAGGAAGAAGAATAAATGAATCTCTTTTCGGATATCGAGCAGCCGGAAGTGGAAAAGATGCTCCACTGCTCGCGGGCGGTCAGAAAGGAGATCCCTGTCGGGGAGTATGCCTTCCGTCAGGGGGAAGCTCCGAAGATGATCTTTGTACTGCAGGAAGGCGAGATGGCGCTGGTCAAGGATTTTGCGTCCGGTAAGCGCAGCCTTCTATATACGGTGATGCCGGGGGATGTCTTCGGCGAAGCCTTTCTTTTTTCGGGACAGAGCCGCTACTGGTATGATGCCGTGGCGATCCGAAAGAGCTGCGTGCTGATGATCCCCTGGAAATTCTTTTACGGCTTCTGTGAGAACGCCTGCGGTCATCATCAGATGATCACGCGGAACCTTCTGGAGATCCTGGCGGGGCGGAATTTTTCGATGAGCAAGAAGCTGCATCTGCTGAGCAGCACTTCCCTGAAGGAAAAACTTGCGATCTTTTTCCTGGAAAATGCCGATGCGAAGGGCGTGGTGCATCTGGCCATGAACCGGGAAAATTTTGCGGATTTCCTCGGTGTGGCGAGACCTTCACTCTCCAGGGAACTGATGAACATGCAGAAGGACGGGCTGATCGAGGTGGAGCGGGACGAGGTGCGGATCACCGACCGCGGGGAACTGGAGCTCTATTATTGAGGGAAACTTTTCTTTTTCACCGTTTTGTGCTATACTCTTTCGAGTGATTCAATGATGAGGTGACAGTAAGGTATGGATAAAGGTTATATTCCCAAGGGGATGAGGATCATCGGCGATGTGGAGGCGGACGGCGATCTGGTGCTGGCCGGCGAAGTGGACGGCAATGTGAGCATCGGCGGTACGCTGGAGCTGAACGGCGCGATCCGCGGCAGCAAGCTGCGCGTGGGCCGCGTGGATCTTACCGAGGGGACCATCGAGAGCGATGTGGAATGTTCGGATTATATCGGCATTGACAGCGGTGTGACCATCATCGGGAACGTCAAGGCGAAAAATGCGGATGTGAGCGGTGCCGTCAAGGGTAATCTGGATATCGCGGAAAACGTTTCCATCGGCTCTACGGCCGTAGTGGCAGGTGCGGTAAAGACCGGCAGCATCAACGTGGATCTCGGCGCCATCTGTGATATCGACCTTGAATACTGCTATTCCGACCACCGTGCCTCCGATTTCTTTGACGAGTATCTGAAGAACCGGCAGGAAAAATAAAACGGGGATAAGAATGAAATTGATAGCCTGCGTTCCGGGACGTTTGAGCGTGCGGAACGTAAGCTATTTTTTTGTGGACGAAAGCATATCGGGTATGCTATAATACATGGGTATGTGCAAAAACGCACGGGAAGTATTTATCAGGAGGATAGAACGGTAATGAGTGTAGAAATGGAAAAGCTGGAGCATAATATGGCCAAATTCACCATCCAGGTGTCGGATGAGGATTTTGAAAAGGCACTGGATCGTGCATACAAGAAAGATAAGAACAGGATCAGCATCCCGGGTTTCCGCCGGGGCAAGGTGAGCCGTCAGATGATCGAAAAGATGTACGGTAAGGATTTCTTCTACGGAGAGGCCGCCAATATCGCGATCCCCGACGCATGGGCAAAGGCCTTTGACGAGAGCGAGGAAGAGATCGTTTCTTCGCCGACCATTGACGTGGTACAGCTGGAGAGCGGCAAGCCCCTGATCTTTACGGCCGTGGCGGCGCTCAATCCCGTTGCGGAGCTGAAAAAGTATAAGGGCCTCGAGGTGGAGAAGCAGGATACGGAAGTGAGTGAGGACGAGCTGGAGGAGGCGATCAAGCGCGAACTGGAAGCCCAGGCCAGAATGGTTTCCGTGGAGCGTGAGGTAAAGGACGGCGACCAGGTGATCCTTGATTACGAAGGCAGCGTGGACGGTGTGCCTTTTGACGGCGGCAAGGCGGAGAACCATCCGCTGACCATCGGTTCCGGCACATTCATCCCGGGTTTTGAAGAGCAGATCATCGGGAAGAAGGCGGACGAGGATTTCGAAGTGAACGTGACCTTCCCCGACGAGTATCATGCGGAGGAGCTGAAAGGAAAGGCGGCCGTGTTCAAGTGCCGCATCCACGAGATCAAGGAAAAGCAGCTTCCCGAGCTGGACGAGGATTTCGCGGATGACGCCGGTTTTGAAAGCGTAGAGGAGTATCGCAAGGATCTGCGCGAAAAGCTGGAGAAGAGGAAAGCGGACGAGGCAAAGGGCAAGAAAGAGAACGAAGCGGTGGACAAGCTGGTCGAGGAAGCCGAGATGGACATCCCCGAGGCGATGGTACGCACCGAGGCAAGACGTTCCGTGGACGAGTATTCCAGACAGCTGCGCATGCAGGGACTTTCCATCGAGCAGTATTACCAGTTCACCGGCCTTGATGAGGAAAAGATGATCGAGCAGTCCATGCCCGATGTGGAAAAGAACATCAAGGGCCGCATCGCGCTGGAAGCCGTTGCAAGGGCCGAGGGCCTTACTGCGGAGGACGAGGATGTGGATAAGGAACTGGCTCAGATGGCAGAGCGTTACCGCACCGAGGTGGATAAGCTGAAGGAAGTGATGGGACCTCAGGAGATGAAGATGCTCCGCAAGGACATCATCGTCCGCAAGGCTCTGGACTTTGTCGTAGAAAATGCGGTAGAGAAATAAGAAACGGAGGTATCGGGACATGCCGAATACGATCTATAACGACCTGGTTCCCTATGTGGTCGAGCAGACCAGCCGCGGGGAACGTACCTATGATATTTATTCCCGTCTTTTAAAGGACAGGATCATCTTTCTCGGCAACGAAGTGACCGAGGTGACGGCCAGCCTGGTGGTGGCCCAGATGCTCTTCCTTGAGGCGGAGGATCCCGAAAAGGATATCCAGCTTTACATAAATTCGCCGGGCGGTTCCGTGACCGCCGGTATGGCGATCTACGATACCATGCAGTTCATCAAATGCGACGTGTCGACCAACTGCATCGGTATGGCCGCCAGCATGGGCGCTTTCCTTCTGGCCGGCGGTGCCAAAGGCAAGCGTTACGCGCTGCCCAACGCCGAGATCATGATCCACCAGCCTCTGGGCGGTGCCAAGGGTCAGGCGACCGAGATCGAGATCGCAGCGAAGCACATCCTGCAGACCAAGGAAAAGCTGAACCGTATCCTGGCGGAAAACTGCGGTCAGCCCTATGAGGTGGTGGCGGCCGATACGGACCGCGACAACTGGAAGACGGCGGAAGAAGCCCGCGCTTACGGTCTGATCGACGAAGTGATCACCAAGCGTCCGGACAACGGAGAAAAGAAGGATAAGAAATAATGGCAGGAAAGATTATCGATCCGAAAAAGATAAAATGCTCGTTCTGCGGTAAGCCGCAGGATATGGCAAGGCGGATGATCGCCGGTCCCGAGGGGATCTATATCTGCGACGAATGCGTGGAGATCTGTTCGGACATCATCTCGGAAGAGGATGAGTTCCCCGAATATAATGAGGATGGCGGCGTTGCGGATATGGAGATCAACCTCCTGAAGCCGCAGCAGATCCGGGAATTCCTGGACAGCTATGTGATCGGGCAGGAAGAGGCCAAGAAGATCCTTTCCGTCGCAGTCTACAATCATTACAAGAGGATCACCGCGCCGAAGAAAAAAGACGATGTGGAACTGCAGAAGTCCAATATCATC
>JAEELW010000096.1 GCA_016282915.1 Lachnospiraceae bacterium | reverse complement strand
TAAATCCTTAAATAATGCTACAATGTCCATGAGAGTGATACCTCCTTAGTATTTTATTTTTTGGACAATTTATTATACCTTAGATGGTACTCACTCTCATTTTTTTGTATTTATTCAACTGACAAATTCTTTACTCTATGTAAGAGGCAGGTTCAGGAAATGCTCCCAGCCGGGAAAACAAAGCATTACCGCAGATACTTTTCCACCAGTTTCTCCGTATAGATTTTTGCACTGCGTTCTCCCATGTGGATCGCATCCGACATCACATAGTCCGACCAATCCTCCCGATACCATTCGTACGAATCCTCCGGCATGAAACGCAACGCTGTTTCCCGCAGCTGAACACTTTCCGTAAGATCATGCAGTTCCTGATGATTCGGTATTTCCAGAAGGATCACTCTGCATCCTTTCTCTTTGAGCATATCCACGTGCTCCTTCGCCAAAGCGATGTAAGCCTCCATCTCTTCCCGGTCAGCGGCATTCGATTTGGCATTGACCCAATAAGCAAGCTTGTCTTCCATCACGGCGTAATCCGTCTCCTTCTCTTCTGTATTTTGATAATATATAGCTTTTGCCAGACTGTAAAAAAGATAATCCGGTCTGTTTTCGATCCGGTTGAACCAGGCTATTCCGAGGCCCTTTGTCCTTCCGAGCAGATCTTTATCCACACCGCTTTCGAGGGCATCGCTTATCTCAACAAATACCACTTCGGGATAGTGTCCCGTTTCTTCTCCGCATCTTTCGATGATCTCCATGCCGCTCAGGGAATTCTCTCCCGAAAAGGCCAGATTGAAATAACGTTCGGAATGATCGGCGATCGGCATCACCGATCCCATGGAAGATCCGACCAGCACCGCGTCGAAATCGCCGTTCTCCCGGACATACCTCTGCGCCTTCAGAACGTTTGTGTTGTAAAGGCCGGGACCGTCGTCACTCTTGGGCACGATCCGCAGCAGAACGCAATACAGCGCAAGGAGCAGGAAAAACGCTGCCACGACTTTTATCGCGAACACCGCTCCCCGATCCGATCCCCTGTCTGTTTTTTCAGTACTGGAAATAGATGAATGCACTACTCGTACCTCTGTTCAGCAGCAAGGCCAATAACATCGCTCCGTAAAAGAAATACTTCCAGTTTTCTCCCTTCAGCCACTTTCCGTTTCTTCCCGCAAGATAGACCGCGTGAAAAGCGAATACCGGAAGCATATAAAAACACGCCATCAAAATAGCCGTTGTATCGATCACCATCATGTAACGCCAGCCCGTGAAGATCTGTTTCGTCGCGCTCAGCACGGCCCCGTATCCGTTCATCTTAAAGAATAGCCACAGCCAGGAAACGATCGTAAAAGAAACGATCATCCGCACAAACGAAAGAAGGGCGTTTTCCTTTTTCTTTTCCCTGCCCGTCATCAGATGGCCGCCCATCCGTTCCAGTACAAGAAACAGACCGTGCAATGCGCCCCAGAGCAGATATTTCCAATCGGCTCCATGCCAGATCCCGCCGACCAGCATGACTACCATCAGATTGATGCAGGTCCTGATCCTTCCTTTTCTGTTTCCTCCCAGACTGAAATAGATATACTGCTTCAACCAGGATGAAAGGGAGATGTGCCATCTCTTCCAGAATTCCGTGATACTTTTCGAAATGTAGGGGAAATCGAAATTCTTCGGCAGACGGTATCCGAAGAGAAGCGCGATGCCGATCGCGATATAGGAATAACCTGCAAAGTCCGCAAATATCTGGCAGGAGTATGCGAACATCTGGACAAGGATCGTGATCGGACTTTTCCCGGAAAAATCCGTCTCCGTCAGATCGATCGTATAATTCTGTATGTTGTTTGCGACGCACAGCTTAAAGAAATACCCGAGGACCAGATATTCAAATACTTTTTTCAGATCGACTTCTTTAAAGAAATGCCTCCTGATCTGCGGCCGGAAATCATTGTACTTCGTTACCGGTCCCGAAACGGAATTTGCAAAGAAAGTCAGATAACAGAATACCCCTGCAGATCGTTTCCAAAATCCGTTCTCAGCTTCTTCCGCCTCTGTCCCGCCCGAAAGGTCCGCCAGCATACTGACCGCGTGGAAGGTATAAAAAGAAATCCCGAGGGGAAGCGGCAGCCCCAGAAAGAAGGACGTCAGTTCTCCGTCGCCAAAGATCAGCAAAGAAAACAGTCCGCTGTATTTAAAGAAGAACAGGATCAATACGTTGACCGCTATCCCGATGCCGGCCGCCGCTTTTCTCGCCCTGTCGTTTCCCTTTATGCGGAAGCGGTACATCACGATGACGAAAGCTTCGTTTATGAGACAGCAGCCCAATAAAGAAAGTGCATAAAAAACATCCAGACAGGCGTATAACGATACTCCCGCGCCGATCAGGATCAGCGTCTGCAGTCCATCCTTTTTCAAGAGTATCGGAAGCAGATAATACAGCAGAGCGACCACACATAAAAAGATCAGAAAACTCGTCGAGTCAAACAGGCCCATGGCTCCTTATCATCCGTTCCTTCCCTCCATCCTGACTTCGCAGCGAATCACATGCCGGGCAAACACCGTTTCCGGGCGCTTCGTGCAAATTACAAAACAATCGCAGCATTTCCGTAACATTATACATCAAACAGGAGAAAATGTAAGTTTTTTTCAAAAAAGCCTAAAGTACTCTTCAGAAACTGCCGATAAGAAAGTATAAGGATTCGAAGCTGCTATCGGCTGTCGGGTCTTTCAGCATCGTGTCGGCAGCTGATCAGGGTTTGACCCCTGACGAAGTGTATGATACAATGCAGCTTGTAACTGTAGACGCTACATAGAAGATCAGAAAGGAATGGTGAAAATGAGCGTAAACGGAATTACGGCAAGTGTAGCTACCAGTGCACCCGATGCCTACAAGTACGAAGCTCCCGTTGTGACGGGACAGAGTCCGGTAAAAGGCACGACCATGGTCAATGCCAAGAGCACTGCGGCCAGCGAAGGCGTCATCTATGAAAGAAGCTCCGATGCCCAGGTGGCCAAAAAGGCTGCCGAGACCAAGACCTACAAACAGGATACCGGTCTGGTGGAAAAGCTGAAAGCGGATGCGGAAGCGCGTACGCAGCAGCTGCAGGACGTTGTCAACAAACTCATCAGCAAACAGGGCGTCACTTTCGACATTGCCAACGGCAAAAACTTAAAGAGCGTTTTCGACGGTCTGGAAGTAGATGCCGAGACCAAGGCACAGGCCCAGAAGGATATCGCCGAGAACGGCTACTGGGGCGTAAAGCAGACCAGTGAGCGCATCTTCGATTTTGCAAAAGCCCTGACCGGCGGCGATCCCGACAAGATGGAGGACATGCGCAAGGCTTTTGAAAAAGGCTTTAAGCAGGCCACCGGCGCATGGGGCGAGGATCTTCCGGAGATCAGCCAGAAGACCTACGGCGCTGTACAGCAGCTTTTTGACGATTACAAGAATCAGCTCGAAAACGAAAACTGAACTATCATTAAAGCTCAAAACCCCGGTCGTCACAGACCGGGGTTTTTATTATGCTCACTTCTTTCCTGATCAGCTCAAAGCTCCGTTTATGATCCGCAGGCCTCTGTCTTCCCGCATCATCTCAGCGGCGCTCAGCTCTCCAGATATCCGCGCATCGCTTCATAATTGATCGCCGCATCGTGATAGCCCTGCAGATAAAGGACCTTCAGTTTTTTGGGATCCTTTTCGATCCGCTCGATCTTTACCAGCTTTTCCGGCCGCAGTACAAAGATCTTTCCTTCTTCCTCCATGCGCTCAATGACATCCAGGGTCTTATTATAGACGGCCGCGCGGCGGTGCATCGCCCGGCGCAGCTTCGGATATTTCGGATATTTCGCCAGCATCATCTGGGCGTTTGTAAAGGACTGCGGCTTTTTCCGGTAGTCCAGGGGCCTGGTGAGCACGACGATGTTCTTTTTGTTCCCGTCTTTGATCGAATGCCTCAGAGGGATGGAATCCGCCATGCCTCCGTCCAGATATTTCTTTCCGTGATATTCCACCAGACGGCTCACCAGCGGAAGGGACGCCGAAGCTCGCAGCGCATCCATGCACTCCCTGAAATCCCGCATCTCAAGGTATTCCGCCCTGCCCGTTTCCACATTGGTCACCACGGCATAGGCGTGACCAGGCCACTTTTTGGCAGTTTCGTAATCAAAAGGATCCAGTTCGTTCGGGATCTTATCATAATTCAGCTCCACGTTGAAAAGGTCCCCGGTCTTGATATAGCTCTTAAAGCTGCAGTAATACTCATTATCCAGAAAATTCAGGCAGATACGCAGCGCGCGCCCCGGCTGCTGCGACATATAGCTTGCCAGATGGCAGGCTCCGGCGCTCACGCCGTAGGCATTTTCAAAGGCGATCCCCTTCTCCATAAAGAAATCGAGTATACCCGTGGTGTAGATACCTCTCATCCCGCCGCCTTCCAGTACCAGACCGGCTTTTAACACTTCCATTTGTTTCCTCCTTATCATAATGATCAGCGGCTTTGAAGCCGCTGATCCGATGCTTACAGGCTTTCTTCGCGGACACCCTCTTCCGTATCCGCCTGTTCCGAAACCGCCCTTTTCTTTGTTCCGGCAGCATTATGACCGTTCATGATCATCATCTGCAGACGGTTTTCGATATTGGCACGGCTCACATCCGGATCATAATCCAGAGGCAGCAGCTCGATATCCGGGAACATCTCCTTGAGCTTCTTGCAGACGCCGCGGCCGATCACATGGTTAG
>JAEELW010000095.1 GCA_016282915.1 Lachnospiraceae bacterium | reverse complement strand
TAGTTCCCTCCTCTTCGCCATGAGCCAGAAGTTGATCAAAATGCCGCCCGCGTGTCCCGCAGACGGCATTTTGCTTATAACACTTCTTAAACCTTACGGTGTAACTACCACGTTGACCGTGACCGTCTTTCCGTTGATCTTGGCCGTAAACTTTGCCTTACCGGGTACTCTTGCACTCACATTTCCGTTTTCGTCCACAAAAGCGGTCTCGGGCTTCGTGCACTTATAGACAACAGACTGTTTCACAGCCGTGAACTCCAGTGTAGTCTTCGTCCCGGCCTTGATGGTCAGGTCATACTTGTATTTGTTCTTTCCGGACTGCGAAAGCTTTATGCCCTCGACATCTATGGGCTTAAGGGTAGGATCCTCCACGATCACATACAGCTTATAGGTCTTCTCACCCACTTTGGTGTTGAAGACCGCTATGCCCGGCTTCTTTCCGGCTTTGATGGTCTTCTTGTTTGCCGTAGCAACGCCTTCCGTACCGCCGGTCCACGCCGTCATACCTTTGATGCTCACGTTCTTTTTACCTTCCGTATTCAGATGCAGGGTGCGCTCTTCCGCAATGGCACTCTCGCTCACGCTCACGGAACATTTATAAGCCATTCCGTTGATGTAGGCCGTGATCTTTGCGCTTCCCTTGGCAACCGCATGCACCTTACCGTTCTGATCCACTGTCGCCACATCGGGATTGGAGCTGATCCAATAGGCATCGAGATTATCCTTATCATATTTCAGTTCGGCAGACTTGTCATCCCCGCCCACTTCCAGCTTCAGCTTCTTTGCGATGGTGGGCTGGGTAACGGTGATCTTTATGGTTCTGGATCCTTCCTTATTCTGGATCGTGGCCGTGCCGGGCTTCTTTGCCTTCAGCAGGCCCTTATTGTTAACGGAAACCACACTCTTATCTGCTTTGGCCGGGATCGTCCATTCCTTTTCCGGAAGGGTGAACTTCTGTCCCTTCACAAGATAAAGCTCAGTAGCGCTGTTCAGATACGCGGGTACCGGATCCAGCGGAGAATGGTCTCTCTTAGGGAACAGAGTGACAGTCACGGTATAATCGTTATAATTCTGGCCACCCGTTACCGGGATCTCAATGATCACATTTTCCTTACTCAGCGCTTCTTTCATCTTCAGGCTCAGAGCCGTTCCGCTGAGGACCGGTGCCTCCGCCAGCTGAGCCTCTCCCTGCTTCACACCGGGTTCGCCAAAGCTGCCTCCCTCCGCAAGGTACCACGAAAGATCCTCATCCTTTAACTCCTGTCCTGCTTCAACCTCCTGTTCGACATTCTTTCTCGTCCAGTCCGCTTTCGCGATGTTTACGGTCACGCCCACGAGTAACTGATCCGGATCGATAGTATAATTGGATGCGGTCTCTCCTTTCAGCGTCGCATTGAAAAGCCTTTTAACCGTCTTGTTCTCACCGGCGTTCTCATCTTCCATCTCGCCGTAGGTTTCTTCCAGATCCAGCGCCACATCGTCATCCGTAAGGGCATTGGTCAGGGTCGCCGTAGCGATCTTTACCATGGGATCTCCGGTATAAACGCGGTCCTGGGCCGTCACCTCCGCAACAACCGGTCTGGCTTCGATGATGAACTCATCGCTGCCCTTCCAGCTTTCCTGATCCTCACCCTCACCCTTTGTTTTTGTCGCCGTGACACGGTAGTGACCCGGCAGTGTCGGCTTATCGGTCGCCGGACCGTAAGCGCTCCCGTCCTTTGCCAGAGTGCCTTCGTAGCTGAATACCGGATCCACATCATCAGGGCCTCCGAGCACGACCGTCGCAGGAAGAGGATCTCCGTAGACAGCGTCTGCCTGGGTTACCGAGGTCAGCGCATGGACCGCGGACTTCAGTTCCACATCATTTGCAACATTTTCACCATCCTTGATGGTCCAGTAGGTCTTTTCCGTTTCTACTCCCTTTACTATTTCTGTTACTGTTACCGTTCCCTTTGCCCCGTCTGCGGGCTTCAGGATATCCACGTCTTCCCCGAGTTCGATACCGTTCTCACTCTTCAGCGCATAGGTTTTGCCCTTTGCCTTCAGTGTCCCGCCAAGGATGGCAATGGGCCCGGTCAGGCTGTAGATTCCGTCTTCATAAGGCGCTTCGACGGTGACGCTTCCGTCCTTCATGGTAAAACCGCCATTCGCCATGATCGCGTAATTTTCATCTTCTACTTCATTGTTGATCGTGACCGAGAGCACCGTATCATCGCCGTCGATCACCAGGGGCGTATCATTGCCGAGCCAGATCGTATCATAGTTGGCGCTTGAAAAGCTGAACTGTCCCGCAATATCGATGGCTCCGTCACATTTCGCAGACATTACCTGCACATTCAGCGGTGCGTCGATGCTTGCGTTACCCCTGAGTTTTATGGGTGTTTCCGTATAGATATAGGAACGCCGGAAGAAGCTGTCCCCGGTAAAGCCCTCAACATTTTCCAGGGTCAGGGTCTTCAATACGGGATCATAAGTGACCGAAGGATCCGTTCCCTGCAGTACCGTCTCTAATTCTTTTGTGAGCTTGTTGTAGTTTTCGGAAGTGACCTGGATACCGCCGACACAGAGTCCGTAGGCTTTTCCCGGATCGATGACCGCTGTTTCATTATACCAGGCTGACCCGCCGTTCTGTATGACCTGGCTGTAGCCATTGAAAACATCGACCGTTCCCATACGGGGCTCTGCCACATGGGAAGTGTTCAGCGTGATCTCTTCTGCCCGGATGCCCAGGTTCTTCTGTTCTTCCTTATCGGACGTTCCCGGCGTCGCTTCGATCCTGGAATGATCGACACGGAGCGTCCTGCCCACAGCTATGGCCACACTGTTATCGCCGGTAACCTTACCGCCGCTTTCCGCGACCACAGTTGCTTCAAGGACATTCATATTTCCTTTCACAAGGATCGCGCTGTCCTTTTTGCCTGCCGCGCCGACGTAAAGCGAACCCCTGAGGATGCCTATCGGTTCTTTTATCTTTTCTTCGAACTCCAGCGTCTTGATCGCAGACACATGCGCGATGGTCAGATCACCGCCGCAGTCGATCCCGATCCCCTGTCCGTTGGCATTTCCGACAACCACCAGTTTTCCGTCCCCAGTAGCTGTTCCACTGGCCGGTCCGTTGGTGATGGTCAGGTTTCCGCCGGTCCTGATGGCGCTGGCCTTATCGTCCGATCTCATAATAAAGCTGCAGTTACCTTTTACTATGATCTCCAGATCGCCTTCTGCTACGATCCCGCTGCTGCCCGGAAACGGCGTATTGATCCTGAAATTATTAAGAAGGAGCACCCCGTTTTTGTATATCCAGCTTCCGCTGTCCCCTGTACCATTGGCACCGCTTTTCACTTCTTTCCCAAAGAAACTGATCTTGGAATTATCCGGCAGATCCTCTCCTCTCCCGTCCGCATCCTCCTCCGGGGGCATTTCGTCCTCCTCCGCAGGCAGTTCTTCCTCTTCCGCAGCCTCTTCCTCCACGGCTGCTTCCGTCACTTCCTCTGTCTCGTCATCGGCTGCATAGGCCTTCAGCCCGCCGGTACCGATCTCTCCGGCCAGCAGGAAAGCGGTCAGCAGTCCGGCCGCCACGCGGCGGAGCTTAAACATACGCTTCTTCATAGCGTCCTCCTTTCGTTTTGCCATACAAAAAGTCAGGTTTTCACCCTTTTCCCATTATTATACTCTGATGAATACCCGATGTATACCTACTAAAGTTGGTATTTCTCCTGCCTTTTTGCCGCGATCCTGCCTGTGAAGATTGCTTGCCAATCCTCCTCTAAAATGCTATACTCTGACACACTATGGAAAAAAAGAGCCTCAGAAAAAAACTGATCGGGGATAAGAAGTTTTACCGGATGATGCTTAAGATCGCCATCCCTATCATGGTGCAGAACGGCATCTCCAATTTCGTCAGCCTCCTGGACAATCTGATGATCGGCCGCGTGGGAACCAACGAGCTCTCCGGCGTCGCCATCGCCAACCAGCTGATGTTTGTCCACTACCTGCTGATCTTCGGAGCCACGGCAGGCGTGGGTATTTTTACCGTGCAGTTTTACGGTGCCGGAGATACGGAAGGCGTGCGCATCAGCTTCCGCTTCAAGCTCCTGGCCAACACCCTGCTCTCGGCGGTGAGCATCACCCTTTTCCTGCTCTTTTCCGAGCCTCTGACGAAACTCTTCCTGCAGGGGGAGGGGTCCCCCGAGGATGCGGCGGAAACGCTGCGTATCGGCATTTCCTATATGCGCATCATGCTGATCGGCCTGGTTCCCATCGGCATCACCAATGCCTACTCCGGAACGCTGCGTGATACCGGCCAGACCCGCGTACCCATGATCGCCTCCATCGCGGCAATCTTTGTCAATCTCATCGGCAATGCGCTGCTGATCTACGGTCTCTTCGGCCTTCCGGCCATGGGAGCCATGGGTGCCGCATTTGCCACGGTCATCTCACGCTTCGTGGAACTGGCCGTGCTGGTAATCTATACCTCTACGCATTCCAAAGAGCATCCCTTTATCATCGGCGCCTACACGCATTTCCGCATACCGCTGCGGCTGGCGGGGCGCTTTATCGTCCGTTCCATCCCTCTGGTCGCCAATGAGACCCTCTGGGCCCTGGGCATCACCGTGATGAACCAGTGCTATTCCTTCCGGAGCCTCGACGCCGTAGCGGCACTCAATATCGAAAACACGCTCTGGAACCTCATGGGCGTATGTTTTATCGCCATGGGCGACGCCGTCGGTATCATCGTCGGTCAGGCCCTCGGAAGCGGCGATATCCCGAAGGCCCGGGATCACGCGGCAAAGCTGATCACCTTCACCGTGGCCTGCGGCGTTGTCTTCGGGCTGATCATGTGCATCTTCGGCCCTTTCTTCCCGCTGCTATACAACACGACGGCCGAGATACGCCTGCTGGCTTCACAGCTGATCATCGTCTACGGCATACTGATGCCGCAGTACGCGCTCACCCATGCCGGCTATTTCACCATACGTGCCGGCGGAAATACGGTGATCACCTTTCTTTTCGATTCCTGTTTTGTCTGGGCGGTATCCGTACCGGCCGCCTATGTCTTAAGCAGGCTCACGCTGCTCGCCGTGCTTCCCATGGTCGCCATCGTGCAGTCCCTGGAGCTCATCAAATGCGTAATCGCGCTGCGTATGGTGCACAGCGGTATCTGGGCAAAAAAAATAAGCCGCTGAAAAGCGGCTTTTTATTTCCGTATCCCGATGACACAGATCGGATGCCCTTTCCCGTCATTATAATTCAATACCGCATCCTCCAGGCCCGACGCGCTGCGGCAGCCGCCGTCGTTATGAACCTGCCACTGATCTCCTTCCCGTGTCACGCACATGGTATGGATCATATGGAAGGGGTTTCTTCCGCGGTTGAATGCGGTAAAGATAAACACCTCGTATACGGCTTCCAGCTCCCGGAGGCGTTCCGCGCGTATCCTGCCGCCCCGGGCCGTCTCCGTCTGCAGGCCCCGTTTTTTCAGATAACGCACCAGCGCCGCGGGATTGGTCCCGAAAACACCTCCGAAACAGATCCCTCGGCAGGAGAAATCAAAAAGCAGCTGCGGGAAATCGGCCTCTTCCCCCAGGACCAGCAGCGCGTTGTATACCGCGATCACCTCGCAGGCATTATCCGCCGCGGACAGTTTCCGGCCGCCGAAAAATAGCTTACGGCTCAGCGCTCCCGCATGACCGTAGCTCAGATCACGCATACGGTTCTGATGCTCGATGAAGCGTTCCGGTGCTTCCTTCTCCCACACCCCGCGGTTATGCTCAAGCTGCGCCTCGCGCAGCTTCTTTCGCAGCCTTCCTGAAAAAAGGCGGAAAAAGCCCAGGGTAAGGCGGTCCATAATGCTTCCGAAAAAGCCCATCTATGAAAGATCCTCCATCGTCAGCGGCTCGCCGCGGCGCAGAAAACGCCGGCTCTTTTTCCCGAGCAGCGTCTTATAATATTTCGGCGCGATACCGTAGCCCGGACGTATCACTCCCAGGTTCTCCTCCGTAAAGGCTTCTCCCTCCGGGATATCCGCCACGGCATATAAGCTCCTTCGGAAACGCACGGAAGCCTTCTCCCCGGCCGTGAGCTTATAATCCGGTCCCTGTGCGATCCGTACCGCGCTCCGCACTTCCTCCGCCATCTTTGCGAACTCCTTCATGCTCATGCTGAAGGCTGAATCGGCACTTTCCACGCCTTCGAGTTTTACGTGCTTTTCCACCACACAGGCCCCAAGGCTCACACCCACGACTGCCGCAAGGCTTCCTTCACTGTGATCCGAAAGTCCCACAGGCACGCCGAAGCGCTCCCTCATATCCGGGATATTGCCCAGATGCATATCATCCCATTTCGCCGGGTATTCGCTGCAGCATTTCAAAAGCACGATCTGCTCATTCCCCGCCTTCCGGCAGCATTCCACGGCTTCCCCGATCTCTTCGGGACTGCCCATGCCGCAGGAGATGATCATGGGTTTTCCTTTGGACGCCGCATATTCGATCAGCGGCAGATCCACCAGCTCAAAGCTCGCGATCTTGTAGGCTTCGGCGCCGATGCTCTCGAGGAAATCGACCCCGCCCCGGTCAAAAGGCGTCGACAGGAAATCCACGCCGCAGGCGATGCATTCCTCCCTTATCCTCGCCTGCCACTCATAGGGCGTAGCCGCGTCCGTATAAAGCTCGTAAAGCTTTCTGCCGTCCCACAGTCCGCCGTGGATGCAGAAATCCTCACGCTCACAGTCGATGGTCAGTGAATCGGCGGTATAGGTCTGGATCTTTACGCAGTCCGCTCCCGCTTTGGCCGCTTCCCTGACGATCGTGAGCGCATGCGAAAGATCGCCCCCGTGGTTCGCGCTCATCTCCGCGATCAGATATACCTGCTTCTGCTTTAGCTTTTCAAAAAGATGAAACATCTTTTTCTCCCCTCTTTCCGGCTGAACAGTAGTGTTACTGTTCAGCCCTTAGCCGGATACTGATCTTCTGCATGCAGATATAGTCCGTGACGCTCGATTCCGTCGCTAAGCCACTCTGTGAAACTGCCTCTGCATGATTCAAGCCGTACGAAACCGGGTGATATTTGGCATCCATGCCTGCAGGGGTCTTTGTCGGCAAGCGGCTTAGGGCTGAACAGTATTATAGTAACACATTTACGGCGAAGGCAGGGCATATGCCCCGCCTTCGGTTTCAACTCATTCACACATTGTATTATGATCAGTCCATCTTTGCGAAGGACGGCTTCAATGCCGGATACAGCTCACGGAACATCGCATAGCGCTCTTCGTACTTCTTCACCAGCGCTTCCTCGGGCTCCACGGTACCGGTCACGCGCACGATGGCTTCCGCTGCCGCTTCCACGGATGCGAAACGTCCGCAGCCCACAGCTGCCAGCATCGCGCCGCCCAGTGCGGGGCCTTCCTCGCTCTCGATGGTATCCACGGAGATGCCCAGCACATTCGCCATGATCTTTCTCCAGATCGGGCTCTTTGCACCGCCGCCGCAGATCTTGGTACGTTTGATATCCAGACCGGAGCTCTTTGCCACTTCAAAGGAATCACGCAGACCGAAAGCCACGCCTTCGAACACGGCCTGGACCATGTCCTCACGGCTGGTATCCATACGCATGCCGATGAACGCGCCTCTTGCGTGGGGATCGTTATGCGGCGAACGCTCGCCCATCAGATAAGGCAGGAAATAAACGGCATTCTCGCCCAGCTTCGTGATCCCGGCCTGAGCTGCCGCAAAATCCGTATCCTTCAGGATATCGCCCATCCACCACTGATTGCAGGATGCTGCGGAAAGCATGCAGCCCATCAGGTGGTATCTGCCGTTGGCATGTGCGAAAGAATGCAGGGCGTTTTTGCTGTCCACGGAATAGTTGTCCGAAGAGATAAATACGGTGCCGCTGGTCCCCAGGGAGATATTGCAGTCGCCGTTGTGCACGGTACCGGTACCTACTGCTGCCGCAGCGTTGTCCCCGGCGCCCGCGATGACCTTTACGCCTGCGCCCACGCCCAGCTCGTCCGCAAGTGCGGGCTTCAGTTCACCCACTACCTCGTAGCTTTCGCAGATCTTTGCCAGCCAGCTGTCTTCCACGGAGCAGAGCTCGCACATCTTTTTGGACCAGCTGCGGTTCTTCACATCAAAGAGCAGCATACCGGAAGCATCCGAAACATCGGTGGCATGTACGCCGCTGAAGCGGTAGATCAGATAATCCTTGGGCAGCATGATCTTCGCGATCTTTCCGAAAAACTCCGGCTCATTTTCCTTCATCCACAGAAGCTTCGGTGCGGTAAAGCCCGCGAAAGCGATGTTTCCGGTCTCGGCCGAAACGATATCGCGTCCTACGGTGCTGTTTAAGTATACGCACTCCTTCTCGGTACGGCCGTCGTTCCAGAGGATCGCCGGACGGATCACGTTATCGGCTGCATCCAGCGCCACCAGGCCGTGCATCTGTCCGCCGAAGCTGATGCCGCAGAGTTTTGCGTCTTCGCCCGCCAGCAGCTCTTTCAGTCCCGCCACTGACTGTCTGTACCAGTCCTCGGGATTCTGCTCGGACCAGCCCGGCTTCGGGAAGCTGATGGGATAATCCTTTGACACGGTCTTCAGGATCTTTCCGTCCGCATCCATCAGAAGCAGTTTCACCGCCGATGTCCCAAGATCGATACCTGCATACGTTTCTTTCATAGTCACCCTCCTGTATTGTATTATTTCTTACGGTCCGGCTGCCGCCGCCGTAACTTTTTTACCTTCCGTTATCATAGCACAGAATCCGAAAAAACACACTCACCATTTCTGCTCCGCCGGCTTTTCGAATTCATAGACAAAATAGTATTCATAGGTTCCCACCAGCGTGAAACCGTATTCCGCCGGATCGTTGTCCTGCGGCTTCGCCCGGTTCACCGCGATGAAACGCACATGGTTCAGCTCGCTCTTCTCTCCCAGGCGCTGAAAATCCAGGCTCGGCGCATTCATCGCCTCGAAAAAGCCGTTGGTCTCACTCCAGTGCGGATCCAGCATCTCCCGTCCGTAGGGCATGAAGATATCCGTATCGTACTGCCGCACATAGACCAGCAGCTCCGGCGCAAAAGCTGCCTTCAGATCCTCATCCGGCCGGCGCGCCTCTTCCATATCGTCGATCATATCCACCACGCGCTGCGGGATCTGATAGGCATTGGTGGCTTTTTCACGTTCGCCGTTGGTCACGCCCGTATAGACAAAACGTCCGCCCGTCACGAGTATGAGCAGGAGAAGCACCGGCGTCAGCAGGCTTTTTTTCTCATAAAGCAGCTCCGTCGCCGCATAGGAAAGCACGATGCCCACCGGGAGCAGCCAGAAAAAACGCCAGTAGGTCCCGGCATCCACGAAACGTTCATAGAGCATATAGACCGGAGGGAAAAAGATAAAGACCAGAGTACCGATCCCCCCGTATACCAGGATCGTCCTGCGGCTTTCCTTTTTCTCATGGAAATACAGCCAGAGCAGGCCGGCAAAATACAGAAGGACGAAGCCGTTCCCCCCGTTGAATCTTCCGTACAGTTCCAGCAGTTCTTTGATCCGCGCCATAGTCTCACCCGTGATAGAATCCGTCCAACAGCTTAAACCAGCCGAAATTAAAGGTGTATACCGCAAGAAAAGCGATATCCGGCAGCACGCAGAGCAGTCCCCACAAAAGCAGTTTCGGCTTCTTTCCCCGCAGTGCCATTACAAGGAGCAATACTCCCTCCATAACCGGCATCAGGAACAGAGCCATGCTGCTGCACAGCGCCCCGCTCAGGTTCACGAGCAGGAGAAGCACAAACCAGCCCTTAAGCTTCTCTTTCCCCTCCTGCGCCTTTTCCGCGATATGCATGAGGATCAGGAAACACAAAGGCAGGAACAGGGCCGCGAGCACCGCTTTTCCCTGCCAGGTCCTGGTCAGGAAAAAAGTCTCCCTCGTATAGACCGTGGTATTGCCCCAGATCGTAAACAGGGCCAGACAGCATAGAAAGACCGGCAGTCTCCCGCGCCGTTCTCCGTCAAACAGTCTCACGCCGATCCGCGCGTACACCAGATAAGCCAGCGGGATCAGGATCAGCGGAAGGATGCTGTGCGCCACAATTGCGGTATGAAGCCCGCTCATACGCGCGAGCATGGCGATGAACATCGGAAAAGGCGAGAGCATGTGGCGGTAATCCGTACCGCTCTCATAACCGGTATAGGGGCCGAAGACATACATCAGATCCGTGCGGTCCGCGAGCAGCGCATGGCCGAGATAATAGGCATCATCCCCGTCCGAGGTCATATAGCGGTCCGACATGAAAAGCTGGTACGCCAGAATCAGGAAGAACGCCCCCCAGAAAAGGAGCTCCCGCTTCTTTTTTTCTTTCAGCCGCAGCCCTTCAAAGACCGGGCCTTTCTTTCTCTGGAAGATAAAAAGAAACAGTCCCGCCAGGGACAGCAGCGCAAGGATCAGATTGGCGCAGAGCAGCAGCGCGGAAAGCCTCCGCGAGATCACGAGCACCGCCATGGCCGAGCATTGAAATACCGCAAAACACAAGACAAGGCCGCAGAGATAAAGCTCCGCGACATTCTTTTTTTCTTTCCGGATCAGCTGTGCGGGAAGCATCCCGGCAAACAGCGGAAAGATCCCGAACCAAAGGAGCAGGGTTCCCGCCGTGCGGATCACATTCATCATCGTTATCCTCTTAATGAAACTCAAATTCCTGCGGCACGTCCGTATAATCACGGCAGGAACAGCCCGTCCCCTCCAGATACGCCTTCAGTTCCGCACAATGATAGTTTTCACCCGTCATCAGCCATTCGGGGGCGTCAAAGAACGCCGTCCGGGCACTGATATAGGGATAGATGTCGAAGCCCGCCGTATTGTTCCCGTGATGGCCGAGCTGCACATACGTACTCTTCAGTCTCTCTCCGTAACGGGCATAAAGCATGCGGTGCATCGCTTCGGTATGCACATCCCCAAGGAAGAGGATGCTGTCGCTCTGCCCCTGAAAGCGCAGCACCAGCGAAGCGTTGTTATGCAGATCCTTGTCGTAGGCCGCTTCCCTCGCGATCTCGTCATAGGAATTGAACACCTCGACGGAGAGATCCGAAAGCGTCAGTTTATCGTCACGGTACAGATGCTTTACGCGCTCATCCCCTTTTGTGATCCGCAGATAACGTTCAAAACAGTCCGCCCGGTCCCATTCTTCAGCCCGGGCCATATACTCCTCCGGGTCCATTGGCGAGTCGTATACCGCTTTGATCTCGATCCCCTGCGGATCCTCCCAGATATTATTGAACGCGCTCACGTGATCATTATGGTAATGCGTCAGGAACCAGACATCGACTTTCCCTCCGTATTCTTTTATCACATTGCGCACATTCTCTGTATTTTCGTCCCAGCCACCGTCCACGAGGATCAGATAATCCTCCGAAGGTTTATAAAGCGAATAAAACATCCCCTGGTTTCCCGAGGCATCTCCGTAATGCCTGAGGATCCAGCCGTCATACGGCTCTTTGCCGCAGCCGGATATAGAAAGCAGACAGAGCAGCAGCGCGAGAAGGATATACCGTACGCCTTTCATTTTTCTCAGCTTTCTTCGGGCTGTGGATCCTGTGCGGCCCCGCCCAGTTCCCGCAGCATCCGGATCAGCTCCAGATCCGAAGCGGTCAGTCTCAGATTGGTCTCCAGTTCCTTTCCTTCCGGCGTGGTCACCTTCATCTCCACCACGCTGCCTTCCGCAAGTCCCGCCGCCTGCACGGCCCTCATAAACGGAAAGAGCTTCGGATGATTCACCGAAAGCTCCGAAAGACTCTGACGGATTCTCAGGAAATCCATAGCGTTCATTTTTTTCCCTCTGCGCAATAGTAATCCTTTCTGTGGTCAAGCCGCGCTTCAAACTCCGCCACGGGCAGCGGCCGGTCGAAATAAAAGCCCTGCGCCATAAAGCACTTATTATCCAGCAGCACCTTCAGCTGCTCGGGAGTCTCCACGCCCTCCACGATACATTCCAGTCCCATCTCCTGCGCCATCGCAATGACATAGCGCAGCATGATGCTTTCCACGCTCGATTCCGTATGTTCGATCCGCGGCAGAAACATCTTGTCGATCTTCAATACATTCCAGGGCACCTCACGGATCAGATTCAGCGATGAATAGCCCGTTCCGAAATCATCTACCGACGTAAGTATCCCTTCTTTCTGGAGTGATCCCACCACCCGCTTCAGATCGTTAAACTCCACATCCGAAGTGGTCTCGGTCAGTTCGATCTCGATATAACCGTGAGGGATCTCATAACGGTCGATGATCTCCAGGATATGATCCACCAGATCCATATCACCCAGATGCCTGCGCGAAAAATTCACGGAGACGCGTACCGGCTCCCTGCCGGAATCCAGCCAGCGCCGTATATCCCTGCAGACATGCTCCAGCATATAGAAATCCAGCACACAGACATTCGTGCTGTGTTCAAGTACGGGGATGAAAGCTATGGGCGGGATCACCTCACTGCCCCTGTACCAGCGGCACAGCGCTTCCGCCCCTCCCAGCTCGTAGTTTTCCAGATTGACCTTGGGCTGGTAATAGACCTTGAACTCGTTATTCTCCACTGCCTCGGGGAACAGCCCCTCGATACGTTTCATCTCGATCTGCCGGCCCTTCAGCGTTTCGGAATAAAAGACCTCATCGGTATCCGGCGACATCTTTGCCGTGCCGAAGGCGACGCTGATGCGGTCCATGATATCCTCGGGCGAACGCAGATCATCCTCGGGATCCGTCATATAAAAACCGGCGACCGCGCTGATCATCACGCGCTCCCCTCCGGCCTCCCGGTATTTCACGGCCTGTCCGCGCAGATGCGTCCGGACCATATCCAGCTGTTCTTTTTTGAAAACAACGATGAAGTTATCACCGCCCACGCGTCCTACGGCGCCCGGCTCCTCAAGCTTGCTCTCCAGCATGAGGATATATCTCGTCATCACATCGGTACCGTCCTTGCGGCCCAGACGTTCGTTTACCAGGGAAAAACGCTTCAGATTAAAGAAGCACGCGCCGAAAGAGTAGATCTCGCGCCGTCCGATAAGTTTTCCGAAACGCCGCATCACAAACGCAAGATTTTTAGTATGAAGCTGGGGATCCGTATAAGTCCTGTGCTCCAGAAGGCCCTGCAGACGGGCACGTCCGGTCAGGGCATGCAGCATCTTCTGCACCAGGCGGATACGCTCGAGATCCTCCGCGTCCCAGGGCTCGCTGTTCTGGCGGCTGTAGAAATGATAGATCACGATATTGTCGCCGCCGGTCACCTCGCGCATGCTCAAAGGTCTCAGGATCTGCGGGTCTTCTTCGGTAAAAAGCACGACCTGCCGGCCCTGACGGGCTGCTTCCCGGTCCGCATTCTCATAAAAATCCAGGCGGATACGGCCAACGCGCAAGACACGGCACATGGGTGTGATGATCTGACGCACTTCCTCTTCATCCAGCTCATGCAGCGCTTCCAGACGCAGCAGATATTCCTGCAGCAGCGAATTGTAAAGACCGATATCCGTCATCTTCTCTCCCTGTCGGCTTCTCTCATCGCAGGATCTGTCCCCAGTCGGAGATCCCGATCACCGATTTTGCCCAGGCGTCATAAGTCGCATCGTTCGGCCCGCCCATATTATTGTAGACTTCCGTGGCCTTGTCGGAAAATACGGAACCGATGGTCGGATCCGGTGAATAGATCATGGTTTCAATATAGGGATTCCTGATACAGGCTTTATAAGACGCATAGAGCGCCGCCCCCTGTACATCCGCCCCCTGCGTAGCCGGTATGGCCGTCTCGCTTGCGATGATACCGCGCACTCTGCCCGAAGGCGAGAGCAGCGCCGGCGACTGCATATAATTGGTCAGTGCCGACAGGTTCAGGAATGTGAGCATCGCATTGCTCGTGACCATAAGGTTGTAATAGCTGCCGTTCGCGATCCCGCCCATATCCCAGAATTTCGCATAGGTCAGCGGCACCAGATGCGGGTGGCAGGCCACGCACCAGTCGATATTTCCGCCTGCGGAAATCATCGAATTGAACTTCGCGATGAAATCCTTGGCGTCGATGTAGCGGTAATATTCCTCTTCACCCGGCGTACGGTTACGGTCCCAGTCCTGGCTGAGGCAGATAAAGCAGCGTGCGTTGGCATTTGCGCTCTTGATGGCGTTGTAGGCCACACGGAAGACCTGCATATAATTACGCACGTAGCTGTCCCAGTCCATATAGGTCACATAGCACCATTTGCGCTCGTTCACCTCGTTACCGATGATGAAATCCTGGGTGATATGGCTTGCCGCCAGATTATGCATGGAATTGAAGAGTGCGTTCACGCCCTCGGGAGTGGCCGCATTGAACATATACTGGAAAGGTCCCTCGTCCACGGGATGGGAATCCCCGCCGTAGGAATTGGGATGACGCATGGCCGGATTGTTGCCGTAATTGTTGATCTGAAGGATCAGGTGATTACCGCCGGTCTCCGTATCCATATTATAATTGTAAAAGATATCCGCAAGTCCCTTGGGCGGATAAGCCACACGGGCCCTGGTATTGGTCGCCACGAGTTCCGGATTGGTGATATACTGCGGCTCGCCCAGCATCTGCATGCCGCCGTTCTTCACCGCGAACACGAATTTGCTGCAGAGGCACTGCTGCAGGCCGATCGCTCCTACAGAGATGCCGGCCGAGGGATTGGCTGAAAGCTCTGCCGTTCCCACCTGTGCCGCGCCGTCCAGAGAATACTGGAATGGATTCAGACGATAAACATAAAGCTGGCCGTCCTCGGAAGCCGGTACGCTGTCAAACTTTGCCGAAAGCACAACGGTGCCCGCATCCTGAAATCTGCAGCCGCTGTTGGTAGCGGCTACGGTAAGCGTGGCATCACCGTCTCCGCCCTCTTCGGCATCTTCTTCCTCTTCGCCCTCGCCTTCTCCTTCACCTTCTTCCATATCCGCCTCGTCCTCTTCGGGCTCGGGTTCCGGTGTGGGTGTGGGCGTCGCGGTAGGTGTGGGATCCTCCGCAGGCTTCAGCTCCTTGATCTCGCGCTGCGCCGGAGCGCCCGCTTTTCCGGTAAGGCTCGATACCCTCTCCTCGCCTCCGGCCTGGGCTACCATGCGCTGCCCGTCTTCGGACGGAGCTTCCTCCGTCTGAAACAGGCTGATCACCGCCAATACCAGAACGACCACCACAATAAGCGATGCCGCGATCATCCCCGCGAGGATCGGCATCGTAAGCTTCATTTTCTTTTTCCGTCTTCTTTTCCCGTTCTTCGGCGATCCGGGTTTTGACACGGCCGCCTTTCCGTCTCCTGCAGACTTCGCGGACGCAGTCTCAGCTTCTTCCGTTATCATATCATTGTTTTCCGTCAGCGAAATTTCCGTATCCGCAGCTCCCGGAAGCCCGGTTTCCGCCATCCCGGTCCCGGGATCCGTTACCGCAGCCTTTTCCGCACCATCCACAGCTGCTTCCGCAGTCTCTGTCATTTCACCGTCTACTGTCCGCGTTTCATCACTCATCGTCTGCTCTGTCCTTCCTGAATACCACTGACTCCCGTCGGGATTCAAGCGACAAAAACAAGTGCCGCCGAATTCACGCCGGAAAAATCGTCCCTCCGCCTGCCGGCGGAGATACCGTCACATCAAACTATTATACAGGTACAACTCCGTCTGCGTCAATGATTTTTCTGCCCGCAAAAAAGCGTATCCTCCTGCCTGTCCGCAGGCCCGTACATTCCGCGTCCCACCGCCCCGCCCTCCCGGCCGTGAGCTGCTGCTTCTTGCCTTTTTCCTGAGATACTGTTAGAATAAACAGGCTAAAAATCCCAAAGGAGATCCGGATATGCCGTATATTTACGAAACCCATCTCCACACCTGTCAGGCCAGCCGCTGCGGAAGGGCCGACGGTGCGGATTATCCCGATTTTATGATATCCCGCGGCTTCAGCGGCTTCATCGTGACCGACCACTTCTTCAACGGTAACAGCGCGGTGCCCAGGGAACTTTCCTGGCCCGAACGGGTAGAGATGTATATGTCCGGCTACCGCGCCGCTTTAAAGGCTGCCGAAGGGAAAGAAATCTCGGTCTTTTTCGGCATCGAATTCAATTTTGAAGGCGATGAATATCTGCTCTACGGCGTTGGCGAAAAATGGCTGCTGGACAATCCAGACATGCTGTCCTGGTCCCGCAGGGAGCTTTACAGATCCGTTCACGCCGCCGGAGGGATCCTGGTCCAGGCGCATCCTTACCGGGAACGCGGCTATTTAAGCCGCATCACCCTTACCCCGGGCATCTGCGACGGCATCGAGATCTGCAACGCCGCGAATCCGCCCTGCCAGAACGCCCTGGCTTACGAATACGCAAAAAAGCTCGGCGTCCCCATGACTGCCGGAAGCGATATCCATGCGCTGAATGACGGCCCCATGGGCGGGATGATGTTTGACAGAAAGCTCGAAAGCGTCGAGGATTATGCGGCGGAACTCATGGCCGGTCACGGCACTCCCGTCCTCCTGAGCGGCAATAAGGTGATACCGGTCGGGGATGTCCCCGATCAGGTCAGGGTAAGCACTCCGCCGACGCTCCCGGTCATCACGCTGGACGAATGAGCGCTCCCCTGCCCCCGGCAGGTCCGTATCGAATTTCTTCTGTACAGGAAGCGCGAATGTATGTATAATATAGGATCAGATGTGGAGTTTTCCGGAACCGCTCCGTTTGTTCCGGAAGACTATTTATAAATTCACGCAAGGAGGTTTTTTACATGGTTTACTCAACAGAAGTCAAAGCAATGTGTCCGGTACACCAGGGCGTACACCACGGCGCAGCCCCCATTCCCGAGGAGGCAAAATGGGTCAAGGCTAAAGATGTCAAGGACATCTCCGGTTACACCCACGGTATCGGCTGGTGCGCTCCCCAGCAGGGCGGCTGCAAACTGTCCCTTAACGTAAAGGACGGCATCATCCAGGAAGCGCTGGTGGAGACCATCGGCTGCTCCGGCATGACCCACTCCGCCGCTATGGCTGCTGAGATCCTTCCGGGCCTTACCGTACTGGAAGCCCTCAACACCGACCTGGTATGCGATGCCATCAACACCGCAATGAGAGAGCTCTTCCT
>JAEELW010000094.1 GCA_016282915.1 Lachnospiraceae bacterium | reverse complement strand
TCGATTATCTTCTCATCCGTTTTCTGAAGGTCCAGTGCCGCCTTGTACAGCCTGCGGTTTCTGATATACTCACCCAGTCCGTACCCGGTCATCAGCGAAAAGCCCTTCTGAAAAAAGAATGATGACATAAAGACCTGTCCGGCAACATCCTGCGCACTGATATTGTCTTCCAGATGCTCTTCCATGTAATCGATCGCTTTCCGAATGCAGCTAAGCCACTCCATCCGTCACACTTCCTCTCTTTGATGATTTTATTCTACACGGAGCTGCAAAAGTATTCCTGTCAATTTATGTTCCTTTTTGTCCGGAGCGTTGTTTTTTTTATATTGTGATGTTTTGAATAAAACACAAATTCCTTATCGCGCTTTATTTCCTTATAGCCAAGCTTAGTATAAAAACGCTTTGTCCTGATATTCCAAACAGGGGTGTCCAGTGTAAACTCATTTACTTCCGGGAACATCTTTTCCACTTCCCGCATGATAAAGATCCCATACCCTTTTCGGAAATGTTCCGGCGCAACGAATATCCTTCCGACATTCAGAATATCATTTTTCAGAAACAGGACCGCTCCGCCAACGATCAGGCCTTCATCAGTCAGTTTATACAGATGCTCCTGACGTGCCATTTTCGTATGAAAGGAAAGCGACATATATCCCGGAGGTCCTCCCGCTGAAGGCGCCCCGACTGAAATATCGCTGTCAAACGCACGCTTCGATATTCCGTTCAATGTAAGCGCATCAGAAGTGGCCGCCTTTAACAGCTGTAAGTTCATAAATCACACCTCACTTACACGCTATATAAACATCCATGCTTTCTCCGTCCGTTTCAAAACAGGGGATCACCTCGTTTTCCACCCGTTCCAGACCGTTCGTTCTCATGAAATCAAACAGGGTGTGATACGCTCCAGGTATTGTCACAAAAGGATTCTCAAAAGGTCTTTCAATGTGAATGGCCACATATTTATGAGCGGACTGTTCTTTGATCTGATACCCCTCAGGCTTTACGTTTTCAGGCAATATCAAAGCTGCCGTATATCCGTGCATATTAAAAACATTTATCTGCTCCTGTGACAGATTCGGAAAATCCCATCCGATGACCCGCGGATCCTCTATGCCGTTTTCTTTTGCTGTCTTATGCATCCGGCTGATCGCATCACTCTCAGGTTCCGTACTGATCACTGTATGCTCTATGTAACGAAATCCGGCAACTTCTTCTATACGAAGATCTGAGTATGCGTCGCTGCGCCTGTCCATTTCCTCCCTGAACAGATTATCCAGAGAGCAGTTAAATATCCTGCATATTTCAAGTGCCTTTTCCATTTCCGGATTCGCCGCATCCATCTCCCATTTAGAGATCGTCTGGCGGCTTACATTCAGCTTTTCTGCCAAAGCTTCCTGCGTCATGTTTTTACTAAGCTGGCGTAGATACTGAAGATTCTTCCCAAAACTCATATTGCCTCCTTATCATCCATATCTGCTTTTACTTTGTTTACCGGTGCTCCGCGTCGCAAATACAGATTACCAGACATGTGCAGTATGCTCCACCAACTCCTGTGAGCGTTTTTGTGATGTCACGCAACTACAGGTTGCGTCATGCAAGAGCAGCCGCCGATGATCACAATCCTTCCGAAAATCTGTCCATAGCTTCCTGCCACTTATTCAGCCAATAAAGCTGTCCGTCGATAAAAGCTTCATCTATGCAATCGATTCCATATATCTCAAGTATCGTGGCCTGCAGCTGAAAATGCCGGATCGCCACCCAGCAGGGAAATGAAAGGATCTCTTCACGGCTGAGTGCATGATACTCCGAATATCCCGAAAGAAACTTCCGGTATACTTTCCCGGTCAGTTCAATGTCTTCCTGCTTCAGATTGAAATAGTCCGTCATGTCACACATGACCATGACGTCAAACATAAGCGGAGCCCGGCATACCGTATCAAAATCCACAAGATATATCTGTCCGTTGCTTTTTTGTATCAGATTTCCTCTGTGAAGATCCCCGTGACAATTGCCCTGTGGAAGATCCTTAAGCATATCCCAAAGGCGCTCTCCAAGTTCCTCATACTCCGCAATGCGCGGATAATCCTTCTTACGAAGGAATTCCAGATATCGTCCGACAAAGAATTCTTTTCCCTTTGATACCGGCTCCTCCGGATACTTCTCCATCAATTGATGAAATCTGCCGGCAAGCCTTCCGGCTTCGGATGCACATTTTTCAAGCTCCGGCTCGTCTCCATCGATGAATTCCATGAGGACTATCTGTTTTTTCTCACCATCGGCTTCCGTTTCAAAAACAGCTTCTCCGCTCTTTGCAAGTATCGTTTCAGGGACCGGGAATCCGTTCGCTTCCAGGTATCTCATGATAGCTGCAGACTGTCTTGCCGTATCCGAAAACGCGGGGCCTATAAGTTTAAGCAGGTATTTATTCTTCCCGGTCACGATATATGTGTGACCGCCGCCTTCTCTTAAAAATTCCAGGGAAGAGGATTCTATTCCATAATTCGATTTCAGTATATCCTGCAGGGTCATTTCATCCATGATCGTTATCCCCCTTCTCCCGTCTTATATCAGGGTCGGAGCACTATCTCATAGTACAGATAATCGCCGCTATAGGCACTTTCCGTTCCATTCGGCTTCCTGTCATAAAGCTGAAATCCGACCGATTCATAATTCTTGAGAGCCGCCAGCTTGCTGTTCGTGCATACTATGATCCTTTTCAAGCCTTCATACTCTTTGATCCTGCGGATCGCTTCTTCCAGCTGCCTGTGTCCGTATCCCTGTCTCTTATACTTTTCCCTGATCCCGTTATGGCCGATCTCGACATACTCCGGCCGTTTTCGCGGATCCCACGTAACAAATCCTATGGCTTCTCCGTCTATACAGCTGACCAGTCCGTATTTTTCCGCGATTTCCGGATTATCATAAAAGAAATCATCTGTCTCTTTCCAGTTATTCTCCCAGATTTCCTTATTCCTTGCATCATATGAATATGCATCCTGCAATATGTCATATATTGTTCCTCTCGGAAAATCCGTAATCTTCTTAAATTCAAGCATGCGTATCTAAATATCCTTCCTGAAACATATGATCCGATTGGCTTCCTCAGATCCCAGAGCCATATGGATCATCACCAGTTCCCGGAACTCTTTTGCCATATCTTCCGGATCATGATCCGTCCACATTTGGAGCGCCAAAGCTGCAAGTATTTCGGCATCTTCTACTTTTGCTCTCCTGATCATATTTCTGCTTTTCTCCCTTCACCAAATGTGGATTCTTTGGACAAAAGTCTCTGTTCTGCAGATCCCTGACTTGGAAATCGGAAATATGCATATGCCATCCCTTAGATGAATCCCGGAGTACATTGTAGTAGTATTCTTCATCGATTGCATATATATTATAAAAAAATATGCAGATAATCAATTGCTATCTGCATATTTGCATTTGGATATTATACACTTACTCTCTGCTTATGATCATATTGCCGCAGCTGTTTCTTCCTCCTAGCCATTGACCAGCTTCAGGAACTTCTTATCATTCATCTGCTCATTTGTAACATACTCACCATCATGGAACAGTGCATAATTCGTAATAGGAGTCGGAGCATTCTGCGCTTCCGCTCTGCTTTCAATATGGATCGCCCGGAACGGAATACCATTCTCTTTGGCCGTCTGCTCCAGGACCGGAACATACTTTGCATTAAACGGACATTGACTCGTGTAATACAAAACATAGCCTTTCTCTTTTATATGCGGATGTTTGGCACAATCCCTGAATCGCGGCACATCCGCTTTTTTATCAAACGGTAAATACATAAGCCGGATGCCGTTATCAGCTTCATCACCTACGATAAAACCTTTGTATTCCAGAAACTTCGGATCAGCCAGGAACGGCTTTTTCTTTGCTGTGCATAAAATACACAGACCCTTTCGTCCTTTCTCTTTGCTGTCCTCCATACAGGCATTCAGCAGATCCGAAGAATACCCATGCCCCTTTAAAGCCCCGGACACCCACAGGCAGTCAATGTACATGTACCCATCCGCCTCGATCGGGATCCAGGCATTTTCCGCCGGGATATATTCGATAAAGCACTTGCCGCGTTCCACACTCTTCAGAAAAACAAGTCCTTCGTCAAAACGGCCGGCAAGCCAGGCCTTCTTTGAGGATACCTGCACATCCTTATTATTGGAAATGGCACAGCAGATGTGCTCTTTTTCCAGATTTTCCTTTGTAACTCTGATGTACTCCATAAGATCAACTCTCCTTCCTTTTTATCGGATGCCGGATCACAGTCTTCAATTTCTCCGGAGCCACCCTCCTGGCATCACTCAGATAGATCTCATGATGCCTGCGTTTATCCGTAATGTCCAATTTATAGCCCTGCTGTTCCATGAACTCATGCATCATAGCGATTGTAGCCGGCTCATCATCATAAGAACCGATATGCATACACTGCACGCATAGTCCTTCCTCGATCGTCAGGAACTCAACTTTAGAGAAATCCTGCTTTTTCTTTTTCGTTGCTTCTTCAATCGCCCACCGGAGACCATCCTCTGTCACAAAATCCGGAAGACGGATCACAGAGATCCAATGGAAGTCTTCCTTGTGGGCATAGGCAATACCGTTCTGCTTACATCGCCCACTCCCCTCGGATAGCACATCGACCGCCGTATTGAAATTCAGCTTTGCCGAAGCAGTTTCCTGCCACCAAAATCCCTCCAGCGGCGGAACAACATAATCAAAATATCCGTCAATCTGATGGTCACCGGCGGAAATGCCCCCTCCCTTCGGTCGGCGTGTACTCATCTTGATCGTAAAAGCAATTCCGTACAGTAATCCGATAGACTGCTTATATTCTCCATCCTCCCGGTTAGGATCCCCCATTCCGCGCACAGCCATATAATTCATGCCCGGCACTGTCACGATACCGGGCTTGTTTTTCGGCAGATAAAACTCTTTATATTCCTTTTTGAAATCAAAAGCCATCACTCTTTACCTCCCCGCATCCTTCTCTTCAAAGGGCTTATTCCAGGAACCGATCTCGATAAGGTTTCCTTCCGGATCGGCGATATAGCAGCTTCTCTGTCCCCAGGGTTCGAGCTCCGGTTCCAGGACCGCTGTAGCACCATTCTCTACAGCATTCTTAAAAGCAGCATCTACTTCATCAAAGGTATCGACATAAAGAGCGATCTCCGAATGACCATTCAGTCCCTTAACATACTCATATCGGTGGTTTGTCATCTTCTCAAAATCTTTTCTCCCATATAACAGAAACAATGTTCCATCTTTCACAAGGTATACATTGGAAGTATCCTCTGCTTCCCGGATCTCAAATCCGAGCACATCCCGATAAAAGCGGATCATCTTCGCCATATCTTCAACCAGTAAACCAAAACCGTCCAATCTCATAATGCTGTCTCCTCCTTGTAAAGGGTTTTCACAAAACGTCCACTCTTCTCTGATGGAGCATAATACCGGGACCTGATCCAATGACTGTCTGCGTTCCTCTCACGCTCCATGTGTATCATACCAAAATAAACATGACATCTATATGTCATGTTTATTAAAGCAGCGAAACTTTTTCACCTGATCATTCTTTTCCCGCGCGTTTATCCCCTGCCCGGCCGGTATTTCCCGACAAATCCGTTTTATTCTCCTTGAACACTTTCATCATCTCATTTGTCAGACTGAGATTGTTCGGTTGAAGCTCTATCTCTTCTCTTTTAACCCACTCTGCGTATTTGAGTTCGCTTTCATCCATACAGATCCTGCCTTCACCTTCCGCATCGCAGTAAAATCCCGCCAGAATATCCTGTGCCATGCCCCAGGGCTGGGATTTGTAATACCTTATATTCCTGACTTTTACCCCGGTTTCTTCCATAACTTCTCTTGCCACGGTTTCCTCAAGAGTCTCCCCTATTTCGGTAAAGCCCGCTACCAGGGCATTATGCCCGTATCCTCTGCGATATTTGGTGATCAAAAGGCAATCACCCTTAATGACTCCGACAATAACCGCAGGATTGATCCTTGGATAAATGATATTTCCGCATTCCGGGCATCGTAGTGCTCTTTCTTTTTCATCAGGAAGCAATTCTTTACCGCATTTCCCGCAATATATATTGTCCGAATACCATTTCCATAAATGATATCCGGTAAATACCACAAAAACCTCTTTCCCGGAGAATTTATCCCTGACGTCCCTGATCGTATAATATTCAAAACCCTCTTTTTTGAAATCCGTTTCCTGTTTCAGAAGAAAATAGCGTGTTTCATCCATAGAAAAAAGGTAGATCGAATCTCTGTTATACGCCTCTTTTCCCAAAAGAAAACAAATGTCCCCGTCCTTTTCCCCGATCAGGATTTTTCCGTCTTTATCGAATACCAACAATACATCATTATCAATTATTTCACAATTGCAATACGCATTATTTAATCTGCTTGGATAAATGTCCTGGATCATTTTCTCTCCCTACTCCCTGTAATACATAATCCCGAACGATCGAAAGCGGCATACCGTCTTATCCCGCTTCTGTTATTACTCCTCGGGTTTTACCGAAGCATATTCCATGGCATGCTTCATATTCTCTTCAAACACATTTGCAGGGACCAATGCAATCCCTTCTTTGTCATCTGTCAGCACTATGAGTCTCTGTCCTGTGCTTTCTCTCAGCTCTTTTACTGATTTTGCTACATCCATATCATTACCTCGCATTGCGTGTATAATAAAAGCATATCACATATTCACCCAAATCGCAATGCGTGGTTTTATCGCAATCTATTTATATCAATTGTTTTACGAATGGATTTTCTTCTTTATCCTTAAACAAGCTTCAATATGCATGATCCAATGTCTGGAAAATGGCATTTGGATAAGACCGCGAACATCTTTATTGCACCAATAATCTATAAGCCAT